>PMYM01000085.1:0-6367 GCA_003171235.1 Phycisphaerales bacterium | reverse complement strand
CTGCGCCTGCCGATAGCGGCGATCGCCCTGTCGGCTGAGGGCATAGGGGCGCTGGTGAAGTCGGCCATGGCTGGCGGCGGCGGGAAGGCGGCTGAGCGGGCGCTGCTGGCGGAACCGTGCCGGGCGATCACCCTCCGGCTTAACGAACTTGCCGGGGTTGGCCCGGTGGGGGAGGGCGGAAGAAGTGAGGCGGGGGAGGATGGGAGTGACCCGTTGGCGGAATCATACCGGCGGGTGCGGGGGCAGTATTTCGCCGACCAGGAGACGCATCCGGCTCTGGCCTGGGCCAGCCGCAACGGCCGGTGGCGCTTTGGCAGTTACGACCACCTGCGCGATCGCATCTTGATCAACCGCCGCCTGGGCCAGGCGGACGTGCCGACGTTCGTGCTGGACTTCGTGATGTACCACGAGCTCTTGCACCGCCAGGTGGGCATCCGCTGGGGCCGGCGGCGGGGAGTGCATCACGCCGAGTTCCGCGCCAAGGAACGCCAATTTGAGCACTACGAGCGGGCGGAGGCGGCGCTGAAGGCCCTGGCCAATAAGAGGCATCTGTAATTGCCCAGGCGTCCGTCGCCGGGAACAATGCCCGACATAGAGACTTGGAAACAGAGCAAATCTGGGCCAAAAAAACCTTGACGGAACGTAGTGATTACAGGCAAACTTATAGGTGGTTATACAAGCGGCCCGCGACGGTCACGGGTGAGATTCGTCTGAAACCTAGACGGGGAGTATAGGATGGCCTATGTCAAGCTGATTGATCTTGTCCGAAGATTCGATTCAGGGGTAATCGAGTTGCCTCTGATGCAGCGAGACTATGTGTGGCCAGCGCCGAAAGTCGTGAACCTTCTGGATTCCCTCTATAGGGGTTGGCCAATCGGAGTCTTCTACATCTGGAAGACTCCGACGGGACAAACGGTTCGGGACAAAGCAATCACGCCTCGGGCTGGCAAGAGAATCGAAGACCCGTTCTTGGGTTACCTACTCGACGGCCAACAGCGGCTCACAAGTCTCTCGCTGGCACTAGAAGACAAACTGGGCGATAATCTGGCCACTCGCGCTTTCTTCGATGTACGGAAGGAGCGGTTCGTTATGGGCAAGCGAACCCGCACCATCGAAAAACGAATCGCCAGAGATGATCCGGCGTTGATCGAGTTGTCGCGCCTGATTCCCAAAGGGGGCGCCACATCGGTTGAGAGGGAGACTATTCTTGCCGAAATACTGGGGAAGTTGACCGACAAAGGGATAATCAACAAATCCCATGAGGATCAAGCCAAGTACCGCGACCGTTTGACCTCCGTTGCGAAAATGCTGGAGGCGACAGCACCGTGCGAGGATTTTCAAACCGGGGATACCGATAAGGACTTGGATAATGCCATCGAACTCTTCAAGCGGCTGAACAAAGGCGGGAAGCCGCTCAGCCGTGGCGATGCCGAGGCCGCTACCCTGACGCATCGCGCGACTGCGGACATCGTTCCGAAGATGCGGAGTTTCGTGCAAAGAGACCACCCGTGCCGACTTGGGCTTAACTTCGTATTTGCCACTCGGACACTTATCACGGCGCACAGGGACAACTCCAGCTTCTCGGACCTTCCAAAGAATTGGGCGAATGGCGACAAGGATATTAGGGAAAGTTGGAGGGCAACAGAACACGGACTATCCAAAGTCGTTGCATTTATCCGCGACGAATTGGGTTGGACTACGCGTCGCTGGTTGCCCTCGGCTACGGCACTCATTCCACTTACCTATGTGCTGCGAGATCGACCCGGGGGCTTCGCCGCAAGCGAACACGAGGATATCCGACGTTATCTTTGCATCACGGGCGTACGAGGACTCTTCCGTGGGGCGGTCGAATCGACAATCAACAAATACATCAGCGGCGTTCGCAAGGCGGCCTCCAACAGACAGCGGAAAGCATCACTCGTGTTCAGGGCAATTCCGAAGAATGAACTGCGGCCCATTAAACCAGAAGATATTCTGAAAGAACGCGGCATGCATTCGCCGCTCATGCAGGTTTACCTAGCGTACCTAGTCTCTAAAGGTGCACGAACATGGTACGAAGAGGCTCCGCTCTTAGATGTCGCGAGGCGGGACATCAATGATCCGTTGGCGGTGCATCACGTCTTTCCAAAGGAACTGCTCCGCGAGCACAACATCGAGCCGGATCGAATCAATTGCATGGCTAACTACGCCATTCTTTCGCAAGCTGACTACGCAGAAATTGGTGACAAGGATCCGACGACAATCTACGATGCGCTTTCAGGGAAAGCGAAGGACTATGCGGACGACCAGTTGTTTGGCATCCTTGCGGAGAATCGGGACTGGTTCATGGCTTACGAGGCGTTTCTGACGATGCGGGCTGGCCGTTTGGCAGCCCGGCTCAACATCTTTCTTCGGCTCCGGTAACGGTAACCGCTTTGGGGATCCCGCGCGCCAGGCTGCGAGCATTGCCCGCCATACACCCTACTTCTCCACCTGGAAGTCCAGGGTCACCACGCACTTGACGGTCTTGTCGATGGATGAGGTGTCGTAGCAGCCCTCGCCGGAGGTCTCGGTGGAATTGACCGAGGTGATCTGGAAGACGCCCTGCGAGGCGGAATTCAGCCGGGCGATCTTGCCGTGGCTGTTTTCGGCCATGATGCTGGCCCGCTGATACGCGCTTTGGGTGGCCTGGGCGATCAGGTCGAGCTTGACCGCCTCGATGTCGGTGTAGGTGAACAAGGGGGTGTTCACCTGGAGCTCTATGCCGCTTTTGATCAGGCTGGAGATGTCCTTGGAAACGGCGTCCACCTTGCCCACCTCGCTGGAGTTGACGGTGACGCACTGGCGCAGCACGTAGCCCTCGATGGCGTTGGTTTCGTTGCCCTTGTTGTCCTTCTTGTGCTGGATTTCGATGCCCGCCGGGCCGAGGGACATCTCGCCCCCCGCCACCTTGGCGGCCAGCAGGAAATCCTTGACCGCCTTGCCGGCCGTCTCCAGGGCGGCGTAGGCCGACGGCAGGTCGCCCGCCCGGCTGGAGTAGGCGCAGCTCCAGGTGGCGTAGTTGGAGGTGATGTGCTTCTGGGCCTGCCCCTTAACGCGGATGAGGCTTTCCTGGCGCATCCTCACCAGGGCGTTGGAGAGCATGTAGGCCGAGAAGGCAAAGCCCAGGGCCAGGCTGGTCCCCAGAAGAAACATGCCCGCGCGCTGCCCGCCGAAAAAACCCGTTCCGTTCTTGCCGTCCATGACAATACTCCCATCCCAGTTCTTTCTAACTTGCCGGATTATACCCCTCAAGGCGGCCAGCACAAGTTCCGGCTGGCCGGGCGTTGCCCGCCCTTTCAACTCCCCGGTTTCGTCCGGCATAGCCGAGTGCGCAGGACGGGCACCGCCCGCCGTTCTGGTTGTCCTTCGGCGTTACAAGACATCCATGTGCGTCAGTTTCGTCCAGCCGTCTTTGCCCAGGCCCTTGGAGGCGAACTTCACCACCGGCTGGTGATCGTCGTTGACGATGGCGGTGGATATCTCGGCTACGCCGCGCTTAAGGCCGCGGGGCAGGACGATCTCCTGGCGGAAGAAATTCAGGTCCACCAGCCACTGGCGGATGTCCTGCGGCAGCGCCACCACGTGCTGCCGCTTGCCCTGGGAAAAGCGCAGGGCCATCTTGTATGGCCGGTAGATAGGGGCGATTCCGCGGTTGTCTATGACCGCCTCCAGCGGCACGGCCGCACCCGGCCTGGCCTCCAGCGGCAGCAGCACCTGGTGGATGTGGAAGCGGTAGCCGATGCGCTTGTTGAATTCCATCAGTTTGCCCATCCACGCCCGGGGGAAGGCGTTGCTTTTGGGCATGAATACCGAGACGTGGTACTTGTAGCCCTGCTCGATGATGAAGTCGATGTCCCAGCCTTGCTTGTACCAGTACGGCACCATCCAGCAGGTCTCGAAGGTGACGGGGGCGGTTTTCCACGCTTCCTTCACCCCGCTGGTTTCGACCGCCTTGGGATACTCGTCGAACATGTGGTTCCAGCAATGGCCGGGGGGAAGCTTGCCCGGTGCAAGCCGGCGCATGTCGCCGTAGCAGTCGCCGCGCCAGCCGACCTTGCGGTCGCGGCGCGTGGCGGCGTAGGCGCAGCCGGGCGTGCCGACCATGCTGACGAGCTGGGTCTTCTGGAAGGCCTCCAGGTAAATGTCCACCAGTTTTCGGGCGGTGGGGCAGGAGGCGTTGCCGCCCATCTCGCCGCACTGGCCGCCGTAGGCGATGTCGAAGCTCTCCAGGTCCGGGTGGCCGTCGAGGCGGTTGCCCAGCTCGCGGATGTGCTCGCCCCAGTGCTTGACGTACAGCGGGTCGTTGCAGTCGGGGTGCGGCTGGCCGCCCTCCTGGTAGAACTTCGCCCCCGTGCGTTTGAACCACTCGGGGACGTCGTCGCCAATGTAGGGTTGGGTGCGGAGTTGGAGCGTCTGCCCGCGCTGGTGGGCGGCCCGCAGCGCCCCCTCGATGATGTCCAAGCGTATGCGGCCCTTTTCCGGCTCCAGCACCGACCAAAGCCAGCGGCAGTAGCTTATGCGGGTGTCGGGGTAGTTTTTGTTATGCAGGCTGCGCGGCGGCGGGGGGAAGACCAGCGGGCCCTCGGCGTCGTTCCAGCCCTGGCGGTAAAGCGGGTCGCCGTTGAACCGCTGGAACGTGGTGGCGCCCTTGTGGGGGTTGTTAAGGAAGTCGTTGGAATACTCCGGCCGGATGCGCTGCACCTTCTGCTCGGCCGAAAAACCTCGCCGCCAGTTCCTGGCCATGACTCACTCCTGTGATTGCATTGTCGTCGAAAGGCACGCCACAGGATAATCGCCTCTGGGCACGGCGTTTCGAGGAATCTGCGCGCCCTGACTGATTGCCTCGCTAGTCGGGGGGATGTTCTTGCGGCTTGGCGATGGCCAGGGCCGGTTCAAAGGCGCCGCAGGTGGTGCATTCCATGCAGCGCAGGCAGCGGCTGACGTTGACGCTCTTTTCCACCTCCACGCCGTAAGCGCAGCGCGAACGGCAGAGATTGCAGGCGGTGCAACTGGTCTTGGCGAAGCGCAGGTAGAAGATGCTGACGCGGTTGAAGAGCGCGAAAAACCCGCCCAGCGGGCAGAAAATCGTGCACCAGGGACGGATGGTCAGCGTCGCCCAGCCTAGAAAGAGTAGGACGATGGCCGTCTTCGTCGGGCTCATGGCCAGTAGCCCCGCCAAGCCGTGGCGGCTGACTTGATCGTACACGCCCGCCTCCAGCCCGCCCGCCGGGCAGACGCTGCAGATGAACAGCGGATGATCGCTGCCGAAGCGCCAGGGTATCAGGATCACCAGGAACAGCAGCACCAGGTACCGGCCGTGGCTCATCCAGGCCGGGATGCGCAGCTTGGGCAGCGGCACCCGCGCCAGAATATCCTGGAGGAAGCCGAAGGGGCAGGCCCACCCGCACGCCAGCGAGCCCAGCAGCGCCCCCGTGGTGATCACCACGCCCAGGGCCAGAAAAGGAACAAAACCGTGGGCGACCGACTGGGCCACGATTCCCACCGGGCAGGCGAAGGTGGAGAGCGGGCAGGCATAGCAGTGGAACACGCAGCCGGGGATCATGTGCGGGTTGAAGTTGATGCCCAGGGCCGCCAGGGCCTGCGTCACCCACTGGTAGGGCCAGAGGAACACGGCCAGGAAGGCCGTCTGTATCCAGGGGCGAAGGTGGGATAGAAATCTGGTCCGCCGCGGCGAGTGCGCCTGGGGCGGGTCCGATGTCGAGGGCGTGAGGGTGGTCATGTCACGCATGACCGGTAAGTTACTTCACTCAGGTATCGCATTTTTCTGGAGTCTTCTCCGGAATGCCCGCCGGCGGAGTGGTCGGCTGCGAAGAGATCCGCACCTCCGGCTGGGTGCCGGTGTCTTCGGGCGGGATGGGCTGCTGCTTCTGCACGTAGATGCCGTCGCGGCTGAGTTCGTAAACCAGGTCCGGTTCTGAGATGCTGCGGTTGGTCTTTTTGTCGATCCACCATTGGTTGGGGCCCAGTTGATGCACCGCCAGCGCCCCCCCGGCTACAAAGGCCAGGCCCACCCCCGCCAGCAGCAATCCCTGCCAAGCTGGGCGGTGCTCGCTGGACCGGCTGAGCCGGTCGATGGGGTCCTGCGGTATTTCGCGCAATCGCTTCACGCTCACCCTATGCTAGCCTCCGGCCTGGGGCAAATGCAAGATTCCCGCCGCCGGCGACGGGGGCGAATGGGAATCCAACCCGCCCGCGACTTTTTTTAGCCCCACGCTGGTTTTAAAGACGGCATCCAATAACCAAGCCCAACATACTGATAATATAACCTGGTGTGGACAAAATGAGCAAGCCCCTTCCGCTTACCCTGTCATACCAAGATAGTAAT
>PMYM01000059.1 GCA_003171235.1 Phycisphaerales bacterium | reverse complement strand
GCTACAGGCTTCTGCAAACTGCGCTAGCTTTCAGCTTTGTTCTTTCCTGGAGGCCGCCCCACCGCAAGTTTCTCCGGTCGCAGAGCTTTTTCCAGCAGAAAACCCTTGCCCTTTGCCGATGTCCACGTTAGTTATGAGACATTCGAGCGTATCTGTGAACGGAATTCGGGTATGAGATCAGGGACGATCAAGACGCTGGCGGCGCTGGTGGCGTGCATGACCTTGGGGGCGGCGCTGCTGCTGGCCATGGAGACGGCGCCGGCCCGCCCGGCGGTCCCCCTGCCGCTGCAATCCACTGCTTCGCTGCCGCAGATGGAGGCCGTGCGCCAGGTGGACGAGCAGGTGGGCCTGCAGTATGTCAAGTGGCGGCACATCGTCATTCACGACACCGGGCGCGACGGCCTGGCCGCCGCCGACGGCTGCCATTTCCTCATCGGCTCGCCCCGCCGCCTGGGCGACGGCCAGGTGAAGGCCACCCCCCTGTGGAACCGCCAGGCCGACGGCCGGCACATCGACGTGCCCGGCGCCAACTTCAACACTAACAGCATCGGCATCTGCCTGCTGCTGGAAGGCCAGGAGCCCACCCCGCAACAGGTGCTGGCCCTGGCCAACCTGGTGCGGGCGCTGCAGACGGTCTGCCAGATTCCGCCCGACCGCGTCTACCTCCACAGCGACCTGGCCCAGGAAGGCTGCCCCGGCCCCAGCTTCCCCGCCGAGGCCTTTCACCAGAGCCTCCTGCCGTCAAACTAGCGCCCCCCGCCCCGCCCTTTTGCCGCAAACCAATTTCACCCTGACCTTTGTAATTGGGGGATTTCCCCATTATTATGGCGAATGCAATCCCGGTTGCTTGTGGCCTCTTACATTGGATCATAATGGATCGCTCGCGGACGCGACTGGTGATACCTGGCTTCCAGGTAATGGATTACCTTGGCAGCGGCGCCCGCAGCACCATCTGGCGCGTGCGCGACTGCCGCGATAACTCCATCTACGCCTTGAAGCGGATCGTTCGGGAAAAAGGCGACGACGGTCGCTTTTTCGGGCAGGCGACCAACGAATTCGAGATCGCCAGGCGGTTCGACCACCCCGCCATCCGCAAGTGCTACCGGCTCAACCGCCGGCGCTGGTTCTTCAGCGTCAGCGAGCTGCACCTGCTGATGGAATTCTGCCCGGGCAGCAGCGTGCAGGCCACCCGCCCCAAGCAGGTGCTGAGCGTGCTGGAAATCTTCCTGGGGGTGGCCCAGGCCCTCGCCCACATGCATGCCCGGGGCTTCATCCACGCCGACATGAAGCCCAACAACATCATCGTGGGCGATGACGGCGCGGTGAAGATCATCGATTTCGGGCAAAGCTGCGCCCTCGGCACGATCAAGCAGCGCATACAGGGCACCCCCGACTTCATCGCTCCCGAGCAGGTGCTGCTGCGCCCGCTGGACGCCCGCACCGACATCTTCAACTTCGGCGCCGCACTGTACTGGGCCCTGACCGGCATCCCCATTCCCACCCTCCTGCCCAAGATGACCAACCAGGTGATGATGGCCACCGACCTGCGCCTCCGCCCGGTGGAGGAAATAAACCCCGAGGTGCCGGCCGGGCTGAGCAAGCTCGTCGCCGACTGCATCGAGATGGAGCAGTCGCGCCGGCCCTCCAGCGTGCGCGAGCTGATCGGCCGGCTGGAACTCATCGCCCACACCTGCCGCCGCAACGCCCCGGGCGCGGAGAAGACCTAGCGTAGCCAGGAGTGATTTTTGAATAGTGTTTCAGAAAGCAGAGAGGAGAAAGTAGACCGCAGGAGAGCAGTTTCTGCCCTCAAAACGGGGCAGACTACCGTTTCAACTCTCTACTTTCTCCTGCTCTCCTGCTCTAGTTGCGTGCAATCTTCATTGCACGCAACTTGACGGGCGGACCAAGCGATGGGACACCCGGTATCCGACATCTTCCGCACCTGCTGGGGCCTGCTGGCCAACTGCCCCTTCCGGCAGGGCAACTGCCTGCAATTCCAGGCCGACGACCAGATCGTTTACGCCGGCGACCTGCACGGGCACCGCGCCAACCTGGCCAAGCTGATCGCCTATTGCAAACTGGGCTCCCACCCCCACCGGCGGCTGGTGCTGCAGGAGATAATCCACGGCGGCCCGGCGACCCAGTCGGGGGCCGATCGCAGCTTTGACCTGTTGCTGCGGGCGGCCAGGCTGAAGCTGGCCCATCCCCGGCAGGTGTTCTTCCTGCTGGGCAACCACGACCTGGCCCAGTGCACCGGCAACGAGATCACCAAGGAGGGGCGCGGCGTCTGCCGGGCCTTCCGGCAGGGCCTGCAGGAATCCTTCGGCCAAGAGGCGGCGGAGGTCAACGACGCCATGGCCCAGATGCTGCTGGCCATGCCCCTGGCCGCCCGCTGCCCCAACGGCGTCATGATGAGCCACTCGCTGCCCAGCCCCCAGCGCATGGGGCTGATCGACTGGAGCGTCCTGGACCGCCCCTACTGGCAAAGCGACTTCGTCCGCGGCGGTAGCGTCTATGAATGGGTCTGGGGGCGGGGGCACCTGCCCGAGGCCCTGGATGAATTGGCCCGCCGCCTGGGCGTCAAGCTCTTCCTGCTGGGCCATCAGCCGCAGGAGGAGGGCTGCCATATCGTCAGCGACCGGGCGGTGATCCTGGACACTGCCCACGCCCGAGGCTGCATCGCCGTCTTCCGCGCCGACGAGGAACTGACCGCCCAATCGCTGTCCGAAAAACTCCTCAAGGTCGCCCGGCTGTAGGGTGTCGTTCCGGGCGGACATTCCGCTGGCCATGTCGGCTGGAACAGGTTGACCTGCCACCCTGCCCCTGCCGGCGGCCTACCGGCCAGGCGGGAATCTCCATTCTTCGAGGCTGCCACTGGCAATGGCCGGCGGGATGGGCCAGAATACGGCATGCGAATCGTATTCTGCGGCAGCGGCGAGTTTGGCATTCCGACCCTCCAACAACTGGTGGACCAGGGGATGGATCTGCCGTTGGTGTTGACCCAGCCGCCGCGACCGGCCGGGCGGGGCGGCCAACTCCGCCCCACTCCCCTGGCCCAGGAGGCCGGGCAGTTGGGCCTGGCGGTGCGGGCGGTGGAGGACATAAACGCCCCCGAGGTGGTCGAGGCCCTGGGGCAGTTGCGGGCCGAGTTGCTGCTGGTGGTGGATTTCGGGCAGATGATCCGCCAGCCGGCCCGCCAAGCCTTCGCCGCCGGGGCCATCAATCTGCACGGCTCGCTGCTGCCGGAGCTGCGCGGGGCCGCCCCGGTCAACTGGGCGATCATCCGCGGCTGCCGGACGACCGGCGTGACCACCTTCCAACTCGTCGACCGCATGGACGCCGGGGCCATGTACCACCGGCGGCAGACCGACATCGACCCCCAGGAAACCGCCCTGGAGCTGCGGCATCGCCTGGCCGAGATGGGGGCCGAGGCGGTATTGGAGACGCTGGCCGCCCTGGCCGGAGGGGAACTGAGCGCCCGGGAGCAGGATGAAGTCCGCGCCACCAAGGCCCCGCGGCTGAAGAAGTCCGACGGCAGCGTCAACTGGGGCGACGACGCCCTGGCGATCCGCAACCGCATCCACGGAACCTGGCCCTGGCCGGGCGGGCAGAGCGGCTTTGTGCCGGCCGGGGGCGCCTGCCTGCCGGTGACTATCGCCCGCGCCGCCGCCCACGAGCCGGATCAGCGCGTCGCCCTGCCGGGGTTGGTGCTGTCGGACCGGACGGTGGCCTGCGGCCTGGGGCGGCTGGAGATCCTGGAGATCAAACCCGCCGGCGGCCGGTTGATGCAGTGGCGCGACTTCTGCAACGGCCATCACGTCAAGAGCGGAGATACGTTCCTGACGACAACGTAAGAGAACAGCAGGCTAAAGGCTACAGGCCACAGGCTGCAGGTAGAACCAGTTGTTCCTGCAGCCTGGAGCCTTAGGCCTGTAGCCTAGAGTTTTTTATGAGTGAAATCCTGACATCGCGGCAGTTGGCGCTGGATGCCCTGGGCGACCGGGCGGGCAACGTCACCGCCCACCTGGATCGCCTGCTGGGTCGGGCGGCCTCGCCGGCGGAGGCCTCGCTGGCCTGGGAACTGGCCCTGGGCGTGGTCCGCCGCCGGGGCACGCTGGACGCCGTCGTCAAGGCGTTTCAGAAGAAGCCCGAGATGCCCGCGCCGCGCCTGCTGAACAGCCTGCGCCTGGGGCTTTACCAGTTGCTCTTCTTGGATCGCATCCCCGACTTCGCCGCCGTCAACGAAACCGTGGAACTGTGCCCGCCGGAGACCCGGGGCTTTGTCAACGGCATGTTGCGCAGCGTGCAGCGGTCGGTCTCAGCCGTGCAGCATGGCCAGGCCGCCTCGGCGCGGGACGTGCTGGAGACGGAGCCTGGGCAGTTCCGCCGCTTCGACCGGCCGATATTCGCCAACCCCTCCGAGCGCCCGGCGGCATACCTGGCCGAGGCCTGCTCCCTGCCGGAGGAACTGGCGTATCGCTGGTTCAAGGCCTTCGGCGGGCTGGCCAAGGTGCTGGCGGTGGCCCGGCATGCCAACGCCCGCCCGCCCCTGGTGCTGCGGGTCGATACCGAACTGATCGGCGTGCAAACCGTGCTGGGGCAGCTTGCCGCCCTGGGCGTGCCGGCCGTCGCCCACGCCAACGGCTACAGCGTGGTGGTGAGCGGTCCGCTGGAACTGGAAAAGCTCCCGGCCTTCGGGCAGGGCCACGCCCACCCTCAGGACGCCATGGCCAGCAGCGTCATCGCCGCCTGCGGCGATTTCCTCAAGCCGGGGATGGCGGCCCTGGACCTCTGTGCCGCCCCCGGCACCAAGACGGTGCAGATCGCCCGCCGTCTGGCCGGCCAGGGCCGGATAGTCGCCGCCGACGTCAACCCGGAAAAACTCGCCCGCGTGCAGGATAACTGCCGCCGCTGCGGCATCCAGATCGTGCAAACCGTGCAGGCCCAGGAACTGGCGGGCCTGGAGCCGGAGAGTTTCGACTTCGTGCTGGTGGACGCCCCCTGCACCAACACCGGCGTGCTGGCCCGCCGGGCCGAGGCCCGCTGGCGCTTCAGCCGCCGCAGCCTGGAACAGGCGGCCTTCAATCAGCGGCAACTGGTCTTCCTGGGGGCCAACTTCGTCCGCCCCGGCGGGACGCTTGTGTACTCCACCTGCTCGCTGGAGCGGGAAGAAAACTCCGGCATCATCGAAGACCTGATCTCGCGCCGGCGAGACCTGCGCCTGCTGCACAGCCGCGGCGCCCTGCCCGCCGGCGTGCAGGCGCCGCAGGCCTGGTCGGACGGAGGCTTTTATGCCATTATCGAGAAAAGGAAGCCCCGCTGAGGGGATCGCGCGAATCGGGCGGCCGCCCGGACGATTGACAGCTTGGGCGCCTACGTCTATCATGCATGCCGGTGGCCGATGGCCCAAGCGGAAAGGAATGTGTCGATGGCCAGTGACAAGATCGTGACGATCACGGATGCGAATTTCGAGCAGACCGTTTTGCAGAACCCCCAGCCGGTGCTGGTGGATTTCTGGGCTGACTGGTGCATGCCCTGCCGCATGCTTGCCCCGACTATAGATCAACTGGCCGACGAGTATGACGGCAAGGTGACCGTCGGCAAGCTCAATACCGACGACAACCACGACACGGCTATTCGCTTCGGCATCCAGTCCATACCGACGCTGCTCTTGTTCAAGGGCGGGCAGGTGGTGCGCAAGTTCGTGGGCCTGCAGACCAAGAAGGATCTCAAGGCCGTCATCGACCAGATTATGGAATAACCGGCATGGGCGCCAGGCCCGTGCCTGCCAGTGGGGTAGATCATGTCTGCCGCCAGGCCGGCGATGACGCGTCAGCAGGTTCGCGAATTTGACCGGCGAGCCATCCAGGAATACCGCGTGCCCGGCGTGGTGCTCATGGAGAACGCCGGGCGCAGCGCGGCCGACCTCATCGAGCAGCACCTGATCCGCCCCCTGCTGCCCGCGCCCCAGCGGGCGCGTGTGGCGGTGGTGGCCGGCGTGGGCAACAACGGCGGGGACGGCTTCGTGGTCGCCCGGCACCTGCACCTCCGCGGCCACCAGGTGAAGGTTTTTGTCGTGGGTTCGCCCGCAAAGATGACGCCTGACGCGAAGACCCACTTCACCATCATCGACAAGCTCGCTCTGAACATCGAACCGCTGAGTGCCCATACTCTGCCGAGCCTGTCGGCCATGCTGGCGGGTTTCGACCTGGCGGTTGACGCCCTGGGCGGCACGGGCATTCAGGGGCCGCTGACGGGCGAAGTGGCCCTGGCGGTCGAGCAGGTCAACGCCGCTGGCATACCCGTGGCGGCCATCGACATTCCCACCGGCCTGGACTGCGACAGCGGCCAGGCCCCCGGCCCGGCCATCCGGGCCGCCCTGACGGTGACCTTCGTGGCCGAGAAGATCGGCTTCCAGCAGCCAGGGGCAGAAGCTTACACCGGCCAGGTGTTCGTGGCCGACATCGGCGTGCCCTTCCACGAGGAAGAGTAAGTTATGTAGGGCACGCCGGTTCGTGAGCGAAGCGAACGGTTCTCGGGTGGCATGGTCACGCTTCTTTTCGCGTGACCATGTTTAGCCTTTCCGTTACGGCAAAATCATGCTCTTTTGGGCAGACGCCAGGCTTGCCGAGGTCTTTCATGGCCGCCCGCAAAAGACGCGGGCTGCCATGCCACCCAGCCGTGAGCGAAGCTAGAGCAGTTTTCACAAATC
>PMYM01000031.1 GCA_003171235.1 Phycisphaerales bacterium | reverse complement strand
GTTATTAGGATAGGCTCTAAGACGCATTCTCGCAGGCGATAGCCGCGTTGCGCAGCAGGCCGTCGTAGCCGCACCGCCGCAGGGGGCTGCCGGGCGAGAATTCTTCCCAGCCCGCCCGCGAGAGCCGCAGCAACTGGCGGGGCGACATGCCGGCCATCGCAGTCGGGCGGCGGAATTCCTCCAGCCCGGCTGGGGCGCCCTGGTTGAACGGGCAGGCCTCCTGGCAGGCGTCGCAGCCAAAGACGCGTTGGCCGATCTGGCGGCGGCGATCGGGCGGGATCTGGCCGCGATGCTCGATAGTCAGGTAGCTGTTGCAGCGGCGGCAATCCACCAGGCCGTCGGCCACGATGGCCTGGCCGGGGCAAGCCTGGATGCATCGCCGGCAGTCGCCGCAGCGGCTGGGGATGGGTGAGTCCGGCGGCAGGGGCAGATCGGTGACGATCTCGGCCAGCAGGAGGTAACTGCCCCACCGCGGGTTTATCAGGCACCCGTTGCGGCCGATCCAGCCCAGCCCGGCGGCGGCGGCCAAGCTACGGTCGCTGAGGGGGGCGCTATCTACGCAAATCTTCGCCGCCAGGTCCGCCTTATGCGTCCGCAGTTGGGCCACTATCTTCTCGCACCGTCTGCGGAGCAGGCGGTGATAGTCGCGGCCACGGGCGTAGCGGGCGACGTGGGCGTTGGCAGGGTCGCCAGGTGCGGGGGCGTACGAGACGGCCAGACAGATAACGCTTTGGGCCTGCGGCAGGACCGACCGTACATCCAGCCGGCCCATGCCCTGCCGCACCAGGTAGGCCATGCCGGCGTGATACCCGTTCTGGAGGAACTGCTCAAGCGGCCCGGTGGGCAGAGAGCAATCCGCCGCGGCCACGCCGGCGGCGACGAATCCCTGCCGGGCGGCCAACTCCCGCACCCACTCTTTTGTCTCCAGGGGCCCCATAGGGCGATTATACGGCCAAACGGGCTGGGGCAGTGCAGCATGGGCCGGCGAATCATCGGTCAGGGCTTTATCAATCGCATGTCCACCAGGTCTACGTGGTCGCCGACGTCCACGTGGTCGAGGCCGAAGTCAACCAGGATGACCAATTCCTTCACGCCCGTCAGGTCGCAGCGGATAGGCAGGGGCTGCTCGCCGCCGATCAGGGCCATGTGGGCCAGTTCCCGCTCGTCGCCGATGATCCTCAATTCGGCGTTGCCCTTGCCGGCGGCGATGTCGTCGATGCCGGCCAACCCAGCCAGGGCCACGTACTTGCCGTCCAGGTTGTAACTCAGGCGGCAACGGCTATGCAGGCCCAGCCCGTGGGAGTAAATCATCCCGCCCAATCGCAAGGGCGTGCCGGCGGCGGATTGGTCCGTCCGGTACGGGAAAACCAGGTCGAACATGCCCGACTGTTCAACGGCGGCGGGCTTTGAGTCCGAAAGGTTGACGGTGCGTGTGGAGACAAAACGAATCTCCGCCACCGACTCGATCTTGGCGCCTTCGTAGGAGGCCCCCTGCCCGGTGACCGCCAACTGGCCGTCGGCCAGGCTGACGGAGGCGAAGGGCACGATCGAGCCGTCGATGCCGACCAGGTAGCCCTGGGGCGGGGAAGGCTTGTCGGGCAAAGCGGCAAACTCCAGCACGCGAAGCCCTGCCCGTTCAGCCTGCCGTTCATCGCCCTCAAACTGCAGCGCCACCTTGTCGGCGGAAAGGCCCTTGAGCACGCCCGGCAGCGGCAGCAGGTTGCCCTTCTTGTCGTCCAGGGTGATGGTGTCGGTGGTGGAGCGCTTTACGTTCAGTTCGCGGTACTTGGCCTGGAGGGCGGACAGCTTTTGCCCTGAGGGCAGATACACGGCCGACAATTGCGCCAGGTCGATGACGGTCTTGCCCAGAAGATCGCTCTGGCAGGAGAGCTTGCCGTTGTCGATGGTTAGGCCGGAGGCCCAAAGCTGGCAGGAGGGCATCTGGTCAAAACAGATGACCGCCCCGCCGGTGCGGTTTGCCAATTCGCCGCAAACCCCCAGGCGGATGACCCACAACTGCGCCAGGGGCAGGGAAAGTTCGCTCTGCTGGGTCTGGAAGGTCGCCTTGCCATCGGCGATGGAAAGGCATTTGCCGGCGACTTCTTTGCCGTCAATGGTAATGAAGGCCGGGCTGGCGGGGCGCGTGGCGGCAGGCTGGCTGGCCGGAGCACTGGCCGGCTGCGTGCCGGCAGGCTGACTTTGCATGGCGGCGATTACGGGGGCCGGCGCCGTTGCAGCCGCGGAGGCGGCGCCCCCGGCGGGCGCGGCCTGCTGGGCGCCGGCCAGCGCCAGGCCCATCGCCACGACCGCCAAACTGATTGTTCTAAGGCCCATATGAGTTCTTACCGGTTCTTGGTGGCGCGTTCGACGGCCATACGCCGATAGTAATCGCGCAACATTTCGTTGTAGCGTTCGGGCATGCTTTCGCGGGCGGTCTCCATCAGCTTCTTTTGCTCTTCAGCCGGCAAATGGCCCCAGGGGTCCAGGCCCTCGCCGGTGTTGGCCGGGCTGACCTGGGTGGGGGTTCCGCCCGAACCGCCGCCGGGCAGGGCGCTGACCAGGGCCGGACTGCTGGGTCGGCCCACGCCCGCCGGTAACTGACCCTGGCCCTTGCCCTGGCCTTGACCTTGGCCCTGGCCCTGCCCCTGGCCGGGCTTCTTTCCCTGGTTCTGGCTGTCACCCGCACTGCCCTGGGCGTTCTTCTCCTCGGCCATGGCGATCAGGTCG
This sequence comes from Phycisphaerales bacterium, assembly GCA_003171235.1. GTDB lineage: Bacteria > Planctomycetota > Phycisphaerae > SM23-33 > SM23-33 > FEN-1344. The sequence goes on along the minus strand of PMYM01000031.1, from coordinate 1,977 downwards.
TCCAGCATGGCCACGATTTCCTGCTGTTTCTTCTGCGTTACTTCGCCGCTGTCGCCGTCGGTAAGCAACTGGCGCACGCCGTCCATCTTCTTGGAGAGGGTGCCCAGGGGATCCTTGTAATCGGCGGCGATTTCCTCGGCCTTCCTGGCCAGTTCGTCGGCCAGTTGGGGGTCCAGCAGGCCGAAGTTCTCCACCCAGGCCTTGTACAGGGCCGAGGCGTAGTACATCCGGTTCATCTTCTCGTACACGGCGGCGGCGTTGAGCACGGCCATGGAGGAGAAACTAAGCCGGTCGGACATGTCCTTGATCAATTCGGTATAGGCCTCGACGGCGTCGTCGCCCTTGCCCGCCCCGGCCAGGGCCAGGGCGTAAACGTAGCAGCGGGCGGCGTTTTGGTAGCTGCTCTGGCGGTCGCTGACCAGGGCCTTGGCCTCGCTCACGGCGTCATCGTACTTTTTTTGGGCCAGCAGGTCGTAGGCCTTGCCGAAGCGGCGATCGACGGCGGCGAAGGCCTTGCAGATGCGCTGGGCGTTGTCTTGCCAGGTGTCGGCGGGGGCGTCGTTCATGGCCTGGATGGCCTGGGGCACCTTGTCCGGGTCGAAGACCGAGACGGGGTTGTTCAATTCCGCCGCCACCTGCTCGCGCTCCAGGGCCAGGCGGTTGGCCTTGGCCTGCTTGAGCAGGGCGGCCAGTTGCTCGGGCGAAAGCGCCTGAAGCTGGGCCAACGGGTCGGGCTGGGCGGCGTCAGGGGCAGAGGGCTCCTGGGCGGCCAGCAGGCCAGTCAGGGTCAGGATCAGAATTCCGGCCAGCATTGATTTCATGACAGTTCCTCCCCACATGGTTAATTATCGCCCTTGGCGGCTTTGGCGGCCAGGTCCTCGGTCATTTTCTTGACCGCCGCTTCGCGCTCGCCGGCCAGTTTGGCCTGGACGGCGTGCTCGGCCTGGCTGATGCCGCCGACCTTGAGGGCCCCATTGATCTCCTGTGTCCGGCCATTGATCTGGAGCTGCATCATCCGCAGCATGCGCAGCTCGGCCTCGGGCGGAACCAGCGGCGCTTTTCCGCCGCCGCCCTTGCCGCCACCGCCCCCGCCCTTGCGCTTGCGCTGTTCGGCCTGGAGGGCGGCGATCAACTGGGCAAGGCTGTCCTCGACCTCTTTCTGCACCGATTGGGTGAAGTGGCCGGTCTGCTTGTCGGCCAGCAACTTCTGCACGCTCAGCAGGTCGGTCTTGACCTTCTCCAGAATCAGCGGGAAGACCACGGTAGTGCCTTCCTTCTTGACCATGTCCAGCACTTCGCCGCTTCGCCCGGCCAGTTTGCCTTCGGCGTCGGTAAGCTCGCCCAGCTTGGCCAGTTGGGGGCGGTCGAATTCCCCGCCGGCGGGCTTCTTGCCCTCCAGTTCGATCGTGCTTTTGGAGAGGGCCTGCTGGGCCTGGAGCATCTCGCGGAGCATGGTCTCGATCTTGGCCAGGGCCTGGTTCTGCAGTTGCTGTTTGGCTTCCTCGATGGCCTTCTCCAGCTCGTCCTTGGCCTTGTCCAACTCGGCCACCGACTGCTGCTGATCTTCGCCGGCGCTGCTGTCGCTATTGCTCATCTTGCCGGCGGCGGATTCCATTTTCTTGGCGGCCGAGCCGACGGCTTTATTGCCCGGCACCTGCTTGCCGTTTTTCTCCTGCTGCATGTCCTGGGAGAGTTTCTCGGTGCGCTGGGAATTATCCTTCTGCTCGGCCACGTTCTGTTCGGGCCGGACCTTCTTGGCCTCTTCCTGGACCTTCCGTTCCAGTTCGCCCAGCTTGCGGACCTGGCCTTTCATCTCGGCCAGGGCCTTTTCCATGTTGGCGGAGGCGTCTTTCTTGTCCTGCTCGGTCAGCTTCTGGGCGGCGTTGTCCATGTGCTCGGCGGCGCGGTCCAGGTTGGACTTCTGCCCGCCGGAGGGGGCGGGGGAACTGGCGGGGGCAGAGCTGGGGGCACTGGCGG
>PMYM01000045.1 GCA_003171235.1 Phycisphaerales bacterium | reverse complement strand
GCGCTGCAGAAGGCACGGACGCCTGTCAATTCCGTCCTGGCCAGGCGGAATAGCCGCCAACGTTCTCCGCCCGCACGCGGAACCAGTAACTGTTGGCGTTGTCCAGGCCGCCCACGCTCACCGTGGTCACGCCCGGGCCGGTAAGGCCGCCGTTGGTTGTCAGCACGTCCTCCCAAGTTGAGTCATTCAACCACTGCAGACGGAAGCCGGTCTCGTTGCGGCTGTTGTCCAGCCAGGACACGCTGATGCGGTCGGGGGCCACGGCCGTGGCCGAGAATCCGCTGGGCGCGGCCGGACTCGCGCACAACCACAGAACCAGAATGTTCGCCGCAAAGGTCATCTCAATCCGATCACCTTACTCCGCACATTGACACGCCACTGGCCGTTGCGCGAGCGGCCCAGCAGCCGCTCCGGATAAATAGGTGACTGTCCCTATTTACCCTATTTACCCCAATCATAGAACTTCTCCATGTATGGCTTCAGGATATCAATAAGAGCAACGAACTCAGCGTCAGCATCCGTACGGGCATGACAATCAAATGGATATAGGTGGATTATTCGCGGGTGTTGGGGGGAACCCTCTGCTAGCAGACCAACCCACAGTTCACTCGATAACCTGTGTGGAATCTTATCAATCCGTTCAAGTATCTCTTGAAGTCGCCTGCAATCTGATTGGGACAGTTTTCCTTCAACATTCACCTGTCCTCTACCTTGCGAGGATTCCCACGTAATCTCCCCATAAAACGATCCATCCGGATGGATGCCCCGAAGAGACCACGCATACTGGGGATCAGATCCGCATCGCCATTTCAGGAGGTAAGATAATTGCATTACGATCACCTCTATCATTGGGCCAATTACAAGTCTCTATCCTCCGACCTTTGTTGCTGAGCCCGGGAAAATAGGGACAGGCACCTATTACCGGCCCCAGGGCCGGGAGGCGCAGTTGGAGAGCCCGTGGGCTGCTGCCAGGTCATCAGACGTGCACCGGTCAAGCCGACCATGTCGCACCGCCTCGTAGTAGGCACGTGTCTTGGAGCGGACTAAAACCCCGCCTCGACGGAGCCATTATACTGAGGGGTGTTTGGCGGCGACAAGAGGGCAATTACCTTCCATCGATCAAGAAGTTCTTCAAAGAGTTGGGCAATGAACGGGCTGCCGTTGTCGCTCTTGCAGACCAGGGGCGGCCCGTAACGCAGGAACAGGGATTCCAGGGCCGCTAAACCCGCCTTTGCATTTGTCCGGCCGATTTTCTAGGATGATTGCTATGGCCGTGCCGACCACAAAATCCAAGGGCATCTTCACCGCCGGCGTTCTGGCCAACCGGCCCGCCTGCGCCGACCACTTCGCCCTGCTCTTGCGGCTGGCGGAATTCCCGCCCACCCAGCCGGGTCAGTTCGTGAACATCCGCTGCGGGCGGGTCGAGCCGATCCTAAAGCCGACAGAGTTTGAATGGCGGCCCGGATCCCTCCCGCCGCCTCATCAGCCCGAGACCGTCGGCCGGCAGCCCCTGCTGCGCAGGCCCATAAGCCTGGCCGGTCGGCGCGACCTGGACGACGGCGTGGAACTGGAAATCATTCACCGCGTGGTGGGCGTGGGCACCGCCTGGCTGGCCGGGTTGAAGGCGGGCGAGCCGGTGGACATTCTTGGCCCGCTGGGGCAGGGTTTCCGCCCGGTGGATCGCCCGCTGGCGGCGGTGGTGGGCGGGGGCTCGGGCATTCCGCCCATGCTCTACCTGGCCGAGGCGCTGGCGGCGGCGGGCAAGAAAGTCGTCGCCTTCGCCGGGGCGCGGTCGGGCGCTTCGCTGCCGTTGACAATCGGGGCGCACGACCTGCCCAGCCAGGCCGGCTGGCCCACGCTGTGCACGGCGGAGTTTGCCGCCCGCGGGGCCGCCACCGTCATCACCACCGACGACGGCTCGCTAGGATTCCCCGGCCTGGTGTCGCAGGCCCTGCAAGGCTGGATTGAACGTTCATCCGTTGCCCAGGGCGAACTGGCAGTCTATGCCTGCGGGCCAAACCCCATGATGCAGGCGGTGGCCGGGCTCTGCCTGCCCGCCGGCATACCCTGCCAACTGTCGCTGGAGCGCCACATGGCCTGCGGGCTGGGCGCCTGCCAGGGTTGCGTCTGCAAGGTAAAGGACGATTCGCCCCAGGGCTGGAAGTACAAACTGGTGTGCAAGGACGGGCCGGTCTTTGACGTCGGCGAGATTTGCTGGTAGGAGATATCGCAGTGTCGCGGGCAAGATGCCCGCGACACGGGTACAAAGAATGATCGACCTCAGCGTGGACATTGCCGGAGTCAGGCTGGCTAACCCGCTGGTGACCGCCTCGGGCACCTGCGGCTATGCCGACGAATACGCCGACCTCTTGGACCTGCGGCAGTTGGGCGGGTTCTTCACCAAGAGCATCACCCAGAAGCCCCGCCAGGGCAACGAGTATCCCCGCATCGTCGAGACGCGGGCAGGCATGCTCAACGCCATCGGCCTGGCGAACATCGGCCTGGAGGCCTTCGTGCGGGACAAGGCCCCGCTGCTGCGGCAACTGGGCATTCCCGTTTTCGTCAACGTGGCCGGCGTGCAGATCGAGGACTACGTCGCGGTGGCCGGCCGGCTGGACGAGTTGGACGCCGTCCGCGGCATCGAGCTGAACATCTCCTGCCCCAACGTCAAGGAGGGCGGCATCCAGTTCGGCACCGACGCTACGCAGGTGCACAAGATCGTCTCGGCCGTGCGGGCGGTCTGCCGCAAGAACGTGCTGGTCGTGAAGCTTTCGCCCAACGTCACCGACATCACGGTCACGGCCAGGGCGGCGGTGGAGGCGGGGGCCGACGCTCTCTCCATGATCAATACCTTCACCGCCATGGCCATCGACATCGAGTCCCGCCGGCCTATCCTGGCCAACCGCACGGGCGGGCTTTCGGGCCCGGCCATCAGGCCCATCGCCGTGTACATGGTTCACCGGGTTTACACCCAGGTGGCCAAGGCCGCCGGCGTGCCCATCATCGGCATGGGCGGCATCCAGTTCGCCCACGACGCCATCGAGTTCCTGCTGGCGGGGGCCACCGGCCTGGCGGTGGGCACGGCCCTGTTCATCGATCCGGGCGGGGTGCTGGGCATCCGCGACGGCATCGCCGACTACCTCCGCCGCCACGGGCATACGTCGATCAAGGAGATCATCGGGACTCTACAAACATGAGGACCGTGCTAGTTACACAAGGGGTTGCCTATGCGGGGCACATCATGAAACACAGCCGGTTTATTGCGTATTTGTCCAGTTTCACTGCCGTGAAATGCCGCGAAACTGGCGCGGCGCAGGGGGAGGAGTTATCAGACCCAAAGGGCCGAAAGACTTTAGCCGGGGGTGGAGCGGCCAAGCTAAGCGCCGGCCGCGGAACCCCCGGAAGTGGGCAACTCAAAGGGCAAAGCGAGTGCCGTGCTCAGAATTGGGCGACTGAGTTGACTCGCGATGCCGTGACTGCCCCGCAGCTTCCCGGCCAATCGCACTATCGGCAGGAAAGAGCTTCTCGCCCAGGCGGTTACGGCACTGCCTTTGGAATCTTCGGCGTACTTTACCGGGGGCTGCGCTGCGCTCGGCTACGCCGATGCTCGCTTTGCCCCCGGCTAAACTCTACCGGCCCATTCGGGCCTGGCATTTCATATGCGTTGGCTATTTCGCTTCAGGGTAATTCAGGGATAGATACTCCAACTGCCTGCGCTGGCGGTGAGTAAGATCTCTTATGTCCAAGCCTTGCCAATTGAATGGTTCATGTTCGTCCTCCCCGGCCAGAGGCGCCTTTGAGCACTTCTTGCGCATGCTCGACAACTGCCACGAGGCCGCCCAGTCCGCCCAGAAGGCCGGCAGGCCTATCGTCGGCATCCTCTGCGAATACACGCCGCGCGAACTGATCCTGGCGGCCGGGGCACTGCCCGTCTGCCTGTGCGGCGGATCGGCCGAGACTATTCCCGCGGCTGAGAAGGACCTGCCCGCCGGCCTGTGCCCGCTGATCAAGAGCACCTACGGCTACGAAGTCACCGCCGCCAACCCGTTTCTGGAGATGGCCAGCCTGCTGGTGGCTGAAACCACCTGCGACGGCAAGAAGAAGATGTACGAGCTGATGGCCCGCCGCCGCGACTTGTACGTGCTGGAACTGCCTCAGAAGAGCGATTCGCCCCAAGGCCTTGCCTTGTGGCGAGGGGAACTGGAGAAGTTCCGCGACCATCTGCGGCAGCGGTTTGGCCGGCCGATGACCGACGACGACCTCCGCGCCGCCATTGCCCTGATGAACCGCGAGCGGGCCGTCCGGCGGAAGCTGGCAGAGCTTATGGCCCGGCCGGAGCCGCCCCTGACCGGGCGGCAGGTGCTGAGCCTCAAGAGCAGCATCAGCTGCCTGGAGGCCGACCTGGCCATGTACGATTCAGCCCTGGCGGAACTGTCGGCCGCCCCCGGCCTTCCCGGGCGGCGCGTCCGCGTGCTGCTGACCGGCGTGCCCGTGGTCAGCGGGGCAGAAAGGGTGGTGGACCTGATCGAGCAACTGGGCGGCCTGATCGTCGCCCAGGACAACTGCACCGGGCTTAAGCCCATCCTTGAGGACGTGGATCCCGCGGCGGCCGACCCGCTCTGGGCCTTGGCGGAAAAGTACTTCCACCTGCCCTGTTCGGTGATGACGCCCAACACACGCCGCCTGGAGGGGCTGGAGCAGTTGGCGAAAACCTATCGCCCCGACTGCGTGATCGAATTGATCTGGCAGGGCTGCCTGACCTACGCGGTGGAGTCGGCCCTGGTGCGGGAGCTGGTCGAGGAGAAGCTGCGCCTGCCGTACCTGAAGATCGAGACCGACTATTCCCCCGGCGACTCCGCGCGCCTTTCACTTCGCATCGAAGCCCTGCTTGAGACGGCCAAGTCCTAGTCCGGGAATATACGCAGAGGCGCAGAGAACGCAGAGAAATCTCAGAGCACAAAAAGCCAGAGATTTTGAAAGAAGTCAAAGGCGGTTTTCGTGAAGCGAAGGAATTCTCGCCTGTGTAATCACACGCTTCCAAGTCCGGGACGGCCATGAAACAAACGGATGCACTCATCCGCCCCCGGTGTCTTTAGAACTTCTACGATTTCTCTCTGCGTGTCTCTGCGCCCTCTGCGCCTCTGCGTAAAGTTTTTGTAGCTCCCGAAGTCAAGGCTTATAGAATGAAAATGCCATGACTGGCATTGCCGAAAAACTGAAGCTCGAGCGGATCGACGCCTGCCGCTGGCGGATCCCCAAGGAAAGCCGCCCCGGCATGCGCGTGGACGGCATTATTTACGCCGACGAGCGGCTCATGGCCCACGTCCGCTCCGAGCAGGCCCTGGAGCAGGTGGCCAACGTGGCCACGCTGCCGGGCATCGTCCGCGCCAGCTTCGCCATGCCGGACATCCACTGGGGCTACGGCTTCTGCATCGGCGGGGTGGCGGCCATGGACGTCGCCGCCGGCGGGGTGGTAAGCCCCGGCGGGGTGGGCTACGACATCAACTGCGGCGTGCGCCTGCTGCGGAGCGACCTGCGGGCGGCGGAGATTAAGCCGCGGATAAAGGAAATCATCGACCAGTTCTACCGCGACGTGCCTTGCGGCGTGGGCGTGGGGGGGCAGTTTGAGTTCAAGACCGACCAGTTGCGGCAGATCTGCCGGCTGGGGTCGAAGTACCTGGCCCAGATCGGCCTGGCCGACCCCGACGACATCGAGGCCACCGAGGCCGACGGGTGCGTGGAGGGGGCCGACCCCGACGCCGTCAGCGACACGGCCTTCCAGCGCGGCTTCGACCAGTGCGGCACGCTGGGCAGCGGCAACCACTTCCTGGAGGTGCAGGAGGTGGCGGAAGTTTTCGACGCCGACGCGGCCGCCGCCATGGGCCTGGAGGCCGGGCAGGTCACGGTGATGATCCACAGCGGCTCGCGCGGCTTGGGCTACCAGGTGTGCGACGACGCCATCAAGGCCATGCGGCACGTGCCGGCCCGGATGGGAATTACCCTGCCCGACCGGCAGTTGGTCTGCGCCCCGGTGGAAAGCCCCGAGGGCCGGCAGTACCTCTCGGCCATGCGCTGCGCCGCCAATTACGCCTGGGCCAATCGCCAGATGCTGGCCAAGCTGGCCCGGCGGGCCCTCGCCCACGCATTGCGGGCCGACGAGGCCTCCCTGGGCCTGCGGCAGGTGTACGACGTGGCCCACAACATCGCCAAGATCGAAGAGCACCAGGTGGAGGGCCAGCTACGGCAGCTTTGCGTGCATCGCAAGGGGGCGACGCGGGCCTTTGGCCCGGGGCATCCCGAGTTGCCGGCGCGGTACCGCCGCGTCGGCCAGCCGGTACTGATACCCGGCGACATGGGGCGGGCCAGCTTCGTGCTGGTCGGAACGCAAGGGGCGATGGACCAGACCTTCGGCTCCACCTGTCACGGCGCCGGCCGGCTGCTCTCCCGCACCGCCGCCATCGCCGCCGCCAAGGGCCGGCGCATCGACCAGGAACTGGCCCAGGCCGGCGTGTACGCCCGCGCCCGCGGGCGCACCGGCCTGGCCGAAGAGCAACCCGCCGCCTACAAGGACGTCACCCAGGTCGTCGAGGTGGTCCACCAGGCAGGCATCAGCCGGAAAGTCGCCCGCCTGCGGCCTCTGGGCGTTATAAAAGGCTAGAAGTCGGGGAAGAAAAGCTTAAAGCTGAAAGCTAAAACCAAAACTTGGCCCCGTCTCTGCTTTGATTTCAGCTTTCAGCTTTCAGCTTTTTGCCCCGGCTGCTGACCACTGGCTACTGGCTGCTAATTCCGCTTGCAGACGCCTCCCTATGGCTTATACTCTCCTTTCTTTGCCGCCGGCTGGGGTTCTGCGCCCCGGCTGGAGCGTTGCGGATACAGGCTGCACACCCGCAGCCCGGCCGGCGTAGTAGTTTGGGCTGCTTTCATACGGAGTCATTCATGGCACTAGAGTTCTTCTATCGCCGCCAGAAACTGGTCATCGGCATCATGGTGCTGCTGATGGTGGCCTTCCTGATTCCATCGGCCTGGCAGGGCCTCTCCCGCAATCCGGGCAAACAGGTGGTGGGCTATGTCGGAAAGGACGATCTCACGCTGGGCCAGCGCCGATCGGCCGAGGCCGACATCTACCTGCTGCAACGCTTGCCGATGCCGCAGGACTACCTGCTGATCGTGCGGGCCTTCTTCCAGGCCAATCCCACCAAGGGTTCCCCGGGCCTCAACTGGGCCTTGCTGCTGCGCGAGGCTGACCGCCTGGGGGTGAGGATTTATCCCCGCCAGGCAGACCAGATGCTCGAGAGCATGAAGCCCGAGGACCGCTCGGCGCTCATGACCGAGATCACCGCCGCGGGGTACTCCGAGGCCTCGGTGAAGCAGGCCCTGGTGGACTTGCTGAAGGTCAAGCAGGCCTTCGACCTGGCCGCCACCCAGGCCCCGCGGCCCTTGTCCCAGATTCAGCGGGATTTCCGCTTCCTCGCCGAACAGATCGAGCTGAACCTGGTCGATTTCCCCGTTGAGAAATTCGCCTCCCGGCTGCCCGCCCTGGGCAAGGAAGAGGTGGACAAGGAATTGGAAGGGCTCTTCCAGTTGTACCGCCAGGTAGCCCCCGGCAGCGGCGAGTACGGGTTTGGCTATCGCCTGGGCGACCTGGTCAACCTGGCCTACTTGGCGGTGGATCACGACGCCATCGCCCAGGCCGTCAATCCCTCCAAGGAAGACATCTTCAATTACTTCATGGAGCATCGCGGCGAACTGAAGCGCGAGGAGCCCGAGCCGGCATCCGCCACCTCCAGCGCGCCGACCAGCGCCTCGGCCCGCGCCCCCGTCAAGATGCGGACCGTGGTCATCGAGCACCTCAGCGAGGCCGAAGACCAGGTCCGGCAGATCCTCAGGAGCCAGGCCGCCGACCGCATCAGCGGTCAACTCCTGCTCCAGGCCCAGAACGAACTGAGCAGGATGCACGGCCAGGACGACGCTTATATAAAGGCCTACCGGCAGATATGCCCCTCGGCTGACGAGCTGCTCAAGACCCCCGTCACCCTCCGCGGCGGCCCGCAGGCCCTCAAGGACGTGGTGGCCCAGTTGGAAAGCGCCTCGGGCCTGAAGATCATTTATCCCTTCGGCGCCCACGGCCTGCTTGGGAAATGGACGGTGAATGACGACCTGGTGGTGGACGTGCCGGCCGACTGGTCGGGCAAGGGCCTGGGCGATGTCCTGGGCCTGCTGGCCAAGGCCCACCAGTGGCCCGCCACTTCCTGGGTCGCCTGCCCCGAGCTGCCGCGCGTGCTTTTTCCGACCTCCCCGGTCGACCTGGCCCCCGTGCGCATCGGCCAGACCAACCTGGTCAGCCTGCCCGCCCTGGCTGGAAACCCGCTGCTGAAAGACGCCTTTATCGGCAGCGGCCAAACCCGGGAGGACCTGGTTTCGCTGGTGAGCAAGGCCCAGCCCTTCGCGGCCCCCGGCGCCAAGGAAGCTGCCGTCATCAAGGTCGGCGAGGATTATCCCCAGCCCATGAAGCTGGAGGCGGTGGACAAGGGCGACGTCAACGGCCGGCTGATCTGGCGGCTGCTCCAGGCCCAGCCCAGCCAGCCCCCCGAGACAATGACCGGCGAAATCCGCGAGAAGGTCCTGGCCGATTGGCGCACGCTGGCGGAGTACAAGCTGGCCGTGGCGGCCGCCCAGGACATGCAGGCCAAGGTCCAGGCCAACCCCCAGAGCATCGGCGAGTTGGCCGCCGCCGCCGGACTGAGCGTCGTCAATACCGAACTGTTTCCGCGGCAGCAGTCCACCCAGGGCGGGGACATTCCCACGCCCATACCGCTGAGCGGCCTGGACTACACGCGCAGTCTGACCCTGGCGATGTTTGGCGACAAGGAGGCAGTTCGCGCGGTTCAACAGCAGTCTGCAGCCTGCGCCAAGTTCATCCAGCAGGCCTTCGAGGCCCTGGCCCCCTCTGACCCCCAGCCGCCGTACAAGGACGTGCCTTCCAAGGTCATTTCCCTGCCCCTGGAGAAGAAGGTGGTGCTGGCCCAGAGGACCGACTACCTGCCGCCCCTGCGGCAGCAGTTCGATGACAACATCGACCGCATCCTGCTCCGCAACACCCAGAACATGTGGATGCAGGAACTTTTTGCCTGGGTGACCCCGGCCAATATCCATGCCCGGCTGGACTACCGCCCCCCCAAAGGCGAGAAGCCTGAAGAGAACCCCGTCAGCCCGGCCGAACCGGTTGATTCGGGTTACTAGAGGAGGCTTCAGACTTCAGGCTTCAGGGCGCAGATTGCAGGCCAGGCAGGGCGAGTTTTGCTCTTGCTGGAGCCTGCCGCCGGAGGCTTGACTTTCCCGGCGTCGGCGGTATTTTGATATACTTTCACAAGCGGGCAGATAGCTCAGCTGGTAGAGCACGGCACTGAAAATGCCGGTGTCGCCGGTTCAAGTCCGGCTCTGCCCAGTCCCGGTCGTAGTGCCGGTTATCGGTGGGAGTCTTCCCAACCGGCAACTCTCAACCGACAACCCGCACCTGGTCTTTTTGTCCGGCGGGGTGGACGAACCAATGTCCTGGCGAAATCTCATTTACATCGCCATCATTCTTTGCCTGGCGGGCCTGTCGATTTACCTTTCAGGCCGCTCGCCGCTGACCATCCTGCGCACAGACCCCCAGTCGCGCGAACTGTCCGGGGTGGTTTCGGCCTACGAAACCATCCGCCAGCAGGCTGACGCCGAACTCTCTTCCGACCAGGCCTGCCAGGGGGCCATCGAGGGCATGGTCCACCGGCTGGACCCATATTCGGTGTACATCCCGCCCGACAAGGCCGGCGCCTTCAGCCGCCGCGTCATGGCCGGCAGGCTGGATGAAACGGGCGTCCGCCTGGCCCAGCAGGGGGACAAGATTATCCTGAGCGGCTGCCTGGCCGACAGCCCCGCCGACAAGGCCGGCTTGGCCGGCGGCATGGAGCTGCTCAGCATCGACGGCCGCGACGCCGATGAAATGACGCTGGCCCAGGCCCAGGCCGCCGCCAGCGGACAGCCCGACTCGACCGTGAAGCTGGTCTTCCGCCAAGGCCGGCAAAACCGCGAGGTCATCCTTAGGGCCGCCTCTTTCGCCCTGCCCAGCGTTACCGGCCTGGTCCGCGAAGGCGACGGCTGGGACTACAACCTGGACGATTCCGGCGGCATTTGCTACCTGCGCATCACCGAATTCCTTGAGCAGACGGCCCAGGAGTTTCACCAGGCATATCAGCGCCTGCCCCACCCGCGGGCGTTGGTGCTGGACCTGCGCGACAATCCCGGCGGGCTGAAGGACTCCGCCGTGGCCGTGGCCGAGCGGTTCCTTTCCCAGGGGCTGATCGTCCGCACCGTCCGGCGCGACGGCCACCAGGAGACCTGCTACGCCCACAGCGACGGCGAGTATCCCCTCCTGCCGATGGTCGTGCTCATTGACGGCCAGACGGCCTCGGCCGCCGAGATCGTGGCCGGGGCCCTGCAGGCGCACGGGCGGGCGGCGCTGCTAGGCGCGCGGAGCTTCGGCAAGTGGAGCGTCCAGAGCACCATTTCCCTGGGGCCGGGCCTGGGGCTTTTGTACATGACGACGGGGCACTACTACCTGGATGAGCCGCCCTCCACCGGGCCAACGGCCAGCAGCGGCGCCGCAACGTCCGCCGCGACCTCTCCGGCCAGGCAGCGCCCGGGCCTCATGCCCGACATCGAGGTCAAGCTTTCAGCCCGCTCGGCCGAGCGGCTGGCGGCCCTGCGGCTGCAGGGCGAGCTGGTGCGGGCCAATCCTTCGACGGCCCCCTCGACCGCCGCCCCGGCGGCACTGAAGCGTGAAATTCTCCGCTCCGACGCCCAGTTGGCCGCGGCGGTGCAATTTCTCAGGCAGGCAGCCCCGGCCACGGCCCCGGCCGGTGGGCCCGGCGACGCCCAGGAGGCGCCGTGACCGCCGGCGGCAAGCTCATCCTCGGGATCGAATCCTCCTGCGACGAAACGGCTGCGGCCATCGTGGCCGACGGGGCGCAGGTCCTTTCCAGCGTGGTGGCCTCGCAGATCGAGCTGCATGCGCGATTCGGCGGGGTGGTGCCGGAGATCGCCAGCCGGGCTCACCTGGAGGCCATCAACAACGTGATCGCCCAGGCCCTGCAGATCGCCCAGGCAGGGCAGGAGCAAATCTCGGCCGTGGCCGTGGCCAACCAGCCAGGATTAATCGGCTCGCTCCTGGTGGGGTTGATGGCGGCCAAGACGCTGGCCTGGGCCTGGGAAAAACCACTCCTGGCCGTCAACCACGTTCACGCCCACGCCTACTCAGCCGCACTGGACGGCCAGCCCCCCCAATACCCCGCGGTGGCGCTTATCGCCTCCGGCGGGCACACCTCGTTGTACCGGGCGGGCTCGCCCATGGAGATAGAGCTGCTGGGCTCGACCATCGACGACGCCGCCGGCGAGGCCTTCGACAAGGTCTCGGCCATTCTGGGCCTGGGTTATCCCGGCGGCCCGGCCATCGACAAGGCTGCCCGAGACGGCAACCCACAAGCGATAAGATTTCCGCGCTCGCTCTTGAAGGGCCAGTCGCTGGACTTCTCCTTCAGCGGGCTCAAGACCGCGGTGCTCTACCACGTCTGCGGCGTGCCCGGGGCGGTGCGCCAAGGCGCGGAAAAGGGCGCCCAGCGCCTGTCCCCGCGGGAAATCGCCGACGTGGCCGCCAGCTTCCAGGCGGCGGTGGTGGACACGCTGTGCATCAAGCTCCGCCGGGCGGTCAAGGCCACCGGCGCCCGCTCTGTGATCCTGGGCGGGGGCGTGGCCGCCAATTCCGCCCTGCGCGCCGCCGTGACCGAGCTGGGCAAAAAGCACCGCCTGGCCGTGCACATCCCGGCCATGAAGTACTGCGTGGACAACGCCGCCATGGTCGCCGGCCTGGCCTACCACTACCTCCAGGCCGGCCTGACCGCACCCCTGGACCTCAACGCCCTGGCCACCGTCCGCCGCTGACCCACAAACGACCAACCACAAGGAACACACAGAGGCCAAGAGGGACAGAAGAGTGCATTGTCGGACAACCGTGCCAAATGCAGCGTCCCGCCGTCTCTCCCCAGAAGCATGGGCACAATGTCCTGGGACAATGTCTTGGTTCCCAGGCCGGAGATGCGGTGCTCAAGATGGGATAATGCCAGTACAGGAAACACCTTATTGCCTTTTTTGATATACCCCGTTGTGTCTGCGGCACTTAAGCTAAGTTCACAGTAGCTGCATAACGAAAAGAAACAGAAAATGGCGAAAAATCTCAGAAAGTTCCGCAAAGCCGGATGCCTCTAAAGCCAAAGGGCGAGTCGTTGAAAAAGGACTCTTCCCCTAGCACGAGCGTCTTGCCCGTGTCCAAGAACCTTTCTTTTCAATGGCCGTCGGTCACGGGCAAGATGCCGTGCTACATTTTCAACGGGCTGCCAGGGGGCGGCCGGCAGGCTATGCCTTTCCCTTAGTAGTCTGTAACAGGTACTTCTCCGGGTGGCACAGCCTTTCTAGGCTGTGCGCGCACAGGCTGGAAAGCCTGTGCCACCAAAAACTCCACCCATCGTTCTTGCTGTTACAGACTCTTAGCCAGTTTTCAGCCTCCAAGACATGATAAAGAAGGGGTGCGGCCCGGCACAGTCCAGCCAGGCGTATCGCGGGGGTAATTCATATCTTGGGGCGTCGGCCTGTCGCCTCGTCTTCACTTGTCAAAAAGCCTTCCGGCCCGCAGGCCGGATGGCATCCCCCTGGCGGATGTTATATACATGTAGAACAACTTTCCCGGAAAAGTCAAGTAAAATCCGCCCGCCCGCAGAGAATTTCTTCACCCTCTTCCACGCCCGTGGGTGGCAATCCTGGAGCATCGCCCTTTCGAAAGGTCAAGTCGCGAAGCGACGGCAAGATGGTAGCCGGGGGGCGAAGCGAAGCCCGGCTCGGCCGGGCGAGCGGAGCCCCCGGACACGTCGCCGTACTATTGAGCCCCGACGGGGCGACAGATGTCATCAAGCTCTTCCGCCCCCTCGGGGCTGGAGTGTATTTAACGCCCGTTCCGGCGGCTTGCGCCGCCGGCTACCATCCGAGGACCCTTCGGGTCTGCGGGAATTCGTGAATTGAGTATCGTGTCACCGGAATTGTCAGGTGGGAAATCGGCTGAAGCCGAACTCCCACGAGTGCCAGAGAAAGGTGGGAGACCGCCATTCAGGCGGTTTCTCCCACCCACGTAATTCGGAACGCTTAACCAGTCATGCCGTAGGCGCCTCTGGCCTGCAGCCTGAAGCCTTTGGCCTCTCCTATTCCTTCACCTCGTATTCGGCGTCGATGACGTCGTCGCCGCCCTTTTTCTCGCCCTTGTCGCCGCCGGCCTGGCCTGCCTGGCCGGAAGGGGCGGCGCCGGCGGGGCCGGGTCCGGCCCCGGCGCCGGGGGGCTGGTTTTTGTACATCTCCTCGGCCACCTTGTGCGAGGCCTGCTCCAGGTTGGTCAGGGCCTTCTGAATGGCCCCGGCGTCGTCGCCCTTCAAGGTCTGGCGCAATTGTTCGATGGCCGACTCGATGTTGGAGCGGTCGGCGGGGCTGACCTTCTCGCCCTGCTCCTTGAGCATGCGTTCCATCTGATAGGCGAAGTTTTCCGAACGGTTCTTGAGGTCCACCAGTTCGCGGCGTTTCTTGTCCTCGCCGGCGTGGGCCTCGGCGTCCTTACGCATCTTCTCCACCTCGTCGGTGGACAGGCCGGAAGAGCCCTTGATCTCGATGGTCTGCTGCTTGCTCGTGGCCAGGTCCTTGGCCGCCACGTGCAGGATGCCGTTGGCGTCGATGTCGAAGGCCACCTCGATCTGGGGCACGCCGCGCGGGGCGGGGGGCATGCCGGTCAGGTTGAACCGCCCCAGGGTGCGGTTGTCGGCGGCGAACTCTCTCTCGCCTTGCAGCACGTGCACCGTCACCTCGGTCTGGCTGTCGGCGGCGGTGGAGAATATTTCCTTCTTCTGCGTGGGGATGGTGGTGTTGCGCGGGATGAGCACGGTCATGACGTTGCCCAGGGTCTCCACCCCCAGCGACAGGGGCGTGACGTCCAGCAGCACCATCTGCTCTTCCACCTCGCCGGCCAGGATGGCCCCCTGGATGGCGGCGCCCATCGCCACCGCCTCGTCGGGGTTGACCGACTTGTTGCCTTCCTTGGCGAAAACCTGGCGCACGATGTCGCGCACCCGCGGAATGCGGGTCGAGCCGCCCACCAGCACCGCCTCGTTGATGTCCGCGGCGGTGAGCTTGGCGTCCGACAGCGCCCGCTGGGAAGGCCCGATCAGGCGCTGGAAGGTGGGCTCGCAAAGCTGCTCGAACCGCGAACGGCTAAGCGCCATCGTCAGGTGCTTGGGCCCGCTGGCCGTGGCGGTGATGAAGGGCAGGTTGATGTTGGCCTCCATGGCCGTGGACAGCTCGATCTTGGCCTTCTCGCAGGCCTCTTTCAGCCGCTGCAGGGCCATGGCGTCCGGCCGCAGGTCAACGCCTTCCTGACGCTTGAACTCGTCGGCCACCCAGTTGATCAGCACCTCGTCCAGGTCGTCGCCGCCCAGATGGGTGTCGCCGTTGGTGGATAGGACCTCGAAGACGTTGTCCCCGATGTCCATGATGGAGATGTCGAAGGTGCCGCCGCCGAAGTCGAACACCGCGACCTTTTCGTTCTTTTTGCGGTCCAGGCCGTAGGCCAAAGCGGCCGCCGTCGGCTCGTTGATGATCCGCTCGACCTTTAACCCGGCGATCTCGCCGGCGTCCTTGGTGGCCTGGNNCGCTGGGCGTCGTTGAAGTAGGCCGGCACGGTGATGACCGCCCGCTCGACCTTGTCGCCCAGGTATTCCTCAGCCGTGTGCTTGAGGTCCTGCAGGATCATGGCAGAGATCTCCGGCGGGGTGTAGTCCTTGCCGCGGATTCTCACCTTGACCAGCTCGTCCGGGCCGCCCACCACCTCGTACGGCACCATCTTCTCTTCCTGGGCCACCTCGTTGTGCCGCCGGCCCATGAAACGCTTGATGGAGAAAACCGTGTTCTTGGGGTTGGTCACCTGCTGGTGCTTGGCCGGCTGGCCCACCAGGCGCTCGCCCTTGTCGGTGAAGCCGACCACCGAGGGCGTCAGCCGCGAGCCCTGCTGGTTTATCAGCACCTTTGGCGCCGCGCCTTCCATGACGGCCACGACGCTGAGGGTTGTTCCCAAGTCAATGCCAATGATCTTGCTGGTTGCCATCGACGGCTCCTGTCTTAAAGAAAGTATCCTGTAGCCGGGAGCCAGTAGCCAGGGAAAGGCCATCCTGCCTGGCTACGGACTACTGGCTACAGGCTACATTCGTCCTATCCACAGTCTAGGGAGCAACATCGGTGCCAAAGTCGCTTCCCCTTGATATCCAACGACTTAATATATTTCTCGCTCCCGCCGACATTGCCAAACTGGCAGGCGGCAGGAAAAGCTTAAAGCTAAAAGCTTAAAGCTAAAACTCAAAAACCCAAGCCCCCACTCTATTATTTCAGCTTTAAGCTTTCAGCTTTTAGCTTTGTCTCTTAGCCTTCCCCACGCCAGCGCCGCCAGTTGAGCCAAGGCAATCGCCGCAGCACAGCCGATCATGTCGGCCGCCCAGTCGTCAAGATCGGCGGTGCGGCGGAAGAATGGCTGGGTAAGCTCGTCCGCCGCCGCCCAAACCGGCAGGAATGCTGCCAGCGCCAGCAACCGGCGAAGCGTCGGCGCCCCGTAGGCCCACAGCACGCCCCAGGAAAAGGCGGCCAGCACGAAATACCCGATCACGTGAAGGGTCTTGTCGCCAGCGCGGAAGTTCGGCACGTCCTCCGGCGGCAGGTGGGTGGCCGCCAGGGCGGCGGCAAAGAGCGCCACCCCGGCCAGCAGGAGCCATCGCCGGTGACTGTAAATGGTCTTGGGAATCCCCTGCATTGGCATATCCTAGTAGTCCTTCAACTTTGATTTTGTAGTCCCAAAATCAAAGTTGAAGGACTACAGAGCAGGCGAGCAGTGGAACAGGTGAACAGGTGAAAGCAAGAACGGCTCGCTCGCCTGCGGTCTCCTGCTCAACTGCTCCGACTCACACTATCTATCGTGAAAGACTACTAGCCTTACTGGGCCGGCGGGGCGGACTCGCCCGGCGCCGCGGGCGCCTGGACGGCGGCGTTCTCGGGCGCCGCAGGCGCCTGGGCCAGATACTGCCCCGGCGGGGCGGGCGTCGGTTCGGCAGTTTCTTGAACTTCCGGCGCGGCTTGGCCGGCGGGCGCTTTAAGCCCCAGGGCCGCCGCGAACTCCTTCGCCAGCGAGATGTAATCCATCGCCCCGTTGGAGTGGGGGCCGTAATGCAGGATGGTCGTGCCGTAGCTGGGGCATTCGGCCAGTTTGATGTTCCGCCGGATGGCCGTCTCGAACACCACCGCCTCCGACCAGGGCTTGCCCCGCCCGCGGGCCTCCGCCATGAACTGCCGCACGTCGGCCATCACCTCGTTGGCCAGTTTGGTGGCCGACTCGCACATGCAGAAAACCACCCCCGCCACCCGCAGCGGCGGGTTTATCCGCCGCGCCACCAGTTCCACCGTCTCCAGCAGGCTGCCCAGGCCCTGCAGGGCCAGGAAGTGCGGCTGAAGGGGGATCAGCACCTCCTCGACGGCCGAGAGGGCGTTGAGGGTCAAAAGCCCCAGGCTGGGCGGGCAGTCCACCAGCAGCAGTTCGTATGGCAGGTCGGCCTCGCGCAGGCGGTCGCGGAGGATCTGCTCGCGCCCGACGGCGCCGGCCAGTTCGGCCTCGGCCGCGGCCAGGTCGATGGTGGCCGGAACCACCGTCAGGTTCGGCTCGACCATGACGGCGGCGGTGGTCAGGGCCGCCGGCTCGAGCAGCACGTCGTACATGCTGCGCTTGAGCGAGCGGGCGTTGATGCCAAAGTGCGTGGTGAGGTTGGCCTGGGGGTCCAGGTCCACCAGGCAGACGGAATGGCCCGCCCCGGCCAGGGCGGCGCCCAGGTTGGCCACGGTGGTGGTCTTGCCCACCCCGCCTTTCTGATTGGTCACGGCGATGGTCCGCACGCGGCCATTATAAGGCCCCCCGGCCTTTTCGCCAGCCTTGTCCGAGGTTGCGCCGGCCCGGAGGGGCCGAGCCGAAGAGCCCAAAGGCGTTACCCAGCGGCCAGCGCCCAGGCCCAACGGGCCGAAAGCTGTTGGACGGGGGAGTTCAGTAAACGTCCTCGCTCACGGCTGGTCAAGGCCCGAAGGGCCGCAA
Organism: Phycisphaerales bacterium; assembly: GCA_003171235.1. Taxonomy (GTDB): domain Bacteria; phylum Planctomycetota; class Phycisphaerae; order SM23-33; family SM23-33; genus FEN-1344. The sequence goes on along the minus strand of PMYM01000045.1, from coordinate 15,715 downwards.
GATGGTAGCCGGGGGTGCAGCGGCCGTTGTGGCACAGGTTGGAAAATCTGTGCCACCCGACGGCCGCGCAACCCCCGGTAACGGGTCCCCCAGCGAAACCAAAGGCAGCGCCGTGACAGCCCAAGAGGTTTGATCCCCCCTGCCGATGGTGTGGTTCTCCGGGTTCTCCGGGGTCTTTCGCGGAACTATCGCAAGGCTCGCCGCGCCATCGCGAACCAGATCAATTCCGCCCGCAGGCCCAGCCGCTCGCTCTACAGGCCCTGATGCCCGCCTTCGGGGGGCTGCGCGTCCCTCGACGTCGCTCGGGACGCTCCGCCCCCGGCTACCGTCTCCAGGCCCCTTCGGGGCCAAGCAGGGTAGAACGAGCAACCGTCAGATCGCTCGCGCAATTCGCTTGCCCGGCCGCGCCCTGGGGCTACAATTCCGGTCATGCCGGGGCATCGTGGAAGACGGGTGAATTTCCTTCAGCCGGCGAGGGCGCATAGCCGTGACCTGGCGGATTCCCCGCGGCCCGGCCGGATCGGCACGGGCGCGATGGCCCCGGAAGAATCGGCAGAACGCACGTGCAACATACGTCAGTTCATTCTAATCCAGAGATGTTGCAGTGCAATATCCTGGAGTGTGCTTGTCCGACGATGGGTAGAGTTTAGCTTACATATCCCCGTAGTCGCATCTTCCATTGTTGAGGTGAGGCTGTCTGCAAGATTCCAATCGGAACCTGGTACCGCTGCAAGTTCTGCAATCCAGGCATTCACCTGGTTTAGCCAGTGTGAAAACGTCTGATCCTGCACGAAGGCGATCATGGCACCAAAACAATGGTTAGCGCCATGATAGCCAAACTTAAACCGCTGAATTCCACCAGTTGTGCCGGTGGCAGTCACCACGTATTCACGTTCGTCTCGATCTTTTTCCTTGGGGGTTGGCAGGCGTTTACACTCGATTGGCAGCAGCGTGTCGAATTGCGTGTGCCGACGGCCCTCAATGATGAAGACCGCACCGCAAGGCTTAGGAACCAGGTCGATGGTTCTCTTGCGCTGGACTTCGTCCCGAACCTCAGTGCGAAACTGGACCCAGCTCCACCCGACCGAGGTTCGTGCTACGCTGTTCAGGTGGTCGCAGAGTTGCCCGGTCAGGGCTGTCTCGGACGTCTCGGGCTTTCTCTCGGGATGGTCTCGCCAGTGAGGCAGTTCATCCGCGATGAACTCTAGGAGTTCATACCGAGCAGTTCCGGGCAACTGAACCGCTGGCTCAAATCTGCCCGCTTGAGTTGTGATTGGGAAATCTGCAAGCATCGTGTCGCCTAGTCAGAAGCCCTGATCCCACAAGTCGGCCAAAGTTTCGTCCGCATCGCGCAAGGCGACTGACCGCAGCCAGTAACGCAGACGGTTGGGTTTGAGTAGAAAGATAAAGGGACCATCGTAAATACGGGCGATTCGAGTTATGGTCAAGCCACCGCCTCGCTTCTCCTGCAGCAATCTGTCGAGCTTGTCCTTCAACCCCTCTGCCCCGCTCCAGTCCACCTTGCCTTTTCCAAAGACGAACGGCTGGCAGATCACGCCGGGCCACCTTTGTGAATCAAGTGCTCGAAGTTTGTTCTTTTTGTAGATTGCATTGATTTGCTGTGTGTAGATTTCGTTGAAATCAGTCAGGGCGGGATAGCCAGACTGCTTCATCGCGGCCGAATCCTCGCCGAGACGAATCAGGTCGCGATAGTAATTCACGATATCGTCCACAAGGATTTGCTCGTGGGGACTCAGGTTCAAGTTGCAGGACGGCGGACAAGGAAGACGGACAATGTCTGCGCCGGATAACGTGGTTGCATGCTGGGTGAACAACTTGACACTAGTGGCTGCCACGTAGGCTCTCAGCGCGTTTGCCTCTCTCCCAAGCAAATCATTGATTTTGGAGAGACGATCCGTGTCGGCAACCCGCCCACAGAAACCCACAATTTGGTTCCTGTAAGTGAGGTAGTGGTCAGTCCAAAGGGCATGCTTGAGGTCATATTGCTCGTGCACCAAGACCATTGGCGGGGTGTAGCGAGCCCTCGTGTAGGCAGATCGAAATGCCCTAGCGGTGACTCTCGTTAGAGAGCTTCGGTCAATCCCTGACGGTGAGAACCCCTCTGGTGGCAGCATTAGCTTTCCGGTCAGGTGTCCAGCGGGTTTTCGCACAACTGTTTTGCTGGCTGGACCCGCGTCAGGGGGTGCAGCTTCGATGAAACCCTCCCCATAATCCCAGTTCTGCTCATCCGCATACTGTGCTAAGGTCCTGAACTTCTTCAGGCGATCCACGAATCCCAGCACGCGCCCACCACCAAGGAGATCACTCCGCCACACACCGTCGTTGGTCAGCGCCAAGTCACGCGGCAACCAGTGCAGGTCGTAATAATCGATGTCGAAGCCTTGCTCGGCATCGGCACGGCCATTGCGACGAAAGGTGGCGTGGAGAATCTGCCTGTCCGGGGATGGATGGACAGCTTCGGCAATAACCACCACTACCTTTGTGTCGGCGCCGCTCTTCTGGAACAGTCCACGGATGGAGATAAAATCCAGAATTTCGCGAACATCCCATCGCTCTATGAAGTTCTGACGGAAGCTGAGAGATTGCTGGTTGTAGAGGAAGTTGTATTGCTGGAGCATCGAAAGCACTCCGCCCGGAGCCAGCATCTCCATGGATTCATGAAGAAAGAGGTAGGCAAGTTGTTTGTCAGGGAGCGCCCCATGTGCTTTCTTGTAATGGTCATAGGCCCTTTGGGCTGCCGGAGTGCCAAGCGTGGAAGTAAACGGTGGATTACCCACCACCGCGCCGATTCTCTCCTTCACTGTCTTCTGCTCACACGCTTCGAAGAAACAGCCAGTGCGGATAGTCTTTTCTTTCAATTCGGGAAAGAGGTCTACGCTGGCGCGAATCTCCATCGGCTCAAGTGCGTCGCAGAGAGCGAGGCAAAGGCTGAACGCCGCGAGTTCCACAGCCCCTTTTTCAAGGTCGATGCCGTGGACACGCTTGAGGAGATTCCTGAGGACGGATTTCCCGGGCCGCTTCCATCCATTGCGGCTTCGCCAGTGGAGGACAAGGCGTTTGTAGCTCTCGACGAGGAAAACTCCGGACCCGCAAGAGGGGTCCAGGATGATCTCGTTTTCTCTCTCGAGCCGATCCAGTCGCTTCCAACTGAGCACCTCGCTCAGCATGAGGCGTACTAGAAAAGGCGGCGTATAAACGGCTGTAGCCTTGTCTTCGACGAAAAGCTGGTAGATGTGGCTGATCAGTTCGATGGGAAGGTCGGCAAACGAATAACGTTCCCAAAGTGTGAGTTGCCCACCCGCTTCTTTCTTTGCCTCGATTAAGCTAGCAAACCGTGCAAGTTGGTGACGGCTGCACAAGGACTGGCGATCTTCTGGGTTGAGTGTGAACACGTGACCATTGAACCGTTCTTCAAGGTGTTCCAGCAAGTCAACCAGGGCGGAGCCATCCGCTAGAACCTCGAAGAACTTGGTCGCACCAGGGAGGAAACGACCGAAGTAATCATCCTCGAATACTTTCCGTGCTTCCAGATAGGCAATAAGAAAAGAAAGGATGAGCAGCTTGCGCCGAAGGGGTTTCGGCAGAATGCATTCCTCGTTCAGGCGATCATGAAGGAGTTTGACCTCGTTGATCAGGGTTTTCTGCGCGGACTGACTTCCAGAAAGGAGATGTTTGCAGACTCCTGGATCATCCCAAAGGGTCCCGTTGCGGAGGCGTTCAGCATCCCACCACGGATCGTTGGCAATCTCGGCGACGAGTTTGAGCGTCTCAACCGTTCTGTAAGGTTTGAAGACGATTTCACCCCTTGACTCGAAATCAGCCTTGTGCGCACATCGGAACAACTGGATCAACCCGGGCGTCACGCGATAAACTAGAGGCACGCCGCCCCAACTCCAAAGTTGCTGATGCAGACGCGCGAAGCCAGGATCCTTCTTTGGCCCCTCGGAAACAAAAATGAATGCCTGCACCACGGGCGGTCTGCCATCGCGCCCGGCCTCAAAGAATACGGCGGTGGCTCCGTAGTGTTTGGCCTTCTCAATGATGGCCACTTCTTCGGGAGGCCTACCGACTGGGGAGTACCCGTCCACGGGCACAAGCCCATCTACGGCAGGACCGCTGCCGGCTGAGAGGTCGATCAGCCATTGCTGAGGGGTGTTCATAGGAAGAGTCCAGCCAAATTAGACGACAGGCGAACCCTTTTGTCTATCTGATTCCAGGGTAATTGCCCAACCGGGCCGGGCGAGCGACTGCTGGGTCGCTCGCGCAATTCGCTTATTTTATTTTGCACATCACGCGCAGGAGTTCCGGCGCGGTGCGGACGGTGCGGGAGGGGCGGGCGGCGGGATCGGCCTGCCCGGCGGCGGGTTGGTCGTAGTGCAAACTGGCGGGGCGGCGCCAGCGGATGGTTCGCCAGCCCAGGCGGTTGGGGGCGATGAAGTCCTTGGCCGGATTGTCGCCCACGTACACGCAGGCGGGGCCAGCCAGGCCAAAGTGCCGCTGGAGCAGTTCAAAGCCCGCGGGCGAGGGCTTCCAGGCCCGCCGGCCAAGCTCCTCGGTGAAGACCACCTTGTCGAAGTACCGCTCCAGGCCCAGGGTCTGGAACTTGTTCCTCTGGCCGGGCATGTAGCCGTCGGAGAGCAGGGCGATCTTGAGCCCGCGCCGCCTCAGGGCGGCCAGCAGGGCCGGCACGCCCCGGCATGGCCGGATCGCCGGCAGATGATTGCGATAAAGTTTGACCAGCCGGGTCAATTCGCGCCGCGAAAGGCCCAGGCGGAAGTGGGCGCTGAGGGCGTCGAACATATTGGCCCGCATGCCCCGGCGGTAGCGGCGGATCATCCAGCCGGCCAGGTCGGCCCGCAGGCCCAGCCGCCGGCGCAAATCCGCGGCGACGGCGGCAAAACCGCTGCGGGCGAAGTCGGCCTCGCGAAAGAGCGTGTCGTCCAGGTCGAAAACCACCAGCCGGATACCCATGCCGTGACTATACCCAGAAGCAGTAGCCGGTAGCCAGTGGCCAGTAGCCAGGGCAAACGCAAGACGCCAGTGGGCCTTCTTTTCCGGGTTACCGGCTACGGACTACTGGCTACTGCTTCTGCTTACCTGGCGCTGGGGTTGTCGTAGCCGGGCAGGGAGGCAGGGTCGCGGACATCGACGAAAACGGCGTCGTCGTACCGCAGCATCAGCAGGTTGGGCTTGAACTTGCCCAGCTTGGCTGAGACCGGCAGGCCCAGCCGCTCTTCCAGTACGTAGCGTGGCAGGTCGGCCCCAGCCGCCACCGACAGCGGCGCCCCGCCGCCGAACCGCAGGTTGATCTCGAAAAAGAACGACTCGCCCTTGGCGTTCCGCCGGCACTGGGCGTTGAAGACGCCCCAGGCGCCCTCCATGGCCTTGCCCAGCTTGACGCCGTCCTCAATCAGCGCCGGGTCGCTGACCGTCAGGCCCTTCTCCACCTCCCCGGCGCGGATGGAGAGCCGTTGCCGCGGCACCACGCAGGGCACCTGGCCGTCGCGAGTGCGGAAGATGTCCAGCGTGAATTCGCTGCCGGGGACGTAGTCCTGGATGATCATCTTCTCGCCGAAAGCCGACAAGTGGGCCTTCAGTTCAGCCTCGCTGTGCAAGATGCCGATGCCCACGCTGGCCGAACCGCGAACGGGCTTGATGAAGCAGGGGAAAAACGGCTCTCGGCGGAACTCCTCCAGCGTCAGGGCCCGGATGAACTTCAGCCCCGCCTGGCGGAGGAACTTGACCGTCTGCAGCTTGTCCCGACAGGCGAGCACCGCCTCGGGCGAGCCGATCATGGGTTCGCAGCCGATGGCCTGGAACTCCTGCTTGTGCCGGGCCAGGCTGCGCAGGTCCAGGTCGGTCAGGGGAATCACCAGCCCGATCTTGTGGGTGCGGCAGGCCTCCAGCAGCTTGGCGATGTACTCGACGGTCTGAACCTTGGGCAGGGCCAGTCCCACGTCGGCGGCGTGATAGGCGGCTGAGGCCCAGGTGGCGTCGGCGGCGATGAGCTTGCCCTGCACGCCCAGTGCGTCCATGGCCTGGCGGAACAGGCGCAATAGCACCACCCGCCGCCCGGCACAGGTGAACAGGATGTTAAGTTTATGAGCCATGATGGCTGGGGCCGTTGCAATCCACTTATATCACGAACTTACAGGTTCTTGGTGTACCAGTCGATGGCCTGCCGCAGGCCCTGGGCGAAGAAGACCTTGGGCTGGTAGCCGATCTGGGCCTTGGCCAGGGAGATGTCGGCCAGGCTGTCGCGGACGTCGCCCGCCCGCGGCGGGGCGTAGATCGGCTGGATGTCGGTGCGCATCAGTTTCTGCAATTCCCGGATTATGTCGTTGAGGCTGATGGCGTCCTGGCAGGCGATGTTCATGGGTTGGCCGGTGCAGGCGGCGGGCGGGGCGTTGGCGGCCAGCCAGTTGGCCTGGCAGACGTTGTCGACGTAGCAGAAGTCGCGGCTTTGGTTGCCGTCGCCGAAGATGGTCGGGCTTTTCTTCTTCAATAGCGAGGAGACGAAGGCCGGTATGACCGCGGCGTAGGCGCCGAAGGGGTCCTGGTATGGCCCGAAGACGTTGAAGTAGCGCAGGCAGACGGTTTCCAGGCCGTAGCAGGCGGCGTACGCCTGCATGTAGCACTCGCAGGCGACCTTATTGGCGGCGTAGGGGCTGACCGGGCGGGGGGCCAGGCCCTCGTGCTTGGGGCTCTCGGGGCGGTCGCCGTAGGCCGAACTGCTGGCGGCGAAGACCACGCGCTTCACGCCGGCGGCCCTGGCCGCCTCCAGCACCGCCAGCGTGCCGTTGACGTTCACGTCGTGGCTGGTCAGGGGGTCTTCCACGCTGCGGGGCACCGAGCCCAGGGCCGCCTCGTGGAAGATGGCTGCGCAGCCGGAAACGCCCTTGTCCACCGCGGCCCGGTCGCGGATGTCGCCCTCGATGAAGGTAATGTCCTTGATGAAGTCGGCCATGTTCTGCCGCTTGCCCGTGGCGAAGTTGTCCAGCACCGCCACCTGCTGGCCCTTGGCCAGGAGAAAACGGGCAAGATTGCTGCCGATGAATCCGGCCCCGCCGGTAATCAGGTACTTTGCCATTGTGCCTTTCTCTTCCTTTTCTAGTAGCCAGTAGCCTGTAGTCGGTAGCCAGTAACAAAAACTATTTCGACAGTTGTCAGTTCCATGTGCCGTTTTTCCTGGCTACTGACCACTGCCCACTGGCTACAGGCTACTCTTTTCGTACTCGATAATCTGCTTGAGCGTCTGCTCCAGGTCGTAGCGCGGGCGGTAGCCGATCAATTGCCGGATTCGCGACAGGTCGGGCTTTCGCGCCAGCATGTCGTCGAAGGGCCGGCCGTAGGCCTCCTCGTAGGACAAGTGCCGGATGGTGCTCTTTGAGCCGGTCAGGTCGATGACCCGCCGGGCCAGATCTTCAATGGCGATGGACTCTTCCGAGCCGATGTTGACCACCTGCCCGACGGCCTGGGGGCAGTCGGCCAGCTTGACCATGGCCCCCACCACGTCGGCCACGTTGGTGAAGCAGCGGCTCTGCTGGCCGGTGCCGTAAACGCACAGCGGCTCGTTTCGCAGGGCCGCCCGCACGAAGCGCGGAACCACCATGCCGTAGGCGCCGCTCTGCCGCGGGCCGATGGTGTTGAAAAACCGCCCCACCACCACCGGCAGGCCGAACTGCTCGTGGTAGGCCAGGGCCAAAAACTCGTCCACCATCTTGCTGCAGGCGTAGCTCCAGCGGGTCAGGCGCGTCGAACCCAGGAGCGAGTCGTCGTCCTCGGCGAAGGGCACGCGCGTGCTCTTGCCGTACACCTCGCTGGTGGAGGCGAGGAAGGTCTTGCGACCAAACTTGTTGGCCAGCTTCAGCACCACCTCGCTGCCGTGGATGTTGGTCTCCAGCGTGTGCACCGGGCGGTCGACGATAAGCTGCACCCCCACCGCCGCCGCCAGGTGGAAGACCACCTCGCAGCGATCCACCAGCAGGGCCATGGTCGATTCGTGGCGGACGCTTTCGCGCACGAACCGGAAGCCCTTCCGTCCGGCCAGAGCCTTGAGGTTGTCCAGCGAGCCGGTGGAAAGGTCGTCAATGATGCACACCTGAGAGCCCGACGCCAGCAGGGCCTCAGCCAGGTGCGAGCCGATGAAGCCCGCCCCGCCCGTGATCAGTGCATTCATCCGGTTTCCTTGCAGAACAAGAACCAAAAGCATACCGCCGCGGGCGAAAACTGACAACGGTTTTTGCCCGGCCCGCTCCGCCCGAAGGCCTTCATGCCCGGCCTGAGGAGCCGTTTCAGAATTGACAGACGCGACCAGGGCCGACGCTGCTGGGGCGAAGGCGGCGAGCCCTGCACTGCGGGGTGCCTTGGGGCAGAGCGGGGAAACCTTCCGTCGCAAGGCATAAATCCGGACGCGCGCGAGAGGAGTCTGGAAAATTCACTCTCTGTAACACCTTTTCCCATATATAGAAAAGCACGCTCGTGCGTCGAAGTAATGTGTTTACCTGACTTGACAAAATAGAGAATCTTGGTAGATTAGTATGTTGCTCCGACACGCTATGGGAGCGGCGAAGTTGTGCGTCCAGCTTAAGGGCGAGATGCGTACTCGCTCATGCGTTTCCCGCCAAGGCCGCCAGGCCTAGTTCCCGCATAGTCCGACCAATTCTTGCATATTTACCTTCGTTTCCAAGTTCTTGCCCACGGCGACGACCGCCATTTCGTGATGTCGCCTGGGGTTCCTGGCGTGAGCGGTGTTGCCGCCGCGTGGCGGCTTACCGAGGGTCCAGACCAGTGATCAGTTGACTGAAAGCGAGGTGAGATATGTCCACTTCCATGCGTGGTATTCTGGCTTTGTCTCTGCTGGCGGTAATGAGCATCCCGGCTTGGGGCCAGGTGCCTGTGCCTGTGAGCTACGACATCCAGAAAGACTTGGGCCTGTACGGCTACCTTGTGCAGAACGATCCGTCGGTCCTGCCTGTAGCCATCCAGGGCGTCGCCTGCGTGCCGGTGGCGACCGCCAATTCGTTCGTGTACCTGCAGAATAAGTATGCTGCGTACGGGACAAAAATAGTGCCCGACACCGACAACGACGGAGTAGTCGATATGTCGGAAATCGGCGCCGTGGCTTCCCAACTCGCCAGCCCCGGCTTCATGAACACACAGGTGGCCACCAATGGCACCTACCAGGCCATGGGCATTTACGGCAAGTACACCTACCTGGAGCAGAAGGCGCCCGGCATAACCACCTACGGCGCCCAGATGTCCGAAAGCTGGGTTCTCCACGCCCCGCCGATGGCCAAGCCCGCCTGGGTGCAGGACAACACTTACCCAAGGTGGCAATTCCTGTATAACAACCTCACGGCCTGCGAGGACGTTGAAATCTGCATCAACGACGCCGACGGTTGGGGCCACTGCCTCACCCTGACCAGCTTCCACTGGACCGATGGCAACAGCAACGTCGTCCCCCCCGTCCCCGCCGACGGCATCATTCAACAGGGCGAGGCGACGATCGACTTCATCGACCCGGCCACGGGCGCGTGGGTCGCCGCTTCCCCGATCTGGCAGAACAATCTCAATGGCACACTGTTTGTCAACTACAGCTTGGGCCATCCACAGGTCGAGTTGCAGATGGCCATGGAGGAGAGCCCCGAGCCGGCGACGCTGTCCATGCTGATCCTGGGCGGCCTGGCGCTGATGCGGAGGCGGCGGAGCTGAAACCGCCGACAAGTTGTCCGCCGGCGGGCAATCGAGCATGTGAAAAAACCGGTTGGCTGATTACCGGCTAACCGGATAAAGGTTTATTTCTTGCCCATTGCCCGCTGCTTGCGGAAGAAGTCGCTCAGCAGGTCGGCGCAGTCCCGGGCCAGCACGCCGGAGGCTATCTCCACACGATGGTTGAGCCGGGTGTCGGAGCATAGTTGATACAGCGTGTCCACTGCGCCGGCCTTGGGGTCGGCGGCGCCGTAAACCAGCCGGGCGATGCGGGCCAGCACGATGGCCCCGGCGCACATGCAGCAGGGCTCCAGGGTCGCCGCCAGGGTGCATCCCTCCAGCCGCCAGTCGCCCAGCGCGCCGGCGGCGGCGCGGATGGCCAGCATTTCGGCGTGAGCGGTGGGGTCGGCATCGATAATCCGCCGGTTAAAGGCGGAGGCGATGAGCTTGCCCTCTCGGGCGATGACCGCGCCCACGGGCACGTCGCCGGCCTGCCCAGCCAGGCGGGCCTGCTGCAACGCCAACTCCATAAGTTCCTGATCAGAGATCATTCCTGGCGCGGAAGTCCTGTTTGCAGCCCCCGCCGTCAGGCGGGGGGCGCGGATAGAACACAAAAGAGCTCCCGGCTTATGCCGGGGGCCGAACAGCCGGGGGCGGGGCCTGCCTGGCGGCGGGGGCCTTGCCCCGGGCACGACGATAAAGTTCGCTTGCCGGGCTGGACAAAGCGTACAGCAGCGGCACCAGCGCCAGGGCCACCACCCTAAGGTAGACCGCCGCCACCACCACGATCATGGCCTTGACGATGTAGCTCACCGGGCGCTTGCCGCGGATGAACTTGTTCATCAGATGCGGGTAGCGGAAGCGGCTGACCATCAGCAGCGCCACCGCCAGCGTCGCCAACGGCAGTGTCACGCCCACGGCGACGTTGATCCAGTCCAGCGCCTGCCAGCCGCCGACCTTAGGCGACTGGAGGTGATTGGCCAGTATCACCATGCCGGCCACGGTGGCGGCGGCGCCGGGGGAGGGCAGGCCCTTGAAGCTCAGGTGATGCAGCAGGTCGGGGGCGTTTTCGACGTTGAAGCGCGCCAACCGCAGCACCGCGCAGCAGACGTACACCACGCCGATGCCCAACATGATGTCGATCAGGCCGGGGCTGGCCAGTTGCAGGAAGCCGTATTCCGGGCGGCCCAGCAGCATCTGGAAGGTGCGGCACATGAGCACGGCTGGGGCGACGCCGAAGCTGATGACGTCGCACAGGCTGTCGAGTTGGGCGCCGAAGTCGGTGACCCGGCGGGTCATTCGGGCCAGCCGCCCGTCCAGGGCGTCGAAGCCCATGGCCAGGAAGATCAGCCAGGCCGCCGTGGTCAGGATGTTGGGCTCCATGCTGGGCTGGGCGCATCCGGCCAGGGTGGCATAGTAGATGGAGGCAAAGCCGGCCACCCCGTTCATGAGCGTGACCATGGCCGGCAAGGCGGCGGTGGAACGCAGGATGGCCCGGCGAAGCGGGCGGCGCGGACGTCCCGGCGGCGGGGTTTGCTGAGTCATGGTTTCTCCGGGCGCTTGGGCTCCACCAGCACCGTCTGGCCCGCATAGACGTATTGTCCGACGCTCACGGCCAGGCGGCCTATGACCCGGTCGGGCACGATCAGTTCCGCCCGCGAGCCGAATTTGATCATGCCGATTACCTGCCCGGCCCGCAGTTCCTGGCCCACGGCCAGGTCGGTGACGATGCGGCGAGCGACAAAGCCGGCGATCTGGCGGACCTGCAGGCGATAGGCCTGCTGCCCCGAGCCGACCTGCATGTCCACGCTGGCCGATTCGTTGGTCGCCCAGGCGTCGTTGCGGCGGGCGTCGGCGTAGCCGCCGGGTTTATGGGTGATGGACAGCACCCTGCCGGCCTGGGGGCTGCGGTTGATGTGCACGCTCAGCAGGCCCATGAAGACGCCCACGCGCGTGGCCGGCTCGCCCAGGATATCCGGATCGGCCGGGGTGATGTCGGTCACCCGCCCGTCAGCCACGGCCAGCAGGGAGTCAGTTGCCGGCGCAACTCGGACCGGATCGCGGAAGAAGGCCAGGCAGTAAACCCACAGCAGCGCCGGCAGCACCGCCGCCGGCCAGAAACTCGACGCCGCCACCGCCCCCAGGGCGGCGCAAAAAACCGTCGCCAGCAGCAACTCCCGCCAACCATGCTTGGTAAAAGGGAATCTCATTGCATCAACCGTGAAGGCACTCTATGAATTACGTCGCCCAAAGTCAATTCGGCCGCCCGCTTGTGCCGGCCGCACCGATGCGGGCCTAGACTGCACTATAGGAAAGGATACGCCCATGAAACGCCCCTGGCTGCTGGCCCTGGCCTGTGCCTTCGGTTTGGCCTGTGCCGCTCACTCCACTTCGCCCGCCCTCAAGGCCGACGCGGCCGCTTCCTCGCCGGCCAGCCAGAAGGTCAGTTTTCGCCGCACCTGGCAGAGCGGCAATTACCTCATGTCCATTCACACCGACATGGCGCAGACCATCAAAAGCGCCGGCGATCAGCAGCAGAAGCAGAATATCAAGAACGACGTGGAAATGGCCCTGCAGGTCGCCAAACCCAACGCCCAGGGCGACCTTGTCATCGGCATGGAATACAAGCGCTTCGTGATGAAAGTCCAATCCGAGGGAATGGCCATGGCCTACGACAGCAACGACCCGCCGGAAAAGCAGGACCCGAATCTCAAGGCCATTTACGGGCCCATGCTCGGCGCCCAGTTGGAACTGGTGCAGGGGCCCGACGGCACAATCAAGTCGGCCAGCGGGCTGGACAAGATGTGGGACAAGCTCATTCAGGAGAACAAGAACGACCCCCAGATGGCGCAAACTCTGGAGGCCATGAAGAAACAGATGGGCGACGACATGCTCAAGCAGATGATCTCTCCCTCGGCGCAGTCGCTGCCGGCCCGGCCGGTGGCCGTGGGGGAAAGCTGGTCCAACGACATCAGGATCGCCGTGCCGGTGCTGGGGCCGGCCCAGTTGCAGATGAAAAGCACGCTCAAGGAGGTCCAGCCGGGGCCGCCCCAGCTGGCGATGGTGGAATTTGCCGGCACGCTCAAGACCGATCAGCCGACCACGGCGGCCTTTGGGCCGGCGCAGATAACCATCAATAAGATGGACATGAAAATCTCCGGCGCCACCAGGTTCAACCTTCAGACCGGCATGCCCCAGGAGAACAAGACCAGCCAGAGCGGCTCTATCGAGATGATCGTGCAGGGGCCGCAGGGCCAGAGCCAGTCCATAACCATGGAACAGAACGGCGCCATCGTCGCCGAGATGACAAATGCCGCCCAGGCCGCGACCGCCCCCTAACAACCCGTTGAAAACGTGGCATGGGCGTCTCGCCCATGACCGACGACCATCGAAAAGGAAGGCCTTTGGACACGGGCGAGACGCCCGTGCTACGGGGAGAATCCTTTTTCAACGGGCTGCTGGGCGGGTGGCCGTTCCTGTGAGTGATCTCTATTTCAGGAAGTTGGCCAGGATCTGCGGGCCCGGGTCGGTCAGGAAACTCTCGGGGTGGAATTGCAGGCCCTCGGTGGGATGGGTTTTGGAGCGAATGCCCATCAGTTCGTTCTGGTCGGCCGACCAGGCCGTCTCCTCGAAATCCGCGTCCAGCCCGTCGGTCCGCACGATCAGGCTGTGATAGCGCGTGGCGGCGAAGGGGTTGGGCAGGCCGACGAACAGCCCCCGCCCGTCGTGGCGGATCTGGCAGACCTTGCCGTGCATGAGGCGCTCGGCCCGCACGACCTTGCCCCCAAACGCCTGTCCGATGCACTGGTGGCCCAGGCAGACGCCCAGCACCGGGATCTTGCCGTGGAAATAGCGGATGAAGTTCATGGACTCACCGGCCTGGTCGGGCGTGCACGGTCCCGGCGAGATAATCAGGTGAGTGGGGTGAAGCTCATCCTGAACCTGCTGGGGCGTGGCGGCGTCGTTGCGAAAAACGCGTATCTCGTGCCCCTTGCCCAACTCGCCGATCCGCTGCACCAGGTTGTAGGTGAAGGAATCGTAGTTGTCGATCAGCACGATCATGCAGCCCATCCTACCGGCCTGCCGGCGGGGCGGTCAAGTCAAGTGCCCGCCTGGCCGCCGGGGGGCAAAGCATTGGCTGCGCGCCTAAGATTGAATAGTTAAGGAGTGTTACAATGAAGACCAGGGAAATGATAATGCTCATCGCCCTGGGATTGACTTCTTCCAGCGCCCTGGCGCAATATTCGTTGACCGACCAGCCGTACATTCCGCAGGATCCCCGAATCATCGACACCGGCCAGCTTGCCGTCCTGATACACGCCATACAGACGGCCACCGATCCGCTCCAGGCCCTGGAGGCCTATTCCCAGGCTCTGAAAACCGCCCCGCGAAACATCGCGCTGCACGAGGCCTACATGGACCGCATGCTGCAACTGGACCAGTTGCAGATGGCGTCGATTGCGGCCCGGACGCTCACCCGGCTCGAACCTGAGAATGGCAGGGCCTGGGGCGTGGTCGCCTCCGTCAGCGCTTCGGGCGGCAACATGACAACGGCCTTGTCGGCCATTGTCCGCGCCGCCACGCTTGCTCCCAACGAGGCCTGGATCGACCGCCTGGCCGGCCAGTTGATGGCCTGGTACGACGCCCAGGCCCCCAAACCTCAATTGACCGAGGTGGACCGGCTGTTGCTGGTCGGATTGCCCAAGCAGGCGACCTCCAGCCAGGCCTACCGTGAAGGCTATGGCCAAACGGGCGACCTGCCGGCCTATGCACCTTCCTCGGACCAGGCCGCCGCTGACGCCCAGGCTGTCCCGGCCACGCAACCGGCTGAAATCCCGCAGGACCAGGTCGACCTCCAGCGCCAGATATATGGCCTGCAACTGCAGACCAGCGAACTGTCTCGCCAGGTGGGCGACCTGAGCAACCAACTTTACTCGGCCAGCCCGGATTACTACGTCCCAAACGGCTATGGCTACAACGACATGTACGCCAACTACAACCCCGCCTATACGCCTGACTGGTGGGGCGGCTGGGGTTGGGGCTGGCCCATCATCTTCTTCGACAATGATAATGATGGCTTCAATCGCCACCATCATCATGGCGACTTCGATCACCACTGGTCGGGCAGCGGCCATGATAATGGTTCCGGCGGGCAGAATTGGGCCACGAATTCCTTCGGCGCCCGCAGCCGAAGGGGCAGCGGCTCCGGCGTAATTGCCTCCCGGACGCTTACGCCCAGCCGGTCCATGCTGAGTGTGGGCAAGCCTTCGGCTGGGCGAGCTGCCGGGCAGTTGTCGCCCAACCTGGGCAGTATCCCGCTGGACCGTCTTGGCGGCCGCTCCAGGGGCGCCGGCGCCAGCTCGCTAGTCAATCGCAGCCTGTCCGCCGAAGCGGCAGGCTCGGCCGTAATCGCCCGCGGGACGGCGACCACCATTGTCCCAAGGGTCAACCCCCGGGCCGGCGTGGCGGTGGGGGAGTCGAGATCCCTGCCCTTCGCTTCGGGCCAGGCGGCGCTTTCCGCCGTCGCACCCACGCCCCAGGGAGCAGTTGCCAGGTCGGAAGTGACCATCACCCCGCGGGCGGGGGCGGGTGATTCGTTCGGGTCGGCTTCGCCGTCGGTGGCCAGAGTTGCTCGCGGCCTGCCCAGCGGCGAAACCGCCTGGGGCAGAACCGCTGATTCGCCGGTCATGATCCTTTGCGCCGTCGGCAATGCCTTCGGGCGGTGCGCCGGCGGTGCGATCGTCAATGGCGGCGCCGGCGCCCTCGTTTGCCGCGCCGCAAGCGGCTTTCGGGCGAGTTGCGGGTCCCTCCTTTAGCAACGGACGCGTCTCCGGCCCGGTTTCCTCCGGCGGAGGGATGGGCGGAGGCGGAGGCTTCGGCCGAGGCGGCGCCAGCAGCTTTGGCGGCGCCGGGGCGATGGGCGGCTTTGGGGGCGGGCGGGGAGGAGGCTTTGGCGGCGGACGTCGTTGAGTCCGGCCGCCCG
>PMYM01000276.1 GCA_003171235.1 Phycisphaerales bacterium | reverse complement strand
ATTTCCTGTTACAGACTACTAGTTGCTCTATCTCCGCAACGGCAGGAGAGTCCGTGAAAGCTCGCTTGTCCATGAGAGTTTCTTGTCTTGGCCTGTGCCTGCTTTGCGGGATCATGCTGCTGGCGGCTGGTTCGCCGGGGGCGGAGCAGGCCGAATTGCCGTCTCTGCGTCTGGCGGCTAAACCGACTGACGTTGCTGCATCTGGGCGGCTGGCCCATTCACAACCGGCCGTTCCGGCAGACGCCAAGGAGGTTCCCTTCGTCGAGAAGGCTCCTGAACTGCAGCTCACCGAAGCGGAACAAAAGCGGGGATACCTGCTTTTCCATCGCCCCCTCACGGAGCCCATATATCCCAACACGCACCCTCTGGCCGACGAGCGGCTGGAGGCGTTGACCACTTTCGCGGCGCCCGGCCAATTCCAGCCCGTCACCTTCGCCCTGTATCCCGTACGGGCGCTGCGGAACCTTAGGGTCCGCGCCTCGGCCTTAAACTCCCCCGACGGCGAGATTCCCGCCGACCGCATTGACGTACGGCTGGCGACGTATTGGAACATCGGCTATCCCTCCTATACCACGCTCAAGACATATCGGCGCAGGCCCGAGCTCCTTGAACGCGTGACGGCCTATTCTTCGCCCGCCGGGGAATGCCAGCGGTACTGCCTGACGATACACGTTCCCGACGACGTGAAGCCCGGCCTGTACCGCGGAACCGTCCTGGTCTGGGACGACGATTTCGACCAGGCGGTCGAGATACCCCTTGCCGTGCGCGTCCTGAGCTTCCGGTTGCAGAAAGACCCGCGCAAGCATTACTCAGCGTACTTCTCGGCCCTCAACCCGATCCTCTACAAGGGGCAGGATGAGGCTTTCATCCGCCGCGCCGCGGACAACGACTATCGGGCGATGGCCGAGTATGGCCTGGACATGTTGCCGACGTTCAACCTGGGCTGCAGGGATGGTAAGAACTTCAGCGTCTCCGACGAGAAAGAGTTGGAGTTGGAACGTATGCTGGCCGCGGGCCTGAGTGGGCCGGTGCCCGTCATTGGGGACGGCGCCATCACCGCGATCTACCGCCAGACGACGCCGGGCGGCCAGCGGGACAGCCATTGGCGCGTCGATCCCCAGCCCCCGCCGGTCTTCTATGAGCGAATCACCGAAGGCATCAAGGGTTTTGAGGTCCAGCGGAAGGCCAAGGGCTGGCCGGAGTTCATCTACTGTCCCATCGACGAAGTCAATCGCGCCAGCAAGGATTTCGGCTCCAAGGTTTATGCCGCCGTCAAGGCGGCCGGCGTGAGAACCTACGCCACCAAGGACCCCCAGGGCGCCGACGCTGCCGCCTACGCACCTTACCTGGACATCTGGTGCTCCCAGCCATATTCCGTGCCCTACGAGCAGATCGTCTCCCAGGACCGCCACGAATACTGGTGCTACCCCAATCACAACGCCGGCGAGATCAAGGATCCGCGCGTCATGTGCAAGGGCGGGCGGATGACGTACGGCTTTGGCCTCTGGCGGAGCGGCTACACCACGCTGATCCCCTGGGATTGGTGCTGGACCCCTGGTCCGGACGCATTCGACTACCTCCGCGGCAGCTACTCCGGCTGCGGGCAGCGCGTCGATGACGAGGGCGAAGTCATTCCCGCGGTGTACTGGGCCTGCTTCCGCCAAGGTTGCGACGACGGGCGGTACATCTACACCCTTCAGCAGGCCATTGCCCAGCGCGAGGGCTCAAAAGACCCAGCCTGCGTGGCGGCTATGCGCGAGGGCAAGCAGTTGCTGCAGAAGACCTGGGACGATATTCGCGTCCAACCCAGGTACCTGGCCGAGGGCATGTGGCCGTCGGAGGAGTTTGACGCCATCCGCTGGCGCCTGGCGATGCAGATTGAGCGATTGCTGGCCTATCCCGTTGCCAACAAAGCCACTGCGCCGTCAGTCATGGCCGACGCCGCTGCGACCAGACCCGCGGCTTCGCAGCCCTCGCCGTTTGAAGCGGCTGAGAAGTCCGGGGCGATAGAGAAATTCGATTTGGGCATTGCCCAGTGGTCCAACAGCACGGCTGAAGGAAACGCCCAAGCGCTGGAAAAGGCGCATCCTGCCGGCAAGACCGGCCTGCGCTGGACGGTTACGGTTGACCACGAGCACGACGGCGGCGAGGGCGGCAAGTATCCTATCGGCTGGCCTCGAATCTCTCGAATGTTCAAGGCCGGGGAGCTCGATCTCACTCGATTCGACGCCCTGGAATTCTGGATTCGCGTCGATTCCAGCCGCCAAGGCCCCGCCGCGTTGCGAACGCCTATCGGGCTGTTCGTTTCCTCGCATGAGACGGGAAAATCGCTGTACGAAACGACGATAGACCTGGGGCCGGAGCACGCATGGGTCCCCCTGCGGTTTTCCATCAAGGATATGATGGCAGCCTCGGACGCCAAGGCCGAGGCTTGGAAGTCGATCAGCCGCATACAGCTTTATATCGCCGAAGAAAATTTCGCGGACAAGACGCGGTTAGTGTTTGACGTGGGCGAGGCGTCGCTGGTGCATTTGAATTCGCCGGTAATCGCCGCCCTGGACGCGCCGCGCTACGTGCTTCTGCCATGCCGCACGCTTGTGTGTAATTTCGAGTTAATGGGGATGAACGATGCCGTCAAAGGCAGGTATTTCATCTCGGCAATGCTAGAGGGAGCTGGCGGTGCACCGGCGGCCCAGGTTCGCCAAGACCTGACCGAAGGCAACCGCCTGGCCCTGCCTCTTGCCGCCCTGGCTCCGGGTGACTACACGCTGCGACTGGCCATCCAAGACGCTGCCGGCAAGACGTGCTCGCAGCAGACGCAGGATATTGCCGCCCTCGCCGGCCCACTGTTGTTGCAGAAGTGATTTGAAATATTTCCCGGAAACAACAGAAGGCGGAGGAGCGATGATGTTATTGCCTGCCGGCGTTTGGTCTATTGCCACGCTACGCCCGCCCGGACGACCAAAAAGCGAAACGAGAAAAGCTGTTGGCCTGACATCCTGACCGAACCTGCAACCCGCGTTATTTGGTCAACAGCGCGTCCACTTCCTGCGCCAGCACGGCCGGGTCGACGGGCTTGTTTAACAACTTGGTGGCCGGTAGGAAACCATCGGCTGGCTCGAACCGCAACGATTGCGGCAATTGCAGAGGCCATTACCTCGGGTGGCGGCAGGCGTCCCCTTCGGAGGCTTCGTCTTCAATCGTCTCCTATTCCACGGGCTTGCGCCCCGTGGCTATAGGCAAGCGCCCTGTGGGCTTTCGGATAAAACACAACGGGGAAGCAACGCAGGGCGAGCAACTGTTGGATTGCTCGCGCAAGGCGAGCTTCACACCGACACGAGCCGCGCGTAATTTGCCATTCCAGGCCGGGGCGGAAGCCCCGGCGCTAGCGGCCCGCCGCGCGGCAAAAGAGCCATCCCTGTGCGATCTGTCATGACAGGTTCGCTATGGCGATGAGGGCATTGCACCCGCGTGGTTGCTCCGCCGCGCTTCGAACCCCACGGCGCCCCGCGCGAGAATCATCCCGGCTACGCATAAGAACATGGTCACGCCGGAGGTGAAAGGTGAAGAGGCGTGACCATGCCACCCGGCGCCAGAGGCGATACGAAATCGCCGCTGGTGAAAAGCGCCCGGGCGATTATGCTGGCGGTTTTGGAGCGAGCATGGCGGCCTTGCCGCGACGAACCATCCTGGGCCTGTGCTGCGCGGGGATGTTCAGCATCGCCCTCGTGCTGGCCGGGCCGGCCATTTGCCAGACGGCCATCGCCCGCGAGCTGGGGCTGAACACTGCCCAAAGCGGCCTGTTTCTCTCCTGTTCATTTTACGGGCTGGCGCTGGCGGTGCTGCTGGCCGGGCCGCTGGCCGACAGGCTGGGGTTCCGGGCGCTGCTGGCGGCGGCGGGCGTTTTCGAGGCCGCGGGGCTGATGCTGCTCTCGCGGGCTGGAGGCCTGGCGGGCCTGTGCGCCGGGGCGATGTGCCTGGGCTTTGGCGCCGGCATCGGCGACGCCCTCTTCACGCCCCTGGTGTGCGTGCTGTATCCCCATCGCCGCACGCAGATGACCAACCTGCTGCACGCCTTTTATCCCATCGGGCTGATCGGCATCGTGCTGGGGATGCTGGGCCTGCTGGGGGCGGGGTGGCATTGGCGGAGCGTGTACCTGCTGCTGGCGATCCTGCCGGCGCCGTGGGTCCTGGCGGCGCTGGTGCTGCCATTGCCGCGGCATGCCCACCAGAGTTCCGCCCGGCTGCGGGTGCGTGAACTGCTGGGGCGAGGGCGGTTCTGGGTGCTGCTGGGGGCGATTCTGGCCATAGGTACGGCCGAGATCGGGGCCTCGAATTGGCTGCCCAGTTACGTGGAGTACGTCTGCGGCGCCGCCAGTTGGGCCGGCGGGTTGGGGCTGATGTGCTTTGGCCTGACGATGGCGATTGGCCGGCTGGGCACCAGCGCCCTGGCCGGGCGGCTTGGGCCGCGGCGGCTTTTCCTGGCCGGCGGGGCCTTGTGTTCGCTGAGCCTGCTGCTGGCGGCGATGGGCGCGCAAAGCCTGGGTCCGGTCTGGACGGTGGGTTGCCTGGCGGTCTTCGGCCTGGGGTGCGCGGGTTTCTGGCCGACCATTCTGGGCTGCGCGGGGGACGCGTTTCCGGCGGCTGGGGCGTCGATGTACTCGACCCTGTCGGCGGTGGGCAATTTCGGCGGGGTGCTGGGCCCGTGGATTATCGGGCTGATCGGCCAGCATGCCGGCCTGAGCTGGGCCATGGGCCTGATGGCGGTGGGGCCGGCGATCTCGGCGGCGCTGATGGTCTGGCCGGGCAATGCCAAGACCGAAAACTGAACGCCGCGCCGCATTTTAGTGGCATGGCCATCTTGGCCATGAGTTTCACGGGCGTCTCGCCCGTGAAATCGTCCAAGAACGGCAGGGACGAGACGGCCCTGCGACCCATGGGCGAGACGCCCATGCCACTTTTATAAATGCCGCCGGAGTTTTTTTCGGCCAGGGGTTTGCATGACCGGCGGCAAGGGGCTAGAATCCCGGCTTTGTACCGTGAGCCGCCGCGACAATCCAAGGGCCCGACTCTCCTGCGCTTGTGTGGATGGAAAGCTGTGCCACCAGGCGATTTGAGAAACGTCTATGACAGATGCATTACTGCTGTACCTGGCGGTGCTGGTCCCCACGCTGGGGTCGGCGCTGCTGCCGCTGGCGGGAAGGATCCGCCCGGGCTTGCGAAACCTCCTGGCCCTGGCGATGGTGCTGACGCCGCTGGTCTGCTCGGCCCTGCTGCTGGCGGGCGGGCAGACCGTCACCGTCGAGCCCTGGTCGATCTTCAAGCTCCAGGCGGACAAACTGGCCGTCTTCATGGCCATGATTTCCAGCCTGATCAGCGCCGTCATCGTGCTGTACTCCTTCCATTACATCAGCCACTATGAGAACCAGAACGAGTACTACTTCATGGTGGTGCTGTTTTTGGGGGCGATGATGGGGCTGGTGTACTCGGCCCACCTGCTGCTGCTGTACGTGTTCTGGGAGATCACGGCCATCACCTCCTGGCGGCTGATCGGGTTCTTCCGCTCGCCCAAGGACGTGCTGCGGGCGGACAAGTCGTTCCTGGTGACGGTTGCCGGGGCGCTGGCCATGCTGCTTGGTTTCATCGCCATCTACACCCAGACCGGCACGCTGGACCTGACCAGGATTCCCCAGGGCACGGTGCTGCCCAACCTGGTGGCGCTGCTGGTGCTGGCGGGCATTCTCTCCAAGTCGGCCACCCTGCCCTTCCACACGTGGCTGCCCGACGCGGGCGTGGCCCCCAGCCCAGTGACGGCCCTGCTGCACGCGGCCGTGCTGGTCAAGATCGGCGTGTACGTCTTCGCCCGGCTGTTCATCGTGACCTTCGCTTTGACTGCCCAGCAGCAGGACTGGGTTCTGCTGATAGCGGCGGCCAGCGCGTTGGTATCGGCCGGGGCGGCCATGATCGACACCGACCTGAAGCGCATCATCGCCTATTCCACCGTCAGCCAGATCGCCTTCATCTTCCTGGGCTTTGCCGCCTGCCCGCTGGTCAAGGGCGGCGCGGGCCAGGAGGCCGCGATCATGGGCGTCGGCGGAGCCCTGCTATACATCCTGATGCACGGGCTGGCCAAGGGCGGGCTGTTCCTGTGTGCCGGCATCGTCGAGCAGAACACCCACTGCAAGGACATCACCCGTCTGGGCGGGCTGATCAAGACCATGCCGGTGACGGCCGTGGCCTTCCTGCTGTGCGCGTTGTCGGTGATGGGCGTGCCGCCCTTGGGCGGCTTCTTCAGCAAGTACATGGTGATATCGGCGGCGGCGGCCGAGCGGCCCTGGATAGCCGCCGTTTTCGTGGTCGGGGCGTTCATGACCATCCTGTACCTCTTCCGCGTATTCACCATGGTTTTCCTTGGCCAACCTCGGGGCGAGCTTGCCCGGGAAGGCTCTTATCTGATGGTCGGCTGCGTGGCGCTGCTGGCGGTGATGTCGCTGGCGGCGGGATTGCTCATCAATCCGCCGGCCGAAATAGTCCACGCCACCGTCCTGCAAATGCTGGGAATCGTTCAATGAGCCCGAACCTGCTGCTGTTAGCGATACTCGTACCCGCCGCCGCCGGCGTGCTGGCGCTGCTGATGCGCGGGCGGGCCGGCGCCGTCAGCGGGCCCTGGGCCCTGCTGGCCACCGCGGCCAACCTGGGCCTGGGCATCTTCCTCTTCGACAAGCAGGCCGACCTGAACCTGCCCTGGGCTGGCTTTGGTTTGCAGTTCGTTCTGCGGCTCTACCAGTTCAGCGGCTTCATCGTGCTGGCCACGGCGTGCTTTGGCCTGCTGGTGGCGCTGTACTCGATCCGCTTCATGGCCGGGCGGGCAAATCGCAACCAGTTCTACGGCTGGATGCTGCTTTCGCTGGCCATGGTCAACGGGGCGGTGCTGGCCAATCACCTGGTGGTGCTGCTGTTCTTCTGGGAGGGTTTGCTGGGCACGTTGTTCGCGATGATCGCCATCGGCCGGCCTGGGGCCTGGAGAACCGCCACCAAGGCCTTCATCATCATCGGCATCAGCGACGTATGCATGATGCTGGGCATGGCCCTGGCCGGCTGGCAGGCCCACACGCTGATCATCAGCGACATACACCTGCCGCTGACCACCTCGGTCTGCACGGCGGCCTTTGTGCTGCTGATGATCGGGGCCATCAGCAAGGGCGGCTCGATGCCCTTCCATAGCTGGATCCCCGACGCCGCCGTGGACGCCCCCCTGCCCTTCATGGCCTTCCTGCCGGCCAGCCTGGAAAAGCTGCTGGGCATTTACTGGCTGGCGCGGATCAGCCTGGACCTTTTCGAGCTTACCCCCGACGCCTGGGTCAGCCCGCTAATGATGATCGTGGGCGCGGCCACCATACTGCTGGCGGTGTCGATGGCCCTGGTGCAGAAGGACTACAAGCGCCTGCTGGCCTATCACGCCATCAGCCAGGTGGGCTACATGGTGCTGGGGATCGGCACGGCGGTGCCCTTGGGCATAGTCGGCGGCCTGTTCCACATGCTCAACAATGCCATCTACAAGAGCGGCCTGTTCCTGACGGGCGGGGCGGTCGAGCATGCGACCGGCACCACCGACTTAAAGCAGCTTGGCGGCCTGGGGCGACGGATGCCCGTCACCTTCGCCTGCTTCTTTATCCTGGCGGCGTCCATCTCCGGCGTGCCCTGGACCAACGGCTTTTTCTCCAAGGAATTGATTTACGACGGCGCGTTGGCGCGGCACTGGATCTTCTACGCCGCCGCCCTTTTGGGTTCGGTGCTGACGGCGGCCTCGTTCCTGAAGCTGGGCCACGCCGCCTATCTGGGCAAGCCGGCTGAGAATTCCGATGTGAAGTTCGACCAGGTGCGCGAGGCCCCGCCGAGCATGCTGCTGCCCATCGTAATCCTGGCGGCGGCCTGCCTGGTCTTTGGCCTGGGCAACGCCCTGCCCATAGACCACCTGATCGCCCCGGCCTTTGCCGGAACGCACTTTGCCGCCGCCGAGCACGGCGCCGCCGAGCATTTTGCCGGCTGGCCGGAGAGCAGCATGCTGGTGCTGATGACCTGCCTGGCCTTGGCCGCAGCGATCATCAACCACCTGCTTGGCGCGAAGCGCGCCGGTAGCGGCTTGGGCGCGGTGGACCACATTCACCACGCCCCCGGCCTGGCGCAGATTTACGACGCCGCCGGCAAGCGATACTTCGACCCGTATGACATCGGCATGGCCCTGGCCAAGGTTGCCAGCCGAATCCTCTGGCTTATCGACCGCCTGATCGACGGCGTGGTGGCCGGATTGACCAGCGGGACCGCCCGCGGGGCGGGCTATGCCGTCAGTGCCGCCCACACCGGCAGCTACGCCCTGTACGTGGTGTGGTCGATCCTGGGCGCCGCGGCCGTAGCCGCATACATGCTGATGCATTAGTACTCATCCGACTTTTATTCTGTGACTACAGAATCAAAGTCGGATGAGCACAGAGCAGGCGAGCAGTTGATCAGGTGAACAGGAAAAGGCCGAATCGAGCCTGCGGTCTCCTGATCTACTGGTCACCTGTTCAATGACATGAAGAACTAATAGGACTTGTCCGGAAAGCAAGTAGCGTTGATAGGAGTTGCGAGTGCTTGACCTGTTCATCCTGGCGCCGCTGGCCTGTTTGATCCTGATCAACCTGCCGCCGGTTGGATCGCGGAGGCTGGCCCTGCCGCTGGCGATGGTGCTGGCCGGCGTCCAGGCCATCGCCGTGCTGTGCCTGCCGTACATGCCGCGGCTGGACGGCCCGCTGACCAGCTTCTTCAACTTCGGCCTGCAGATCACCCCCCTGGGAAGGATGCTGCTGCTGGCGGTGGGGCTGGTGGCCTTCGTCTCCCTGCTGGTCGGCCAGGCCAGCCTGGGCCAGGACCGCCGCCTCTGGCAGTTCGCCAGCATGATGCTGCTGGCCATTACCGGCATGAACGGGGCGGTGCTGGTGAGCGACCTGTTCAGCCTGTACGTGTTCATGGAGGTGCTGGCCGTCTGCTCCTTCATCCTGATCGCCTTCAACCGCGACCCTCTAGCGCTGGAGGGGGCCTTCAAGTACGTGATCCTCTCGGCCGTGGCCAGTGTGCTGATGCTGGGGAGCCTTAGCCTGATGCTGCTGGTTGCCGGTTCGACCGGTTTTGCCGCCCTCAAGGCCGCCCTGGCCGCCGGCAGCGCTTCCCCGCTGCTGAAGCTGGCGATGGCGGGCTTTGTCTGCGGGTTGTTCATCAAGGGCGGGTTGGCGCCCTTCCACGCCTGGCTGCCCGGGGCGTATTCGTCGGCCCCGGCGGCGGTCTCGGTGCTGCTGGCCGGCGTGGGCACCAAGGTCTCCGGGCTGTACGCCCTGCTGCGGCTGGCGATGGACGTCCTGCCGCCCAGCGCCGCCTTGGGCCAGGCGGTCATGGTTGTGGGCGCTTTTTCGATGGTCGTCGGAGCGGTGGCCGCTCTGGTCCAGAAGGACATCAAGCGTCTGCTGGCCTACTCCAGCATCAGCCAGATGGGCTACGTGGTGCTGGCGGCGGGCTGCTTCCTGGCCGACGCCGGCAGCGCCGACTGGCGGTTGGTGGCGGCGGGCGAACTGGCCATGGCCGGGGCCATTTTCCACCTGTTCAACCACTCGGTTTTCAAGTCGTTGCTGTTTGTGAATTCGGCGGCGGTGGAGCGGCAGGCGGGCACCACCGACATGCAGTTGCTGGGCGGGTTGGGTTCGCGCATGCCGGTGACGGGCGCGACCTCGGTCATCGCCGCCCTCTCGACGGCGGGCGTGCCCCCGCTGGCGGGTTTCTGGAGCAAGCTGGTGATCATACTGGCCCTCTGGCAAAGCGGGATGCAGGCCTATGCCCTGCTGGCGGTGGCCGTCAGCGTGGCGACTTTGGGCTACCTGCTGCTGATGCAGCGGCGGGTATTCTTCGGCCGGACGGCCCCCAACCTGCAGGGTGTGCGCGAGGGCAGCGAGGGCTACGTCGTGGCCGAGCTGATCCTGGCCACCGTGACGGTGCTGGTCGGGCTGGCCTTCCCGCTGTTGATGCACCTGGGCAGCTTCCTGCTGCCGGCGAACCTGAATTTATGAGACTCACGGCATGAGCGCAAACGTACTGGATATAGCGTTGACGGTGCTGCTGGTGGCTGCGGCGGTGTGGACGGTTTCGACCGCCCGGATGCTGCGGAGCGTGATCGGCCTGGCCGCCACCAGCGCCTTGCTGACGGCGATATTGTTCCGCCTGGATTCGCCGCTGGCGGCGGTGTTTGAACTTTCGGTGTGCGCGGGATTGATCCCGGCCATCCTGGTCTCTGCCGTGGGTCTGACGGCCCGCATGGACGACGACGCCCTGGCCCGGCGGAAGCGCGCCAAGCTCAAGGTTTTCGCCTTGCTGCCGGTGATATTGGCGGCGGCGGCCTGGGCGCTGGTGCGGCTGAACGTGCCGCTGGACTTTGCCCTGCCGGCCGCCCAGGGCCCAGGCGCCACCGTCCAGACCACCTTGTGGAACCTCCGCCAGGCGGACCTGGTCGGGCAGATCGCGGTGCTGCTGGCCGCGGCCTTCGGCGTGGTGGTGCTGCTGAAAGGAAAATCGCAATGACCCCGCAGGCCGCACTGATTTTCGGCACCTTCGCCGTGGGGGCGGTTCTGGTGCTGATCGTTGGCTTTTACAGCCTGCTGAGCACGCGGAACCTGATCCGCTCGATCATCGCCCTGGAGGTGCTGACCAAGTCGGTGACGCTGCTGATCATCCTGGCCGGCTACACCACCGCCCAACAGGCGCTGGCCCAGTCGCTGGCCATCACCCTGATCGTCATCGAGGTGGCGGTGATGGTGGTGGGGGTGGGGCTGGTGCTGCGGATTCATTCCCAGACCGGCTCGATCGATACCAATACCGTGGAAAACATCAAGGGATAGACAATGAACGGTTCGTTTCTTGCCTGGCCGCCGGTGGCCATGGGCATCATGCTGGGCGCGGCGGCGCTGCTGTTTTGGGTGCTGGGCCGGCTGAGCGTGCGCAGCCAGGGCGGGCCCGCCGGGGCCGTGGAACCCTACGCCTGCGGCGAGGAAAGCCCCGACACCATGGTCCAGCCCGACTACGGGCAGTTCATCCCCTTTGCCTTCTTCTTCACCATCCTGCACGTGGTGGCGCTGATGGTAACCACCGCCGCCATGGCAGGGCTGGCCAGCCTGGCCATCGCCGCCGTGTACGTGGTGGGCGCCGCCGTCGGCCTGACGGTGCTGTACGGAAAGTAAACCATGTCACTGATCAGAAAAATCGTCCACTGGGCCAGGCTCAAGAGCCCCTGGATCCTGCACTTTAACAGCGGGGCCTGCAACGCCTGCGACATCGAGATCATCGCCGCCCTGACGCCCCAGTACGACCTGGAGCGATTCGGCGTGGTCTTGAAGGGCACCCCCCGGCACGCCGACGTGCTGCTGTG
>PMYM01000075.1 GCA_003171235.1 Phycisphaerales bacterium | reverse complement strand
TTCGGCCAAGGAAGTTTGCGCTTGACTTTTTCAGAAAAGTTGTTATATAGACACATAATATCGGGAAGCCTGGGCGCCGGGGGATGACTCCCGGAAGGCTCTTTGACAAGTTAATACGGAAGACTGCAGGCTGCAGACCTAAGGCTACAGGCGAAGCTAAAAGACGGCGGGCCAGCAGGGGGAAAAGCTAAAATGTCCCATATGCCACCGGCCACGACTTTCAGCTTTTAGCTTTCAGCTTTTCTTTGTCTTTTCTCCCCTTCGTGTCTGTGTGGCAGACTCTGCTTTCGGCCTTTCCAGGTGTTGCCGGATTTTGCGCCATTTTCCGCCATTTTCCGTAGTTTTCCGTTTTGTGGCTACTGTGAATCTGACTTAAGTGCATCACTGGCAGAGTATTAGGAAAGAAATGGCGGTAAGGTGATGCCTGTATGGGGCTATTTACTCCAAAGTCATGGAGGGCACGCGGGTTCGTGAGTGCGGCGAACGGTTGGGCGTGCGGGATGTATGGATGTCAGGGCCGGAACATGGTCACGCGAAAAGAAGCGTGACCGTGCCAGCCAATTCCGTGGTCGGCCCCAGGCTTGAATCAGGCCGACTGCGCCGCCAGGGGCGACTGGTCGGGGGCGGCTTGGGCCAGTTGGGCCTCTTGGGAGATCAACTGCTCCAGGGTGAAGCCCGCCAGTGCCTGGCGGACTTTATTCTGGATGTCGGCCCAGATGGGCCGGACGCGGCAGTCGTCCTGGTCGCAGCGAGACGGGGTATGCTGGCAGAGGTTGACGGCCAAAGGGCCTTCCACCGCCTCCACCACCGCCAGCAGCGTGACTTCCCGGGGCGAGCGGGCCAGCACGTAGCCGCCGCGCTTGCCGCGGACGGCGCGGATCAGGCCGGCCCGTCCGAGCAGGCTGAAGATCTTGGTCAGGTATTCCTTGGGCAGCTTGCGCTGCTGGCAGATTTCCTCCAGGGGAACCGGCTCCCGCCCGTAACGTTCAGCCAGGGCAAGGATTCCGCGCACCGCCAACTCAGCCGCCATGGAGAGTTTCATCCGCGATCTCGCTGGGCGTCAGGGACAACTCAAGCCACAAAGACACAAGGGGCGCAAAGACGAAACAGTATATGTAGGATGACCCCAAGCAATTCGGCAATAACGGTCTTTTTTTACCACATTCTCCGGCAGTGGGATTGGCGTCTTGAGGTTCTTGTGGGGTTAACCGGCCGCTTGGGTCAGCGAGCCGCCCAACTGGGCGGGGGACTGCTGGCCGCAGGCTCGGGCCACCGCCGGCAGGAAGAATTCCTTGACCACCTGCTCCCAGTCCAACTGCCGCCCCAGGGCATAGCCCGAGACCAGCAGGTCGGCCAGGTCGGTCTGGGTCTTGGGCAGGCGCAGGGCCAGTTCCCGGGCCAGCCGGCGGTTCTCGACCTGCTCGATCCGGTCGCGGAAGTGCTGGCTGATGCCGACCATCTGCCAGGGCTGCATGGGCTCGGGCAGTTGGGTGTAGTCGGCCTCCAGCAGGTTGAAGTTGCGCTGGGCGCCCAGGCGGCGGCGGGCCAGGCCCAGGCAGCCGCAGACGTTGCTGACCGCGCAGATGGCGCCGAAGCACAAGGGCTCCAGTTGGCTGATGCCGAAGGGTTCGTACACGCTCAGCCCGAACTCCACGTCGGTCCCCTGGCGGATGTCGGCGAAGCTCATGTCGGCGGGCATGCGCTGGCCGCAGATCCGCTGCTCCCAGCCGAATTGATTCACCAGGACGGCCTGGACGCGCTTATGGTTTTGATTGAACTGTTCGCAGGCGGCGCCGACGACCTCTTCGCCGTTGCACATGTCGGGATAGCTCAGTTGGTGGTGCACCGGCCAGCCGTACACCCGCTCCATGTGCAGAATGTCCCTGGTGCGGCGTTGGCCGGCCAGGGTGCCCAGCATGAAGTAGACGGCGGTGCGGCCCTGCTCCTCCAGCAGGCCCTCCAGTTCGTGCAGCACGCCCAGGTCGCGCCAGATGGCCTTGGACAGCACCGGCCTGGCCACGTGGGCGAAGACGTAATCGGGCTCGAAGCCCAGCAGGTTGGCGGCGTACTGCTGCATGCGCCGGCGGTGGGCCTGCCGCTGCTGAAGGCTCTGCCGGCCGACGGGCAGGCCGTTGTACACGATCTCGATGGGCTGGTCGGGCCAGGAGGAATCCAGGAAATGCATCTCCCGCCCCACCAGCTCGCCCACGGCAAAGACCGCGTCCAGGTAGTGGGCGGCCTTGACCAGGGGGTGCTTGAAGAAGTCCTGCACCTGGGGGAAGTAGTCCTCCAGGCTCTTGCCGGCGACCTCGCCGGCGGCCAGGACGTTGTAGAACATCAGGTCGTGGCCGGGGAGGTTCTCGGTGACGCGCCGGGCCGAGGCGACTTCGTGGGCATAGAAGACGGTGCGGACGTCGGTCCGCCCGCCCAGCACGGCCTTCAGGGCGGTGGGCATGCCCAGGTACTCGTGGGCGAAGATGACCACCGGGTCGGCGGGCGTGCCGGTGCAGCCGATGACGTGCATGGCCTCGTAGGCCGGCTCGGCCAGTCGCACGTATTGCTCGTATTCCCAGATGTGCTCGAAGCGGGCCGAGGGAATGCCGAACCGCTGGTACAGCTCGCCCTTGAAGAGATTGAGCCGATCGGGATTGCAGCGGAATACGTCCACCAGCAGCACCTCGACGTCCACGGGCTGCTGGTGCTGGCCGTCCACGAGCTGGCGGACGCCGTAGATGATGCCCACCTGGTAGGTTCGTTCGATGGGCTGGAAACGGCTGGCCCAGTCGTCCTGGTCGATGTTGTCCAGGGAGCTGTAGAGGATCTTGCCGCCCGGGCCGAGGCGCTCGCTGGCGGGATAGTCGGTCTGGAAGAGCGGCCCGACGAGCACGGTCCGGCCGAAGGCCTGCTGGTAGGGACGGGAGGTGGCCAAACCGGCGATGACCGCCCCGATGCCTCCCATCTTCTCGACGGCCTCGTGCGTGACGTGAACTGCGATCATTCCTACCTCTACTTATCTGGCAAGGTTACACATTAAATGATAGAGACGCCAAACCGGCGCCAACGGGCGACCGGATGCGGCTTCTTGGGATATCGGCATTCGGCGGGGCAGGCCTGAAGGGCCGCGGATAAGGGTAATGCCGAGATAGGTTCTTTAGTGGCACAGGTTTTTAACCTGTGCATCCCAAGGGATGGTGGGGCACAGGTTGAAAACCTGTGCCACCAACTCCCCGATGCGATATAATGTGGCGTGCCCGGGCAGGCTCCCGGGCCTAGAAAGCTGTTTGGAATGCCGCTTAATATCCTGTGTATCGGCGATGTCGTGGGCAAACCCGGCCGAAGGCTTCTGGCCGATCATCTTCCCGAGTTGATCCGACAGCGGTCGATCGACCTGGTGGTCTGCAACGCGGAGAACGCGGCGGGGGGCAGCGGGCTGACGCCTCAGATTTACACCAAGCTCCTCAACTATGGCGTGGACGTCGTGACCCTGGGCGATCACGTCTATCGCAAGCGAGAAATCGCCGCCTCCCTGAGCGCCTCCGATCGCATCGTCCGCCCCGCCAATCTTAATGCCAAGGCCTTAGGCCGGCGGTGGACGGCGGTGCCCCTCAAGTCGGGCCTGCACCAGGCCGCCGTCTGCTGCCTGCTGGGGCAGATGTACATGACCGCCTCCAATTCGCCTTGGGCGGCCATTGACCAGATTTTATCGGAAATACCACCCTCGATCAAGATTCGCATCCTGGACTTCCACGCCGAGGCCTCCAGCGAGAAGATTGCCATGGGCTGGCACTGCAACGGGCGGATGAGCATTGTCTTCGGCACCCACACCCACGTGCCGACGGCCGACGCTCGTATCCTCGACGGCGGCACCGCCTACGTCAGCGACCTGGGCATGACCGGCCCGTACGACAGCGTGCTGGGGCGGCGCAAGGACCGCGTGCTGTACGCCTTGACCACCAGCATGCCCACGCCCTTCGAGATCGCCCTGGGCGATCCGCGGCTGTCGGGGGTGCTGGCGAGCGTCGATCCGGACACGGGCAAGGCCCTGGCCATCGAGCGGGTGGAAGTGCAGGGCCAGGCCCTCACTGGCAACGCCTACGACGCCGACGACGGAAGACCGAACAGGGATTGACAGAAAAAGCTAAAAGCTAAAAGCGGAAATGGAGACTGCCAGTTTCTCCCCTTTCAGCTTTCAGCTTTTAGCTTTCAGCTTTTCTTGTGCCTACTCCTGCGGGGTCTCTATTCGTCGCCCCCTGCGCGGGCGAGCGATGCCGCGGTTGTACGGGGGCGGGGCCTGGTGGCAGCGCCGGACGAATTCGCGGAAGGCAACGGCCGGCGCATCCCAGTCGTCGCCCTGGTCCAATCGGGCCAGGGCCGCCGGAACGGACAGGCCTTCAAAGTACATCAGCCGGTACATCTGCCGTATCTGCTGGCGCTGCGGGGCGGTCAGGCCCATGCGGCGCATGCCCACCACGTTCAGCCCGACCACGTCGTTGGTGTTAGCGGTCATCATGAACGGCGGCACATGCTGGGCTATGCCTGTCAACCCCCGCACCACCACGCCCTGCCCCACCCAGCAATACTGGTGAATCCCCGCCCCGCCGCCCAGGAAGCATGCCTGGCCGACCTGGCAGTGCCCGGCTACGGAAACGCAGTTGGCCATGACGACGCCGTTCTCGATGACGCTGTCGTGGCCGACGTGGCTTTGGGCCATCATATAGACGTCGTCGCCGATGAGCGTGGCCTGGCCGGGGCTGGTGGCGCGGCTGATGGTGACGCCCTCTCGAAAGACGCAGTTGGCCCCGGTGCGGACGTAGGTGACGGTGGCCGGATCGAATTTCAGGTCCTGCGGCTCGCCCCCCAGCACGGCCGTGGGATGCACAACGTTTCCCCGCCCCAGGTGTGTGTAGCGGCGGACGACGCCGTAGTCCATAACGCGGCAGAGCTCGCCCAGCACGGTGTCGGCTTCGACGCGGGCGTAGGCGCCGACGGCGACGCCCTGGCCCAGCCGGGCGGAAGCATCCACCAGCGCGGTCGGATGAATGTCGGGCATTACTTTCTCCAGAAGGTCCGCCTATGCTACCGCGCCGGCCGGCACAGGCAAGCAGACACTGGCGCCGCCCGCTAAAGGCGGCGATTCCACTAGCCAAGGCGGGTGGGGCGCTTGGTATAATTGCTCGTTTCCGAATAGGCTGTCAGCATGAGCATTTCGTCAATCAGTGAGAGCGATTCGCTCAGCCGCTGCGCCCGGGCCGTTGAGCCGGCCCTGGCAAAGTGGCTGGCGGATGCCTCGGTGCCGCAAAGCCTGGCCCAGGCCATGCGCTATGTCTGCCTGGAGGGGGGCAAGCGCCTGCGCCCCGCCCTGGTGCTGCTGTCGGCCCAGGCGGCGGCCCCGGCGGATAAATGGCGGGCCGACCCCATGCCCGCCGCCGTGGCCGTGGAGATGGTGCACTGCTATAGCCTGGTGCACGACGACCTGCCGGCCATGGACAACGACGTGCTGCGTCGCGGCCGGCCCACCGCCCACGTGCAGTTCGGCCAGGCCATGGCCATCCTGGCGGGCGACGCCCTGCTGACGCGGGCCTTCGAAGTGCTGGCGCGGGGCCTGAGCGACGGCGCCCTGGCGGCCCAACTGGCGGGCGAACTGGCGGCCGGCGCCGGACCGGCCGGCATGATCGCCGGCCAGGTGGCCGACATGGGACTCTGCCCCCTGCCCGAGGGCGACCAGGCCCGCCGGTACATCCACCTGCGCAAGACCGCCGCCCTGCTCAAGGCCGCCTGCCGCATGGGCGCCCTGTGCGCCGGGGCGAGCGGACAACAGCTTTCCGCCCTGTCGGCCTACGCCGACGACCTGGGGCTGGTATTCCAGATCGTCGACGACCTGCTGGACGCCACGGCGTCGGCCCAGGTGCTGGGCAAGACGCCCGGCAAGGACGCCGCCGCCGGCAAGCGCAGCTACGCCGCCGAGCTGGGAATCGAACCGGCCCGCCGC
The DNA here is from genome assembly GCA_003171235.1 of Phycisphaerales bacterium. Taxonomy (GTDB): domain Bacteria; phylum Planctomycetota; class Phycisphaerae; order SM23-33; family SM23-33; genus FEN-1344. Next base: position 739 of record PMYM01000075.1, on the reverse strand, counting down.
CTGGCAGGCCAACTGACCCAGCGGGCGATGGGCCAACTGGAAACTTTCGGCAGCGGCGCGGACGAACTTCGACAACTGACATTACTGCTGGGACAACGAGACCGCTGATGGATAAACCCTCCGACAAGCCGGCCAACCCGCTGCCCGCACCCCCGGCGGCGGAAGAACTGCCGGTCCAGGAGGCCGGCACCGACATCCTTGACCGCATCAACTCGCCCAAGGACCTCCAGCAACTCTCCCCGGCGGAACTGGCACAGTTGTCGCGCCAGTTGCGCGGGCTGATCGTCCGCACCGTCTCGCGCCGCGGCGGCCACCTGGCCAGCAACCTGGGCGTGGTGGAGCTTGTCCTGGCGTTGCACCTGGCCTTCGATTTCACCGCCGACCGCCTGCTGCTGGACGTGGGCCACCAGTGCTACGCCCACAAGATAATCACCGGGCGGCGGAAGCAGTTCGAGATGCTGCGGCAGTGGAACGGCCTCAGCGGCTTTCCCGCCCCCGGCGAAAGCGAGTACGACCTTTTCTCCTGCGGGCACGCCGGCACGGCCATTTCCACCGCCCTGGGAATGGCCTGGGCCGATCAACTGGCCGCGCGGAACGAGCGCAAGGTGGTGGCCCTGGTGGGCGACGCCGCCATCGTCAACGGCCTGTCGCTGGAGGCCATCAACAACATCGGGCTGCTCAAGCGCCAGTTCCTGGTGGTGCTCAACGACAACTCCATGGCCATCGACCCCACCCAGGG
>PMYM01000005.1:2874-3033 GCA_003171235.1 Phycisphaerales bacterium | reverse complement strand
TTGTGAGCTTTGTGGTTCATTCTGTTAATTCTCACTGCATGTGCAGCGCCAGCCGCAGCACCACTTGGGCGGCGATGTTGGCATACACGGCGGCGATAATATCGTCCAGCAGAATGCCCGTCCCGGCTGACAGGCGCTGAATCTGCCTGGCCGGCGGGG
>PMYM01000005.1:0-2787 GCA_003171235.1 Phycisphaerales bacterium | reverse complement strand
CCGCCACCGCCGCCAGCACCAGGTTGACGGCCAACGCGCCGCCGCCGGCCAGCGCCGTCAGCACGAAGATCACCGTTACCGCCAGAGAACCCCAGCTGCCCGGTGCGATTGGCAGGTAGCCGGTTCCCAGTCCGGTTACCAGCAGGGCTGGGATTTTCGAGTTTCGAGTTTCGAATTGATTGATCAACCCTTGGCCGAAATCTTGCTTCTTCCTGCTGTGTGTTGTCGGCCTTCACACGAGAAAACAGAAAAGCAACCTTCGACACAGAGCCTCAGAGAACACAGAGAGAACTATATCCACTTACTTATCCTTTCTCTGCGCCCTCTGCGCCTCNNCGCCTCTGCGTAGAGTCTTGGGACTCCCGCTACTCGTCGCTGACCATCAGCTTGCGGGCCTTGGACACGTAGGCCAGGCCGCTGAAAACCGTAACCAGCACCGAGGCCCACACCGCCGTCAGCTTGGTGACGATGGCCCAGGGGGTCTCGGGCAGGTTGGCCAACTGGTAGAGCACCGTCCCGATGGCCACCGACTGGGTGAACATCTTGAGCTTGCCGTACACGGTGGCGGGGAAGCTCTGGCCGCGGCTTTCGCTGTAGCCGCGGACGCCCGAGACGATGAATTCGCGGGCGACCACCACCACCACCATCCAGGCCTGCACCCCGCTGGCCATGTGCCCGGTGATCCAGCCGGGCAGGTGCTGCTCGTAGCTCGACATGGGCAGCTTGGCGGAAAAGACGAAGTTGCTGCCGGTAAACAGGGCGTAGGCCCCGCAGATCAGCACCTTGTCCACGAAGGGGTCGGTTATCCGCCCGAAGGCCGAGACCGCCTTCATCCGCCTGGCCAGGTAGCCGTCCAGCACGTCGGTGATGCCGGCCAGGATGAACAGCCCGAAGCACACGTTCAGCAGCAGGCGGGCCCTTTGGGCCTGCTCGCCCGCCGCCTCGCCGCCGGGCCCCTCGTACAGGGCCAGCAGCATGAAGAACACTATCGCCAGCAGCAGGCGAAGTACCGTCAACTGATTAGGAAGTTTCCAGTTCATTGAGTCTGTAGCCGGTGGCCAGTAGCCTGTAGCCAAGTTAAGAAGTTCTAACCGTTCTTATTGGCTACTGACCTAGGCTACTGAGTATTTGTTCCTGTTGCACTCACCAGGTTTAGGTAACGTCTCTTGGAGGAGTTCGCCATTGCGGGATGATCTTGTCCGCTTCCTCTTCCGTCAGTCCCATGGCAACCGTTATTCGCTGCGCTTCTGCTTGGCCATAGACTTCTTCGAAAGCATCCATAACAACTTCAGAGCGTTCCTTCTGAGTTGATCCCCTCCAATCATCCCAAACAACAAATACATGAAGCGATTTAGCCGGAAACCCGGCATCCTCTTTTAGAATCAACGGCCCTGTGGAGGTCTCATTCCTCATCTCATTAACAAGAGCCGCCTTTAACTCCAGGCTGTTCTGATTACTTTGAGGTTTTAGGTTCCGAATTGGCATAGCTAGCTCCAAAGCTGCAATCTATTGCTGATGATCCATGTAACATCATTATAAACATCGCGGGCATCACCCAGGGAGGCCTGTGAAAGTACATGGTACCGCATCTCCACCCACCACGCCACGTAAAGGCGGGATGAAGTGCGAAGCAATTCGCTCTCAAACGCCGGAGGAAAAGGCTTTCCCAGCCCTGTTCGCCGAGCACAGAGTAAAGCCGCCCAAAATCGCAGACTGTGATACGATTCATCATCTGAAATCGGCTGTGGCAGGTTGGCTCGCCCCCAAGTTCTGGCAGGCGGGAGAAGGGTGCCAACTCTATCGGTCAGTCCACTGCCGATTAACCTGAAATAAGCTTCCTTTAGCACAATCTCGGCGGCATATCCCATCAGGTATACGCCTGCACCGCACTGATTTGCTAACATCAGTTCCAGCCCCTCCAAGTACCTTTCTTGAGAAGCTGCTTCGAATTCCTGCACAGTCTCAGGTGAGGATTCCAAGCTCGTTCGCAAAGGCACTGCCGGTCCCTTTAATTGAATAGTGATTTCGTCGACACTCTGCGACCCAAGGCGTGAATGGTAGTAACCAAAAAGGAGTTTCACAAGCTAGTCATCGCTAATCTCTTATTCCTCCCGTGGGTCTTATTAGCAAGTCATATCCGCTTGTGCCGCTCACCCGCGCGCGGATGAAACTGCCGGCGGGGCAGGGCTTCTCCAGCAGGCACAGGCTGTCGATCTGCGGGGCCTGGCCGGCGTGCCGGCCGACGCATCGGCCAGAGCCATCCGGCCCGTCCACCAGCACCTCCAGGCTCTTGCCCACCCGGGCGGCGTTGGCCGACATGACCACCTCCTGCTGGGCCAGCATAAGTTCCCGCCGGCGAGCCGCCGCCGTGGCCGGGGAAACCTGGCTTCCCATCCGGGCCGCCGGAGTGCCGGCCTCGCGGCTATAGGTGAACACCCCCGCCGCATCGAACCTCGCCTGGCGCACGAACTCCAGCAGCTCTTTGAACTCCCCCCGCGTCTCACCCGGGAAGCCCACGATGAAACTGGTCCGCAGGGCGATATTCGGCAGGCGGCGGCGCAGCTTCCGGATCAATTCCTCGACCTGCCGGCGGTCGTAGCGCCGGCGCATCAGGCCCAGCAGCCGGCCGTTTATGTGCTGGAGGGGCAGGTCCAGGTACGGCACGGCCTTGGAGCAGTCGGCCAGGGCGGAAATCAGCCGGTCGCTCATGCCGGCGGGGTGGGCGTACATCAGGCGGATCCAGCGCAGACCGTCGATCTTGTCCAGCCGGGCCAGCAGGCCGGCCAG
>PMYM01000115.1 GCA_003171235.1 Phycisphaerales bacterium | reverse complement strand
GGCGCTGCTGCTGGCAGCCCTGGTCTCCGGCGCTGTCGACGATCCCGCCGGCGCTAAAACCATCCGGCTTTCCAGCACCCGCGCCTTCAGCCTGGCGGCCAAGCTGGACATGCCCGAATCGCGCCCGGCCTATGCCATCCGCCGGGTGACGACCGGCCCGGCCATCGTCATCGACGGCAAGTTTGACGACCCGGCTTGGCAGGGCATTCCCGCCATGAGCGACTTCCTCGTCGAGGGTAAGGCCCTGGCCCGCAATGCCACCATCGCCCGCCTGGTGCGGGACGACACCTACCTGTACCTGGCCATGGATTGCCGCCAGCCCAACATCCGCCCTGTGCCTGCCCAGCGCGCCGCCGCCCGCGACACGGTCGCCTGGGGCGGAGAGGTGGTCGAGCTGTTCCTGAACGTCGGGCCCCAGACCGGCATGGCCCCGCAGTCCAGGCGCTACGTGCAGGTTATCTTCGACACGAGCGGCGCGTTCACCGACATGTTCGACAATAAGCCCGAGTGGAATGGCGACATCGTCGCCGCCACGCAAGTTTTGCCCGAGAGCGGCTGGCGCCTAGAGGCTCGGCTCAAGATCGCCGACCTGGGCGGGGGCGGCAGGGGGGAGCCGTTTCTTTGGTCGGGCAACGTTTGCCGTTCCAGCGGCGGGCAGGACTCCAACTGGGCCGGCCTGGTCGGCAGCCACCACCAGCCCGATCGCTTCGGCCTGCTGACTTTGGCCTCGCAAGTTGAAGTTACAGAACTCGGGCTGAGCACTTTGGGCTAGCCGGTGGACATCTCTAGAATGCCGGTGCGCCTGGGACTCAGGAACCCAACCAGCCAGCCGGTGGACCTGCACGCCGCCATCATGGCAGGTACGCAGGCGCTCTGGCAGCAAGACCTGCACCTTGAGCCCGGCCAGAACAGCGACCTGGTTGCCCTGGTCAACGCCAAGGGCGAAAAGACGCTCTTGCTCATCCTCAATACCGCTGAAGAGGGCGCTATCCCGTTCTTCGTAGCCGAACTGCCCTTGCCGGCCAATCCTCCAAAGGCAGATATGGAAATCAGGGAGAATCTGGCCTGGTCGATCCGGCCGCTGACCACGCAGCCAACCAGCGCCAAGTGGGCGGCGGTCAGACTGACGGCCCGGGCGCTGGGTGACAAACCAGTCAAGGTCGGCGGCGCACTGCGCATTCGCAAAGAAGCCAACATGAGCCTTGCCAGTTTGCCGGTGGAAATTGACATTCCGACCGGCGGCATCGCCGAGCAACTCATTGCCTTGCCGATGGAGCAATCTCAACCAGGGCGGTACAGGATTGAATTCTCTCCAGATTTGATTATGTCCGGCAGCAGTCTGCCCGGAGAGAACGGCCCCGACCCGCGGCCCGTGATCAACTACCAGCCGGTGGACTTGGAGGCATTGCGGCAGTTGGTCAGCCCGGCTCAGGTATCGGCGGTGCTTAAGAAGATGAACTGCCCGCCGCCGCTACCGGTGGGCGACCTTGCATTGGCACAGGCTCGCATCGACCGTCTGGCGGACGTAATCGTCCGTCAGGGCGCCCAGCCGGAGGCGGACATCGGGCCGGAAGTCCTGGCCGCCAAGGCCCGGCTGGACGAACTGGTCACCGACCTCAAGGCCAACGGCTCTCACCTGGCGCGACAGCGCGGCTGGTTTGAATCGGCGGTCTTCGCCAACGCCGACGATTCGGCCCAGCCCTACAGCCTGTTCGTGCCGCGCAGTTACGACCCGGCCCGCAAGTACGCCCTGTTTATCTACCTGCACGGCTCGGGCGGCACGCACGCCGGCGAGAACGGCTTCGATCCCGCCCTGGACGCCGACGTCACCGACCGGCTGATGCTCAACCCTATGGGCCGCGGGCGGCGATGCAGCTACAGCGAGCTCGCCATCCAGGACGTGCTGCAGCAGATTCGCGCCGTCATGGCCGACTACAACATCGACCCCGACGCCGTCCACATCAGCGGTGGCAGCATGGGCGGCATGGGCACCTACGCCGTCGCCTGCGCCCAGCCGGACCTGTTCGCCTCGGCCACCCCTTGCTGCGCGTTCGGCAACAATCTTCCGATGGAGCGGCTGAGCAACCTGCCGATGTTCATTCATCACGGCCTGGCCGACGACACCGTCCGACCGGCTGAAGATCGCTTCGCCGCCGCCCACATACAAGGCAGCGGCGGCCGGGCGCAACTCTATCTCTACCCCGGCGCCACCCATGAGGTCTTCGAGGCCTTCAGCCTCAAGGACTTCTGGCGGCAGCTAAAGGACGTGCGGCGCGACCCCCAGCCGGCCAGCGTGGTGCTGACCGGCCCCCTGCCCAGCCAACTGCACGCCTATTGGCTTAGCGTGCTGGCCCGCGGCGACCTGCACCAGGAGGTCTACGCCAAGGCTAGCTTCCTTGGCCCAAACAACCTGGTGCTGCAGACCCGCAACGTTCGCCGGCTGAGCGTCGCCCTGCCGTGCAAGTGGATCGACCCCTCCCGGCCGGTGGCCATCTCCAGCAGCGACGGGCGGCAGCGGACGGAACGGACACCTGGTCCCGGGGCCGTAAGTCTGACCATCAACCTTGGCGAGCATTTCTCGGCAAGTATCTCGCCCACCATGAGTCCGGCAAATGCCCAGTACGCCGGCGGCGGGGCGAGGCAGATCTTTGCTGACGGCCAACCTGTGCGTATCGTATACGGCACTGCCGGCTCGGCCGAGCAAACCGCCCGGTTGGCAGAACTGGCCAAGAGCATCTCCCGCTGGAGCTTCGCCCGCGGGAGCGACTTCGACGCCGGGGCGTTTCCGGTGCTGTCCGACAAGCAAGTGCTTGACATGTTGGCCGCTGCATCGCAGTCCGGTTCGTCCGCCCCCCGCGACCTGTCGGGCCACCTGATCATCCTGGGCAGTCCGCAGGACAACGCCCTCCTGGCCCGTCTGGCCGGGGATCTGCCCGTGCAGCAGGACAAAACCGGCCTGAGCATCCGACTCCAGGGCGGCGATGGCCGTCTGGCCAAGGCTGAACAGCCAGGCATGTTCAGCCTGGTCTTCAAGAATCCTTTGGGCCAGGGCATGATCTGGTGGTTCAGCGGCGTCGAGAATCGCAACGACTTCACCCGCCTGGCCCAGTTGACTGACCGCGACGCCTTCGGGCCGTGCGGACCGGAATTCATCCTCCTGTCCCCCGACCGTCGCGTCAGGCTCATCGCCTACCTGGAGTCGGACTGGACGCTCTCTCGGTCTGGCCCGCTCCAAACCCAAAAGCCCTGGGCCAGCGCCGAGGAAATGTTCGGGGCCTACGCCGCCTTCCTCAAGGCCAGCCTGGGCGCCGAGATCAGCCTGGCCTCCTGCCAGAACGTCCCCGCGGGCACCGTTGACTTTGAGTCCCTGACGCTGGGCGAGGCCCTGGCCATGCTGCCTCACCAGCCGGTCTTCCTTGCCCAGCCGACCGGCGGGCAGGTGCAGGCGTGGCGGGCCATCCGCCGCCCCGGGCGCCAGAGGTCGAGCGACTTCTACCTCGGCCCGCAGATAGAGCAACTGGTCAAGGACCGGCCATACACACTGCTGCTGGACCCGACGGTCTCGGGTGACCTTGAAGCCCTGGGCGGGTTGCCCAAGCTTGAATATGTGCCGCTGGAACGGATCGAGCAGCTTCGCGGGCAGTTCGCCCGGCAGGCGATTGCGCCACCCGCCGCCGCCGCCCCGGCCAGCCAACCTGCCGGCTCGCCGTAACGCATCCTTGATATATAGAAACCTCAGTGCGCCGTCGGGTCGTCGCCGACCTTGACCAGCAGCTTGCCGACGTTCTCGCCGGAGAACAGGCCAAGGAACGCCCGCGGGGCATTCGCCAGGCCATCGACGATCGTCTCGCGACAGCGAATTTTGCCTTCCCGCAGCCAGCCGCTCATGTCGCGCAGGAAATCCCCCTGGCGATCGGCGTGGTCGCTGACGATCATGCCCTTGATCGTCGCCCGCCGCACCAACACCGGCGTGAGGTTGGGTCCCGGCAGGAACTCGGTGGCATTGTACTGTGAGATAAGCCCGATCAGCGGGATGCGCGCCCCGACGTTTATCAGCCGCAGCGCCGCCTCCAGCATGACCCCGCCGACGTTGTCGAAGTAAACGTCTATGCCGGAGGGGCAATTCTTCTTCAGCCCCGCGAACGGCCGGGTGGTCTTGTAGTTGAAACAGGCGTCAAAGCCAAACTCTCCCGTAACCACCTGGCACTTCTCGTCCGACCCGGCTGAGCCGACCACGCGGCAGCCCTTGAGCTTGGCGATCTGCCCGGCCACCGAGCCCACCGCCCCGGCGGCGGCCGAAACCACCACCGTCTGCCCAGCCTTGGGTTGGCCGATGTCCAGCATGCCCACGTAGGCGGTCATGCCCGGCATGCCCAGCACGCCCAGCGCCCAGGAAAGCTTGCCCTGTGCGGGGTCTAGCTTGCGCAGCGAACCCGGCTCGGCCAGGAAGTACTCCTGCCAGCCGCCGTAACCCAGCACCAAGTCGCCTTGCCGAAGTTGTGGCACAGCCGTCCCGCCCGTGAGTGGCACGGGCATCTTG
>PMYM01000198.1 GCA_003171235.1 Phycisphaerales bacterium | reverse complement strand
CAGGGGCATCTTGCCCCTGCCCGCGGGCAAGTCACGGGCGAGACGCCCGTGAGACTCATGGCCAAGATTGCCATGCCGCTCTATTGCGGCGGCGTCACTGGCCGGCGACGAAGAGGTGCTCGTCCATCAGCCGCGGCGTGTAGGGGCTCTGGAACACCGCCACCAGCACCAGTTTTCGCCCGACCGGGACCGGCTCGTCCCAGCCCAGCTTGAACTGGTAGGTGCGGGTGATGCCGTTCCAGTAGGAGCGGTTGCTGTCGAAGTCGCCGACGTCGATATTCCACACGGCCAGGCGCTGGCCCTTGGGGTCGGCGCTGTCGCCCTTGAAGCTGTAAAGCTCGAAGCGGAAGCTGCCGATGGCCTTGGTGGCGTCGCCGAAGGCGTCGGTGGCTTCGATGCGGACGTCAAAGCCCTTGATGCCGCCCTGCTGGCTGAAGGTGCGCGTGCCGGTGAAGGGGTGGATGCGAATCTTCTGCGGCAGCAGCAGGCCCAGCGTCTGGCCCACCGGCTGGCTGGCGGCCATGGGGTGGTAGGTTGGCCGCGGCTGGAGGTTGGGATTGCAGCCCTGGGCCAGCGCCCCCAGCGCCGCCGCCAGCAGCACGCCGGCGGCCGTCACGGATAATCTCCAAAACGTGGATCGCATTTTCGACACCCTAATCGTGAAGGCGGGCTTGCCTTGGCCGGCACATTATACGGCCCAAAACGCCGGCGGCCAGGGCGGCCCTGTGTAGCTAGCAGAACCTATCGCACCGGCGGCGTCAAGGCCGAACCGACACCCCCAGCCGGCCCCCCGACGACCTCCGACTTATGAGACCGCGACGCCCCAGCCCGCAAGTGCCCGGACTTCATTAAGAGTCCCTAACAAAATGCCGCACCGGCTAAAATTGTCCCCGCGACAACTCCAGCACCTGTTTGTAGGAGAAAACTGGGCCGTCGCGGCAGACGTACTTGCTTCCGATATTGCACCGGCCGCACTTGCCGATGCCGCAGCTCATTCGCCTTTCGAGCGAGGTGAAGATCATGTCGGGCGCAAAGCCCATGTCCAGCAGCGGCTTGATGGTGAACTTGAGCATGAGCGGCGGGCCGCAGACAAGGACGATGGCGTTAGCGGCGCTGGGCCGGACCTCCCCCAGGACGGTGGGCACGAAGCCTTGGCGGCCTTTCCAATTGGCGTCGGCCTTATCGACGGTGACGTGCATGGCGATGTCGCTGGAGGCGTTCCATGCGGCCAGCTCATCCTTGTACAGCAATTCGCCCGGACTTCGCGCACCGTATATGGCGGTGACGGTCTTGAATCTGGGGCGGTTCCGCGGGGCGAGCATATAGCGAATCGTAGCCCGGAGCGTGGAGAAGGCAAACCCGCCGCTGACGATCACGACGTTCTTGCCTTCCATCGCGGTCATGGGGAAGCTGTTGCCGTAGGGGCCGCGCAGGCCGATCCGCTCGCCTTCTTCCAGGCAGTGCAGAGCGCTGCTGACCACGCCGGTGGCGTAGCGTTTGACGGTGAATTCAACATAGTCCCCGTCCAGCGGCGAGGAGGCGATGCCGACGGGGCATTCACCCGCGCCGGGCACAGAGAGCATCGCGAATTGCCCGCACTGGTGGGCGAAAGCCTGGCGGTCAGCCGGGTTCACAAAGGCCAGACGGAACGTCTTGAGGTCCCTGGCCTCGTTTTCGACCGTGATCTTCTGCACGGTCACAGGCTTGGCCATGTAGGGATTGGCTGAAACGCACGTGCTCATTCGGGCACCTCGGCAAGCGTCTGGCGGATATCCAGGTTAGCGGGGCAACTTCTGATGCACCGGCCGCAGCCAACGCAGAACAGTTCGCCGAAGTTCTCGGCCGCATAGCAGAACTTGTGCATTACCCGCTGCCGCATCCGCGCGCCTTGGCGGGTGCGAGGGTTATGCCCGGACGCCTCGAGCGTGAAGGTCGGGAACGCACAGGCATCTTGCGCCCGCACGCGGCGCTGCACGGGGCCGACTTGCTCGTCGTGAAGGCCAAAACAGTGGCAGGTGGGGCATAGGAATGTGCAAACGCCGCAGCCGAGGCATCGCTGGGAGATATCATCCCAGGTCTTGGATTCGAAGGCCGCCTGGAGCCTTGCGGGAAGCTTCTCCACGTCAACGGGCGACATCTTCTTGCCCGCGTCGGCGTGCTGCGAGTCGCGGGCCTTGAGCTGGGCGGTGCTGGGCTTGCCCATCAGACCGGCATGCTCGGCCAGGAAAGCGTGGCCGGCGTCGGTAATGGATTCCAGCAGCAACGCGTCGCCAAGGTCGCTGGCGGCGATGTCCGCGCCGGCTGTACCGGCGGGGCAGCCCTTGACTGACGCGCAGAAGCACGTAACCGCCGGTTGGCGGCAGGCCAGCGTGATAATCAGCGTGTTCTCGCGGCGGCTGCGGTAGTAGGGGTCCACGTATGTCTCGTCGATGAACACCTTGTCCATGTACGTCAGCGACATCGCGTCGCACGGCCGCACGCCAAACAGCACGACTCTCTCCTGTGAGGGGGGCGTGGCGGCCATGCCGCCCGGGCCGTGCACGGCGATGACTTCGCTCCGCGGCAGGAAAAACCGCTTGGGCGGCAGGGTGAAGTTGCCGTACTCAAACGCCGGCACATCCTGGGGCGAAAGCTCCGCCAGTTGGACGCCATCGCTGCACTCGAGCGGCCCGAAGAACTTGCGGCCCTTGCTGACAGCGGCCACAAACTTGCCGAAGTGCTCTTTTCTCAGTGAAGCCTGGGGCATGGCAATCCTCTACGGATGCGTAATGAAACTCTCGTTGTCGTCCTCTTTAAAGGTGCATAGCGGGGGCTGCTCGTCCAGAGACATGCCAGGCACGTAGCCGAACAGTTCCTGGACGTCCTTGACGATTTTTCGCGTGAACAGCCGCAGGTCGATGTTCTTCGGGCAGGCCCGCACGCAGGCGTCGCAGCCGACGCACCGCCCGGCCTGGTGGAAAATCCGCCCGATGTGGAACAGCAGCACGTCGCTCAGCTCGTCGCCCACGCCGGCCCAGGTTGGCTTGGACTGCTCGATGAAGCACGTCTTGCAGTAGCAGTTGGGGCAGGCCTGACGGCAGGCGTAGCAGCGGATGCACTTGGAGATCTCGCCGACGAATGCGTCCCAACGCTCTCGGGCCGTCAGGGATTCGAATTCGCTCAGGCGACCGTAAGGGTTGGCGGCAGAGGGTCGCGACGGGCCGGGGATCTCCACGTCGGCGCCTTGCGGGGCGGGGGTGGCGCATTCCAGGCAGGCGTCGGCGAGTATCGCTTCACGCGGCGACATCGCTACGCCGCCCTCGGCGGTAGTGAGTTCCACCTGCTTATCGGGAGCCATCTTGCAGGCGGTTACGTTGGCGCCCGCGGCTTCCTGTGCTTTGCGGGGATCGACCATGCCCTGGCAAGGCATGCCGATGAGGACGACATTCTGGCGCGGGATCTGGTTTTCCTTGATCAGTTCGATGACGGACCGGGCATCGCAGCGCTTGGCCACAACCGCGACGGTCGGCGCCGTCCACGAGCCGCGAACGTCCGCGGGTTTCTGGAACAGGCCCGGCAGGTACGCCGCCAGATTGTTCGCGCAGAAGTCGTTCCACACCAGGCCAACCGTCGCACCGGCATTTCTGGCAAAGCACGGCCGCATGCGCAGCGGCAGCGAGCCCTGCTCAAAGCCCAGGACCAAGTCGACTTTGCCGGATTCCAGCAATGTCCTGGCCGCCTCTCGCATTTTGATTTCAACTTCATGCATGGCGAATCACTTGGCTTCCTTCCGGAGTTGCCGGGCTGGGCCGAGCCTTCGGATGTCGTCGCTGACCTTCTGGATCAGGTCGGCGAATCGATTGCCCTCGGAGGCGCTGACCCAGGAGAAGTGCACGCGCCCCTCCTCGATGCCCAGGTAGTGCAAGAAGCTCTTGAGTACTGCGAACTTCCGCCGCGCCACCAGGTTGCCGCTGATGTAGTGGCAGTCGCCCGGGTGGCAGCCCGAGACCAGCACGCCGTCGACGCCCAGTTGCAGCGCCTTGACGATGTACAGCGGATTGACCCGCCCGCTGCACGGCACGCGAATGACGCGAACGTTGGTGGGGTATTGCAGCCGGCTCACGCCCGCCAGGTCGGCGCCCGCATACGAGCACCAATTGCACAGGAAGGCGACGATGCGCGGCTCCCATGCGCTGGGCGCGTCGGGTGCAACGGCGGCATCGGGTGTCGTGCTTATGTCAGCCAAACGCGTCGTCTCCACTGCTACAGCGCCATGAGGGCGCTGAGTATCTGTTCATCCCTGAAACCGCCAAGGTCGATCGCGCACGCCCGGCAGGTCGCGGCGCACGCGCCGCAGCCTTTGCACAGAGCTTCATTCACGACGGCCAGGTGACGCTCCGGGTCCAACTCGATGGCGCGGTAAGCGCACACCGCCACGCACGCGCCGCACCCGCTGCACCGCTCGGCCCGAACCGCCGAAACTTTGCCCTCGGCCTCGATGGTCGCTTTGCTTAGGACCGTGGCCGCTCGCCCGGCCGCGGCCCGGGCCTGCGTGATGGTCTCGCTGATATCCTTGGGATAGTGCGCCAGCCCACAGACGAAAATGCCGTCAGTGGCAAAGTCCACCGGCCGCAGCTTCACGTGGGCCTCAAGGAAGAACCCGTCGCCTTCCAGCGGCACCTTCAGCAGTTGCGAGAGCGACCTGTTGTCGGCGTTGGCGACGATGCCCGTGCTGAGCACCAGCAGGTCGGGCCTCATCTCCAGCGTGGCGCCCAGGATCGAATCGTAGACTCGCAGCACCAGCTCGCCATGGATTTTCTCGACCGTCGGTTTGGCGTCAGCCTCAAAGCGGACGAAGATAACGCCCAGTTCGCGGGCCTGGCGGTAGTAGCGTTCCCGCAGGCCGTACGAGCGGATGTCGCGGTACAGCACGTACACGTTCGTGCGGGGGCTTAGCTGCTTGAGGAGGATGGCGTTCTTGATGGCCTGGGAGCAGCACACGCGGCTGCAATAGTTGTGCTGGGTATCGCGCGAGCCGACGCACTGAATCATCGCGACGGTGTTGAGCTTGGCGAGCCCGGCTGTGTCCATCGCGTGCAGCATCTCTTCCAGCCGCCGCTGCGTAACGACGCGGCCGTCCTGACCGGCCAGGTATTCGGTGGGTTCATACTCCTGGGCGCCCGTGGCGACGATGACCACGCCGTGCTCGATCTGGGCCGGCGGGACGTCCAGCGTCGTCTTGAAGTTGCCGATGTATCCGGCGATGTTCTGGATTCTGGCATTAAGGTGGACGGTTATGTTGGGATGGTCGTTCACGGCCTTGATCAAGTCCGCCAGCTTCCCGGCTGTCTCCTGGCCGTCGAGCGTGCGCTTGACGTGCAACAGGTTGCCGCCCAGCGCGTCGCCCTTCTCCAGCACGAAGACCCCCAAGCCCTGACTGGCCAGGTCCAGCGCAGCCGTCATGCCGGCCAGCCCTCCGCCGATGATCAGTGCGTTCTTGTTGACACCGAGCGTCTTGCGATACAGCGGCTCAGCGAGGATCACCTTCGTCACCGCGTTGCGGACCAGGTCCTTGGCCTTTAGCGTGGCCTTCTGCGGCTCCTTCTGGTGCACCCACGAGCAATGTTCGCGAATGTTCGCGAACTCGAACATGTACGGGTTAAGGCCGGCGGCCTGCAGCGTCTTCTGGAACAGCGGTTCGTGCGTCCGGGGCGTGCAGGCGGCGACCACGACGCGGTTGAGGCCGTGCTCTTCGATAGCCGCCCGGATGGCCTTCTGCGAGTCCTGGGCACAGGAGAACATCATCTCCTCGGCGTGCTTGACGCGCGGCAGCGTCGCCGAATATGCGACCACGCCAGGCACATCCACCGTCGCGGCGATGTTGATGCCGCAGCGGCAGACGAAAACGCCCACGCGCGGCGGCTGGCCGCGAAGGTCCTTCTCCGGCGGATATTCGACCTTGATTTCCTTCACACTGCAATCGCCAAGCACCGCCGCGGCGGCCGAGGCCGCGCCGCTGGCCTCCATAATCGAATCAGGAATGTCCTTGGGGCCGGCAATGCTGCCGCAGGCGAACACGCCCGGCCTGTTGGTCTGCACGGGCCGCGTCGAATCGACCGCGATAAAGCCCGAGGCGTCGAGCTTAACGCCGACGCGGCGCGCCACTTCCTTGGACGATTCCGAGGGCTGCAAGCCTACCGACAGCACAAGCATGTCGAACGTTTCGGCGCCCAGGGCGCCCTCAGGCGTGATGTAGTGGACAGTCAGGTCGTTGGTCTGCGGGTCGCTCTCGACCGAGGCGATTCGCCCGCAGACAAACCGCGTGCCGTGCTCGTTTCTGGCGCGGTCCACGAAGCGGTCGAAGCCCTTGCCGTAGGCCCTGATGTCCATGTAGAAGATGGTGGTCTGGAGCCCTGCCGCGTGCTCGCGGGCGATGATTGCGTCCTTCGAGGCCTGCATGCAGCAGATGGCCGAGCAGTGCTCGTTCCCCGCCGAGGTATCGCGCGAGCCGACGCATTGCACTATGGCGAGGCGATTGGGCTCACGCTTGTCCGATGGCCGGACGACATGCCCGCCCGTGGGGCCCGAGGCGCTAAGGATGCGCTCAAACTCGATGCTCGTCATTACGTTGGGGAAGATGCCGTAGCCGTATTCGCCCTTGAGGCGGGCGTCGAATTCCTTGGTGCCGCTGGCCAGGATGACCGCGCCGACCTCGACCTGCAGAATCTCCTCCTTCTGGGCGAAGTCGATGGCCCCGGTGGGGCAGACTTTCTTGCACATGCCGCACTTGCCCGACAGATGAAACAGGCACCGGCTGGCATCCATTACCGGCAGCGCCGGCACCGCTTGCGGGAAGGGAATGCGGATGGCCTTGGTGGTGCACAGGCCCTTGTTGTACGGGTCGGGGACCTTGGTGGGGCACTTGGCCATGCACAGCCCGCAGCCGGTGCACTTGCTCTCGTCGACGTAACGCGGCCGCTTGAGAATCGTCGCGTTCATGTGCGGCGGGGCGCCGTCGAGGCTGAGCACCTCGCTCATGCTGAGGATGTGGATATACGGGTGGTTGCCGGCCTCGACCAGCTTGGGCGACAGGATGCACATGGCGCAGTCGTTGGTCGGGAAGGTCTTGTCCAATTGCGCCATGCGCCCGCCGATGGAGGGCCCCGTCTCGACGAGATAGGTCTCCACGCCCATATCGGCCAGGTCGATCGCGGCCTGTATGCCGGCCACGCCCGCGCCCACAACCATTGCCTTTTTGTGCATAGTCAGCCTTATGCCTTACCGAGTTTGGCCTTGAGTTGAGCGATGACTTCTTTGCGGCCGTCGGTCGTGCCCTGGATAAGGTCGTGGCGCACAAGCTGGGAAAGATGCTCGATCTCATCGCTGTCGGCGAGCAGGTCGGCCGGCGCCAACCCGTCGCGAACGGCCAGGAATCGCAATGCCCGCATCACGTCGGTGAAATTGACGCCCTGGGGGCAACGCGCCGTGCACCGGTAACACATCATGCACAGCCAGAGGGTCGGACTCTTCAGCACATCCTGGCGCAGGCCCAGGAGCACCTGGCGGATGATCTTGCGGCAGTTGTACTCGTCGTCCACGCTGGTGACCGGGCAGCCGGCTGCGCACGTGCCGCAGGCGAAACACTTCATGATGTTCTCGCCGCCGGGGACGTGGGCGACCTCGTCGCGGAACTTCGGGTCCAGGTCCTGCACGGCGATAGTCCTGGTTTGTGCGGTCGTTCGTGCGCTCATCTAAGATGCTCCTGCTATCGTTTCCTGTCGAGGTCGTTTAGGCCTTGGGTCCCAGCCCCACGATGCATTGGTCTTCGCGAACGACCTTGCGCGGGCCGCCGTCGATGCCGGTGGACCAGTCCTGCGGTGCGGCAATCGCGTCAAGCTGCTCGAGGGTTCCCAGCGCGACGCAACGGTCGTATATCCGCTGCCAGGCGCACTCGCGGTCGGCGTCCACCTCGCACTTGCCTTGGCGCGACCCGCCGCAGGGGCCGTTGAGCAATCGCTTGGCGCAGCGCGTGATCGGGCAGACGCCCGCGAACTCGCCCAGGCGGCAATTGCCGCAGCCCAGGCACTTCTCAGTCCATACGCCCTGGCTTTCCAGGATGCCGATGAACTGCGTGTTGAGGCCGGGGTAGACCGGCGTGCTGGGAAACCGCTCCGCCAGCGTCTGGACGCCGGCGCCGCAGCCCAGCGAGCAGATGGCGTCGTAATCCTTAACGCGCGGAGCCAGCACGTCGATGAATGCGTCCTCGCATTGCCGCTCGATGGTGCATTCGTCCAACTGCACGCCGGTATGGCCGGCGAGTTTCAGCGACATCCGCACCGCCGAGCCTAAGATGCCGACCTCTCGTTCGCCGCCGGCCAGGCAAACAGTGACGCACGTTCCGCAGCCCACCAGCAGCACGCGCTTGTGGCGGCAGACCATGTCGCGTATCTCGGGTATCTTCTTGCGATCGGCGACGATCATTTTGTTTCTCCTGCAATGGCGGCCGCGGACGCCTGGGCCATGACGGCCACGCCTGACAGCACCTCTGAGCGGGCCCGCCGCAGGGGGCTGAGGCCCAGTTTGACAATGCGATTGTGCATCTGGGTGGCGATCTCGGCGAAGCGCGGCCCTTCAGCCGAGGACAGGTTGAACATCTCCAGCCGGCCCGAACCAATGCCGATTTCGTCCAGCAATTGCTTGGCCCGCTCCATGCGGCGGCGGGCGCGAAGGTTGCCTTCCAGGTAATGGCAGCCGCCTTCAAGGCAGCCGGCGACCATGACGCCGTCGATGCCGCGCTCGAACGCCGAGAGCACGTAGTTGACCTCGATCTTGCCTGTGCAAGGGAACCGCAGGATCCTCACGCTGCTGGGGTATTGCAGGCGCATGGAGCCCGCCATGTCCGCGGCCGCGTACGCACAGTAGTGGCAACACAGCGCCAGGATGACCGGTTCTTGATCCATATTCCGCTGCTATCCTTTAGTCCAACGCGGCTTGGCAATGCCGACCTGCTCCAGGCTAGCGCCTTCGCTTGGGGCGGCGAGCTTCGCCGGGGCTGGGGCCTTGGTGGATTCGTCAATTTCGCCCAGCAAACGCTCGATGGCGCCGAGGATCTGCGTGTCCACGTAATGCCGAAGCGTGATGGCCTTGGCCGGGCATTCGGAGGTGCAGCTGCCGCAGCCCATGCACACCGTCGGCTGAATCTGGGCCTTGTTCTCTTCGCCGACTATCGGCGCCAGGTACGGGCAGACGTGCACGCAGGTCATGCATGAGACGCACTTCTCCGGGTCGACGCACGCGATCTGGGCGCTGACGGGCATGACTTCTCGCGACAGGATGGAGGCCGCGCGGGCCGCCACGGCGTTGGCTTGCGAGATCGACTCGCTGATGAACTTGGGGGCGTGCGCCGTGCCGCAGAGAAACAGCCCCTCGCTGGCGAAGTCCACCGGCCGCAACTTCACGTGCGCCTCCAGGAAGAACCCGTCGGCGTTGATCGGCACTCTAAGCAGGCTGGAGATGGCCTGCCGGTCTTCCTGGCCGACGATGGGGGCCGCCAGCACCAGCAGGTCCGGCTTCATCGCCAGGTCCTGCTGCAGGATGGAGTCGCGGACGGTCATGTCGATAACGCCGCCCGAGTCCAGCTCAAAGGTCGGCGGGGCGTCGGCGTCGAACCGCACGAACAGCACCCCCCCCTGGCGGGCCTGCTGGTAGGCCAACTCGCGGAAGCCGTACGTTCGCATGTCGCGGTACAGCACGACCACGCGGGCGTCGGGGCACTGCTGCTTGATGAGCAGGGCGTTCCTGACGGCCGTCGTGCAACACACGCGGCTGCAATAGGGCCGCTCGTCGGTTCGCTGCTCGACGCACTGAACCATTACAACCGTGGCGTTCTGGGGCAGCTTCATCTCGCCCCGGCCGATTTTGCTCGACAGTTCCAGTTGCGTCATGACCCGGTCGCTCTGGCCGTAGCCGAAGCTGGTCGGCTTGAGTTCGACCGCACCGGTGGCGACGACCACCACGCCGTGCTTGACTTCCAGCTTGCCGTCATTGGTGGCGATGGCGGATGTAAAGTCGCCCACGTGGCCGTCCACTTTGGTAACCGTGGATTGCAGGTACTGCTTGATTTTGGGATGCTTCAGCACGCGATCGACGGTCTGGGCGACGAACGCGGGCACGTTCATGCCGTCGAGCGTGCGATATACCTGGGGGGCGATGCCGCCCAATTCCGCGGCCCTTTCGACCAGGTGCACGGGGAAGCCCTGGTCGGCCATCGCCAGGGCCGCGGTCATGCCCGCGATGCCGCCGCCGATGACCATCGCCGCCTTGTTGACCGGCGAGGTTTGTTCCGATAGGGGAATGAGTTGTGCCGCCCGCCCGACGGCCATGGCAACCAGGTCGGCGGCCTTGTCGGTTGCGGCTTGGGGCCTGGTCGAATGCACCCACGAGCACTGGTCGCGGATGTTGGCCATCTCCAGCAGGTAGGGGTTGAGGCCGGCGTCGCGGAGCGTGTCGCGGAAGATGGCTTCATGCGTCCGGGGCGTGCAGGAGGCGACGATGACGCGGTTGAGGCGGCACTGGCCGATCCTGTCCTTGATGATGTCCTGCGTGTCGTCGGCACAGGTGTAGACGTTGTGTTCCGCCAGCGCCACGTGCGGCAGTTGCCGCGTGCGGCGGACTACTTCCTCGACGTCGACGACCGAGGCGATGTTGCTGCCGCAGTGGCAGATGAACACGCCGATTCGCGGCGGTTCATCGGTTACGTCGCGCTGCGGCGGATAGGTCTTGGTGCGAATGGCGGTGCCGCGCGCCTTGACCAGCAGCGACATGGCCCGGGCTGCGGCGGCGCTTGCCTGCATGACCGTGTCGGGAATGTCTTTGGGTTCCTGAAACGCGCCGCCGACGAACACGCCGGGGCGGGAGGTGTCCATCGGGTGCAACTCGTCGGTGCAGGCAAAGCCCCAATCGTTCAGCATGACGTCCAGCCGCTGGGCCTGCTCCTGGAGCGTCGCGCTGGGCGAAAGGCCCAGCGACAGCACCACCATGTCGAATTCGCTCTGGTGGCTGCGATTGTCTTCGTCCAGGTACGCGATACTAAGCGTGTTGGCCGGGCGGACCTCCTGCACGGCCGACGGGCGGCAGCGGACGTACTTGACGCCCAGTTGCTTGGCCCGATTGTAGTATCGTTCGAAGTCCTTGCCGAAGGCCCGCAGGTCCATGTAGAAGATGGTGACGTCGGTGTCCGGCTCATGGTCCTTGGCCATGATGGCCTCTTTGGTGGCGGCCATGCAGCAGACGCTCGAACAGTAAGGCCGGCCGAGCTTGGGATCGCGCGAGCCGACGCACTGGATGAACGCCAGGCGTTTGGGGGCCTTATCGTCCGAGGGCCGGCGAATGTGCCCGGCGGTCGGCCCCGAGGCCGACAGCAACCGCTCGAACTGCACGTTGGTCACCACATTGGGCAGCAGTTTGTAGCCGAACTCCATCCGCCGCGTGGCGTCGAAGGCCTGAAAGCCCGGCGTGAGCACCACCGCACCCACGTCCAGGTCCACCGTCTTGGCCTGTTGGTCGTAATCGATCGCGCCGGCCTGGCAGACCTTCTCGCACAGCCCGCATTGGCCGGTCTTGAAGTGCACGCAGTTGTCGCGGTCAATGGCCGGCACGCGCGGGGCGGCCTGCGGGTGTGCCAGGTCAATGGAGGGACGCGGGCGGAGGTACTGGTCATAAGACGTTAGATGTTGCCGGGGCCGGCGAGCCGTGATCTTCGCCAGGTCTATGGCGCCCGTCGGGCAGACAGCCACGCACGCGCCGCAGGTCTGGCACTGGTCGGTTTGCTCGCCGAATGCGGGGCGAACCTGGCGGGCGGCCCCGCGGCCGAACATGTTGATCGCGCCCCGTTTCATCAGGTCGTTGCACACCCGGACGCACAGGCCGCACAGGATGCACTTGCCTTCGGGCTTGGCCTCAAGCGGCGTGCCCTCGACGCCCAATTCCCTGGCAAACTCCCTCAGTTCCTGCGAGTCGGGCGCCTGGGCCAGCAGCAATTGCAGCACGGTTCGGCGCGAGGCCAGCACGGCCGGCGTGGCGGTGCGGACGGTAGTCGCTTCCTCGACGGGGTGGCTGCACGAAGCCACGAGCCTTGGGCCGCGTGGCGTGTCGATTTCCACCAGGCACACCCGGCACGCTCCGTAGGGCGACATGCCGCGGTAGTGACACAGCGTCGGGATGGCGATGCCCATCGCGCGCGCAGCGTCCAATATAGTCGTGCCCGCGGCCACGGTCGATTCTCGGCCGTCCACGCTCAAGGTGTGGCGAGTTGTCGAGGACGATGTCTCCAAAATAGCCTCTCAAGCAGGGGCGGGTCGCGGGGCTAGGCCTCCGGGACGACCGCCTCCACGGGACAAACGCTCCGGCACGCCCCGCACCGTGTGCATGTCTTGGCGTCGATGCGATGGGGCGACTTTGCATCTCCGGCGATAGCCTTTACGGCACAGACCTTCTTGCACAGTCCGCAGCCGATGCACGCCTTGGCGTCGATGACGAACGTCGTCAGGCTGCGGCAAACGCCGGCGGGGCAGCGATGGTCGCGGACGTGGGCGTCAAACTCATCGCGGAAGTATCGCAGCGCCGTCAGCACCGGGTTGGGCGCCGTGCCGCCCAGTCCGCACAGTGACGCGGACTTGACGGTGGCGGCCAGTTGCTCCAGCGTACCCACGTCGGCGGGTGTCGCCTGGCCGTTGCAGATGCGGGTGAGGATGCGAAGCATGTGCTTGGTGCCCTCGCGGCAGGGGGCGCACTTGCCGCAGGATTCCTCGGCCGTGAAGGTCAGGAAGAACCGTGCCAGGTCCACCATGCACGTGCCGGAGTCGATGACGATCATGCCGCCCGAGCCCATCATGGACCCGGCCGCGGCGAGCTTTTCGTAATCGACCGGCAGATCCAGCATGCTCGCGGGAATGCACCCGCCGGAGGGGCCGCCGGTTTGCACGGCCTTGATCGGCCGGTGGGTCGCCGCGCCGCCGCCGATGCGGTAGATCATCTCCTTCAGCGTGATGCCCAGCGGCACCTCGACCAGGCCGGTGTTCTTTACCGCGCCCACCAGCGAGAAGACAGTCGTGCCGCGGTTGCCTTCGCTGCCGCATCCGGCATACCAGGCGGCGCCGCGAGCCATGATCGCCCCGACGCTCGACAATGTCTTGACGTTGTTGATGACGGTGGGCTTGCCCCATAGGCCGCTGTTGGCGGGGTAGGGCGGGCGCGAACGCGGCTCGCCGCTGCGGCTTTCGAGGGACGCGATCAGGGCCGTCTCCTCGCCGCAGACAAAGGCCCCGGCGCCTTTGCGGATCTCCACCGTGAGGTCAAAGCCGGTGCCGAAGATGTCTTTGCCCAGCAGGCCGTGGGCCTGGGCCTGGGCGATGGCGTGCCGCATGGTGGACACGGCCAGCGGATATTCGCTGCGGACATAGATGAACGCCCGGTGCGAACCGATGGTGTGGGCGCCGATAATCAAGCCTTCCAGCACAGCGTGCGGATCGCCTTCCATGATGCTGCGATCCATGAATGCGCCGGGGTCGCCTTCGTCGGCGTTGCAGATCATGAATTTCTCGTCGGCCTGGCGACGGCGGGCGAAGTCCCATTTTCGGCCGGTGGGGAAGCCCGCGCCGCCGCGGCCGCGCAGGCCGGCGCCGAGCAGCTCCTTCACGACGCCCTCGGGAGTCATCTGCGTCAGGGCCCGCAGTGCGCCGCGATAGGCGCCGCGGGCGACCGCCTCGGCCAGTGACAGCGGGCTGATTGAGCCGCAATTGCGAAGGATGACGCGATGCTGCTGGCTGTAAAAGTCCAGCGCCGTCCACTCCGGCACCTTGCCGGCGCCGTTGGCGCCTACGGCGTAGGTGTGGGTTTGGCCTTGCGGAACGTTCTGTTCGCTCTGGAACCGGCACAGCGCCATCTCGGCCGGCAACTGCCCGGTCTCGGCATAGCCCTTGAGCAGCTTGCGAACGTTGGCCGCCGTCATGTTGCCGAAGCTCAGGCGGGGGCCGCCCGGTTGCACCACGTCGACCAGCGGTTCGCGCTGGCAGAAGCCGATGCACCCGGTCCGGGCGACGACGGCGTCGAGCTTCAGTTCCTTGACGGCCTGGATGGCGGCGGCCTCGACCTCGGCCGCGCCTGCCGCCAGGCCGCAGCTTGCCGCGCCGATGAGGATCTTCAGCCGGTCCGGGTACAGCGTGGCCGCACCGGCCGCGCCCAGCGCGTCGAGGTCCTGTGATGTTCGTATCCGGGCGCTCATTCAAACCGCTCCAGGATGTCGGCGACTTTGTCCAGCTTCATCTTGCCGAAGGTCACGCCGTCGATCCGCATGGCGGGGGCCAACGCGCAGCAGCCGATGCACCGCACGGTGCGAAGCGTGAACCGCATGTCCTTGTCCGTGCCGCCTTCGGGCGCCACGCCGACGGCCTCCGCCAGCCGCTCCAGCAGCATGCCCGACCCGCGGACAAAGCAGGCGGTTCCCAGGCATACCTCGACGATGTGACGGCCCACCGGCTCCAGAGTGAAGCTATTGTAGAAGCTCGTGACGCGAAGGATTTCCGCCAGCGGCACATCTATGCGGCTCGACAGGGTTTCCAGCACGGCCCGGGGCAGGTAACCGCAGTTCTCGCTGATGTCCTGAAGGACCGGGATCAGCGAGGAGCTGTCCTCGCCGTGGCGCAGCAGCGAGTCTGCCAGAACGTCCGCCTGGACGGTGGTGGGGGGCATGGATGGCTTGAAGGCTTCCACCGTGCCCGGCACGTTGCGGACTGGGCAGAGATCGACGCAATCGCCGCAGCCGGTGCACTTGTGGGCGTCCACGCTGCGCGGCCGAATCTGCACCTGGGCCTTGAAGTTTCCCGCCTGGCCGTCGAGCTTGACCACGTCGGCCATCGGCATCACGTCGATATTCAGGTCGCGCATGCACGCCACCAGCTTGGGCGAAATAGTGCAGGTGGCGCAGTCGCCGGTGGGGAAGGTTTTGTCCAGTTGGGCCATCATGCCGCCGATGGTGGGGCTTTGTTCCACCAGGTACACGTGAAAGCCGGCGGCGGAGAGGTCCAGCGACGCCTGGATGCCGGCGATGCCCGCCCCGCAGACAAGAACCGACCCGCAGGGGGCGGCCGAGCCGTCGTCGGCAGATAGCGGTGACTGAGAGTTATGGGTGATCATTGCGAGTCCTTGTGCGGATCATGCTAATCACCGGTCGCCTCCTCGTCTTCCATGCGGGCCTGGTGCTCGGCGGCGTCGCGTGGCATGACCTTGCGATACACCTCGGCGTAGCTTTTTGGCGCGCCGTCCACGTTCAACAGGTCCTCCTGAATGCGAATGCCAAAAAGGCGCTCATTCTCTTGGAGGCAGGGCTGGATGATGGACCAATCGGCCGAGGACAGCGGGCGGTAGACGCCGCCGTTGAGCTGCTCGTCCACCAGCGTGTGGCGCGGATCGCGCACGTAGACGGCCCCGCCCGAAGCCAGCGAAAGGAGATTGCTGCCGGGGTAGGGCATGTCCAAGGGGGCGACTTGGCCGCTGCCGTCCAGGCGAATGCCGTTGACGATGGCGAAGCCTCCGCCGGCCAGCGGGTCGCCGGCCATGAACGACTCGGCCAGGTAGTCCAGCGCCGTGCCGTTGATAACCACTCTTGGCCGGCCGACGGCGTTGATCATCGGCCTCCCGGCGGCGTTGCCCAGGATGTAGAAGTCGCCGCCTTTGGCGCCGTAGAGCAACGTCTGGCCGACATCGCCATGGATGACCGCCTTGCCGCCTTTGGCGATCTGGCAAAGCTGGTCCTGGGCATTGCCGTGCACGTGGATCTGCAGCCCGTCCATGCCGCTGCCCAGGTAATCGCCGGGGTTGTCGTAGCAGTCCAACCGGAGCGAGGCCGTGCCGGGCCCGAAGCCCGCGCCGTGGAAGCGCGTGCCGCGCGTGTTGTAGTGCACGAGCCGCCGCCACCCCAGTTCGTAGGCCTTGATCGCCAAAGTCGCGTCGCAGTCGCGGCCTTCGGCGGCAAAGCCGCGGGCGTCGATCAGCAGCGTTTTCTCCTGGCCTACCGGGGGGCGGAGGGACATGCGGCTGTCCCAACTCACGCGGCAGAAGGCATGGCCGTTGGGCGTCGCGTCGCACAGCGGCTGGGCGGCGAAGATTCGCTCCAGCCCGCCGCGAAGAATGGTGTATATGCTGCTGCGTTTCTTGTCGCCGGTGTCGTAGCGGCGGTCCATGCAGAGCGTCAAGGCTTCAATGCCAAGGCCCGGCGCAGCCTCGGCCAGGCGGCCGGCGGCCTGGTCCACAAACCACCGCAGGCGGTCGTACCCCATCCTTGGCATCTCATCGCGCACGTACTCGAAAAAGGCTTGGGCGCTCTGCGTGGCAATGGCCTGGTCAATGGCCGCAATGTCCCCGTTGTTATGGGTTGCCGGCGCGACTCTTGTGGACAGGTCGCAGGGGACCTGGCCCGGTGCGGTTTTGACCGGCTGGCCGAACTTGTTCGTGACCCCAAGCTCGTACTGCGAGCTGTCCGGCGCGCCGTCTCCGGTCGGGCCGCCGTTGACCGGCGAGACCGTCATCAGGAAAGCGCCGCCGTCGCTGCTACTGCCGCCCCGGGCGTTCCAATACTGGTCGGCGACCGGCGTGAAGCGGGAGTCTTCCTTGGCGAGGCTCGCCAGCGTGGCGTCGATGGCCTGCTTCTCCGAGCAGACCAGCGCGATCGAGACCTGGCCTTCCTGCAAGGCAAACACCTGCGGCCGGAGCATAGCGGTGTCGGTTATGCCCAGGAGCTGGAAGGTCTTCTGCTCGGCGAGGCTGCGGGCGATGATGAAGAACCACGGTCCATCCGGGGAGGCGTGCATGTGCGCCGCCTGGATCTGCCGGTAGATGCGGCGTTTCTCGTCGCTCAGGCGGTCAAAGTCCAACTCGGTCGTGGGGGCCAGCGCCTCGATGATGTACTCGAGCGGGTAGCCGTACGTGCGGCTCAGCAGGTCGAACAGCAGGACGGACACTTCCGTGTCGGTGAGGAACTGCGTGAAGAGGTTTCGCTGCGAGAGGTATTCGCAAACCGAGTGGTAATTGGCGAAGTCGCCGTTGTGCACCAGCGCCTCGTTCATTCCGATGAACGGATGGGCGCCGCCGGGGTGCCACACGCGGCCGCGAGTGGGGTAGCGCTGGTGGGCGATCCACACATGCGCCCGCGTGCCGGCCATGCAGTAGTATTCCACCGCCGCCTCGGCGAAGGCAACGGCCTTCATAATAATGAGGTTGCGGGCGTGCGATACGACGAACCCGCGCTTTTCGCCCAGCGAGGCGTAGAAGCTCTTGTTCAACTGGATGGAGTTCTGGAAGACGAACTCATCGGCGAGCTCGCGATAGGGCAGCTTCGTCAGGCCCTTCTCCGTGGCGAAGCGATCCAGCACGCTATCCTTGACGCGGACGAAATACCGCGCCACGTCGGGCGGCCGGATCTCCAGCAGCGGCACGTCCCGGTAGTCCTTGACCGTGGGCACGACGCCGCCCTGGTCGATTTCAAACCACGGCAGGACGTGCTTGGCCTCGATCTCGCCGCGGGCCTTGGGATCCAACAGGGCCACCTGGAGGATGTAATCCTCCTCCAGAACCTTTCGCGACACGCCCATGTCCTGCGGCACCAGCCCGCAGGCGGCCACCCCGCCGCCCTTGCCGTTGCCGCGGTTGCGCATCTGGATGGACGGCTCGTAAATGTGCCGGCCGCCCACTGGAATCGTGCAGGCAAAACCGGTGACGCCGCAGCCGCCTTCCGCCTCGGGCGAGGGCAGCAGCCACTGCCCCTCCGGCCGCAGGCTCGCCCGGGCGGCCGTCAAAGCGTCGGCACGCTCAAGGGCATCCATCCGCCTGGTTGATTCTCTCTTAGTCATCGCGTCGCTTCGCCCCGGTCTTCATAATCCAGGTGAGTGAGCAGGTCGGTCCGGCCGCGCAGAGCCGCGACCGAATCCAGCCCAAGGCGGTAAAGAATGTCGATCAGGCGTTCCCGCCACGCGCTATATAGGTTCACCAGCCGCTGCGTGCACCACTCGACCGTGACCAATTCCAGGAGGCCGTCGTCGGTTGTCGCGATGCCGCGAGCGCATCCGCGACCGCTTTCGCATGCCCCGCAGCGGATGCAGCCCATTGAAACCAGCTCGGCCGTGCCTATGACCACCCCGTCGGCGCCCATGGCGATGGCCTTGGCCACGTCCATCGGCGTGCGGATGCCTCCGCTGGCCATGACGGTGATTTTGTCGCGGACGCCTTCGGCGTCCAGGAACTGGTGTACGCGGCTGATGGCGTACTCGATGGGCATGGCGATGTTCTTCTTGGCGACGTTGGGGGCGGCGCCTGTGCCGCCGTAGCTGCCGTCGGTGTGCACGATGTGGGCGCCGGCGTAGTAGGCGCCGACCGCGACCATGTCCACGTCGCCGGGGGTTGAGACCTTGGCCGACAGCAGGGCTCGCGGATTCACGTGCGCGATCCAGTCCAGGTGCTTCTTGTGGTCCTCGACGGAATACACGCTGTGAAACGGGAAGGGCGAGAACAGCGAGACGCCCTGCACGGTTTCGCGCATGGCCGCCACGGCGGGGGTGTTCTTGTNNGCGCCCTGGGCGTACTTGAACTCCACGATCGGGGCGCCCTTGATGGTCTCCTCGCGAACGCCGAAGAGGCCCGTCGCCACCTGGGTGATCATGTGGTCAGCGTAAGGGATGAAGCGCTCGGGGTAGCCGCCTTCGCCGGTGCAGCTAAAGCTGTTCCATGCCTTGGCCGCGCGAACCTTAGCCAGCAGCACGCGAATGTTCGTCGAGCCAAACGACATGCCGCCGCCATACCAGGGCACGTCAATCGTCACCCTGGGCCGGTCGTCGTTGCGGCGGTTCAGCAGCACCCGGGTTGAGATGTCCTCGCGCCGCAGGCCCGCGGGCGGCTGGGAAGGAAAGCGGAAGCGCAACTTGTCGAACCCGCCGCCGGAATCGCCGATCTCGCTCTCAAGATGCGCCGGCGGAGAATGGCCGGTCTCGGCCATCATCCAGTTGCTGGCAATGAGGTCGCCGGTCCAGCGGTAATCGCCCAGCGTGGCAAAGACCGGGTTGTCGCTCATCGACAGCGACTGCCGCGGGCAGGCGGCGATGCAGCAGTGGCCGCTCTTCTGGCACGACGGGCCGACACAGCGGTAATCGAATGGGCGAATGACTTGCCGGTAGCCGCCGGGCCGGACGTGCACGCCATGCGGGCAAAGCTCGACGCACTTGCCGCAGGAGACGCAGTTGGAGTCGCGGCGGATGCTGTACTTGCCGATCTCATTGCGGTATCGCGGCGGCGTCGGGCGAACCTCGCGGGCCACCTGCGCGAACTCCGGCTGGGCGGCGAAGTCATCCGCCGACTGCGGGCTGAAGGTCGAGCTGGTCATGAGTTCGGCCCTCCGGCTGCTTGAGCCTTGCGCTTGCCGAACATGCGGCCGAACGTGTCGCGCTCAAGGTCTTCAAAGAACATGCAACGCCCCGTCTCGCCGCGCAGGCGGCGCACTTCGCGGATGCCCATGGCGCCAAGCATCTCGATGAGTTGCTGGTGCCAGGCGCCCAGCAGGTTGACGATGCGGCGCTTGGCGAAATCGGGTTCGATCTGCGCCAAGCCCACCGGACACGCCAGGCCACGATCGCAGTCAAGGCACAGGCGGCATTCCATCGCCAGCACAAGCGGAACGTCGATGGCCACCAGGTCCGCTCCGCAGATGATGGCCTTGGCGACGTGCTCGGCCAGGGCGATTCCGCCGGAGGCAAGCAGCGTCACCTGGTCGCGCACGCCGCCGCGAACGAGGTCGCAGTGAACGTCCCGCAGGACGTCGCGCATGTGCCGCCCATCGGCGGCGCCAGGCTCGCGGCCGTGCATGTCGAACGCCAGGTGAATGGCCTCGACGCCCATGCCCACAAGCTCGCGGGCGCGATCTTTGGACCGCGGCGACGCCGTCACGCGCACGGCCACGATGCGCTGGGCGTTCTGCGCCTTCAGCGACGAGAGGGCGGTCTGCACCTGGTCGCTGTCGTGCAGCATGACCAACGGGGCGGAACTGAGGGATTGCGGCACGCACGGCTCGCTCAGCAGCGGCACAAGCCGCTGGGGGGGTACGCCGATATCGGCCGGTATCTGCGCCGCGTTCATGACCGCCATCAGCCCCATTTCCTGGGCGGCCTGAGCGGCGGCCTTGACGACCGGAGCGTGATTCCATCGCTCCGGCAGAATGTCAAAAACGACCGGCATGGGAACCGCAACCAGCGGCGGCGGCGTGCCGCTCAGCTCGCCATCCTCGAAGGACAGGTGCCGCATCTTCCGGCCGATCTCGACGCCGGTGTTGATGTACTCGCGGCCGTGAATGCCGTCGCGCGTGGGGCGGACGATTTCGGACATGTCGGTCCACATCGAGTCGAAGCCCTCGCCGGAGAACGGCCCGCCGTACCCGCCGCCGGAAACAGGGATGCGACCGCTCTGGGCCTGGTACCAGGTGGTCAGGATGATGTCGGGCGTGAAGTGGGCGTCGCCCAGCCGCCGGTACTCTGGGTTCACCACGCGCGTCAGGATGCCCTTGGTGCAGTTCTGCACGCAGCTAAGGCAACCCTTGCACTGGAAGATGTAGTCGAGGTAGCCCAGTTCCCCGTGCAGCGCGTCGGCCTCGTCGCGATGCAGGCCGTAGATGCAGCCGTCCTTGACGCAGTTGTGGCAACCGGCGCAGTCCTCGCGCCAATCGACGATGCCCAGCTTGCCGGGCAGCCGGAAGCGGGGGGGGCAGGCCTTCGTGTGTATGTGGTACTTGGCAGGCACGTCAATCCACCTTCAGGCCAGCAGCTTCGATGACTGCCAGGGCGGCCAAGCAGTCACCCTCGGCGGAGATGTCAAAGCCGCGCAGGCCCGCCAAGGCGCGCAACTTGTCGATGGTCTCGCAGGCGATGGCGACGCCTTGCTTGGCCTGGGCCTGGGCGCCGGGTTTGGCGGAAATCCGCTTGAGCAGGGTCTCCGGCATGGCCGGCGACGGGCGGCGCTGTGCGTAAGCCTCGGCCGCAGCCGCTGATGTCATCGCGCGGACGCCGGCGATGATGGCGA
Source organism: Phycisphaerales bacterium (assembly GCA_003171235.1). Classification (GTDB taxonomy): domain Bacteria; phylum Planctomycetota; class Phycisphaerae; order SM23-33; family SM23-33; genus FEN-1344. The sequence continues at coordinate 10,268 of PMYM01000198.1, read as the reverse complement.
CCTTCTCGTGCAGGCCCTTCTGGGTGACGACATTCCACCAAGCGGCGAAGCGGTCCAGGTCGAAGATCGGCTGGGTGATGAGGAACTTGGCGCCGGCCTTGACCTTCTTGGCCAGGCGCGACACCTGCAATTCCAGCGGGTCGGCGAACGGCGCTGCCACGCCGCCGACGTAGAAGGGCTTGAGAGCTTCGATGCCGTCCTCGCCGACGAGCGAGCCATTCTTCGAAAGGTTCGAGTACATCTGGATAAGTTGCACGGAGTCGATGTCGTACACATTGCGGGCGGCGCGGAAGCGGCCGAGGGTCTGGTGGGTGCCCGTGGTGCAAAGCACGTTGCGTATGCCAAGGGCGCCGGCTCCCAGGCAGTCGCTGGCCAGGGCTATTCGATTGCGGTCGCGGGTCACGACATGCAGGATGACTTCGATGCCTTCGCCGACCGCCAGCGAGGCGGCGGCAAGGGCCGACATGCGCACTTCCTGTTGGTTGTCAGTGACGCCCAGGGCATGAACCTTGGGCCCGAAGACCTTGGCGATGGCCCGCATCGCCGCGGCATCGCCGCTCTTGGGGGGCGGAACTTCCGCCAGGAGGGCCGCCTTGCCCGCGTCGAGTCGCCTGTGCAAGCAGGTCATCTCATTCTTCTTGGACATGCTGTTGTCGTCCCTATCGGGGCAAATCAGGCATCGTGAACAACTCGGTTACTTGGCGTCTGCGCTGTTTAATGACTTCCCGGCCGCGCTGCCGGCGGCTTGCGTCACCTCGCGCACCGTCTGGCGGAGAACCTGCTCCAATTGCTCGGCCGACTCATCGGGGGATGAATGCAACAATCGTGCCTGGCCGGGGTCCAGGCCGATCTCGGCCAGCAGACGCTGAATGGTGCGAATGCGTATTTCGGCGCGGTAATTGCCCTGGGCAAGATGGCACTCGGCCTTGGGGCAGGTGACGACACACACGCCCTGACAGCCGTTCTCCAAGGCACGGAAGAGATACTGAGCGTCGGTCTTGCCGCTACAGGGAACCTCGCGGACCACGACGCGCACGCCATCCTGCATCCATTGTCGCGGCAGATGTTTGCCGCACGGAATGCAGTTTTGGCACACATGGACAAGCACGTCGGGACATGCAGCCTCTAACATTTGTCTTTCTTCTCCCTAAAGTAACTGATCCTGCTGTCGCAGTAGCCGCCTGTGGGCCGAAAAACTCATTAGACAGCATCTTCTGTACGGCAAGTGAAGATTTCTTCTTATTGGGTCAGGTAGCATAGCTGATACACCAATCTAACATATTGATACATAAGGTGTTATGCTGCCCGCGGGCGGGAAGAAACGCGCCAAATAGGCATCAACCTATGGCTCGCGATAACCATGTGCGCGCGGACGGGCTTTTCCTGTTCCCCCAATAATTCCGTCGCGGCCCGCGTAGGTTCTGTTAGAGCCCCTTACGCCCAGTTTGTCACCCGAGGCTTCTTCTGCTATCGGCCGCCCGGCAGGTTGGGAAGGCCCGGCATGAAACGTGCAATCCTATGGGAGGCTGTTTGGCATCTCGAATGATAAAATCCCCTCCTGCCGGCGGAATTGGCGAAGGATTCTGCCGCCGCGGCGACATGTTCTTATGAAAGGGCCGTTTCTTGGCCAAGGCTGACTTGCGCCCCCGCCGTAGGGCGGGCGCGAGATCGCACGAGCATCTGGTCTGTGCCGTCATGATTTACAGGCCGGACGCCTGTGCCGCTTAACCCCCGCAACAGGTCGGGGGTTCCCAAGGCCGTTGTGCGGGGAGATGGATCGTGAACACGAGTTTCGATGCAAGCTGGCACAAGCAGGCACTGGCCGGTAAGCCCGCCGCGGTGGACGCGCTGGCCGGGGCAATGCTCGAACCGCTCTACCGTTTCTGTCTCTACCGCGTGGGCTGCGATCGGCATCTGTGTGAGGACGTGGTCCAGGAAACCCTCGTCGAGGCCATTGGGCAGTTGGGACAATACGACCCCGCCCGCAGCGCCGGCGACATCTTCCCCTGGCTGACAGGCCTGGCTCGCAACCACGTCCGCCGAGCTCTCTCCGGCCGGAATGCCGCCAGCCTGGAGGCCCTCTGGCTGAAGATGGACAAGGAAATCCTTGGGCTGTGCGCCCGCCTGGAAGGCGAAAACCTGAGCGACGAGGTCCTCGCCCGCCAGGAAACCCGCCAACTGGTCAACGCCGCCATGTCGCAACTGCCCCCTCAATACGGCAAGGCCCTGGAAGCCAAGTACCTTCTGGGCCGCAGCGTCCGTGAAATCGCCCAGGCCTGGAGAACCTCCGAAAAGGCCGTCGAGTCCCAACTCTCCCGGGCGCGCAAGGCCTTCAAGGATGTCTTCCTGGGCCTGACCAAGAACCTCAGCGTGGAGGCCGGATAAGCCATGACTGCCAATGACAACAATCTTCAGTCCAGAGATGTCTCCGATCAAAACATCGAGCGGCTGCTGCGGGTGGCTTACGACCCCGAGTCCCCCCGGCCGGAGTTCGCCGCGCAGGTGAGGCAAAGGATGCAATCGGCGGCGCAGCGGGCCAAACCCGCCGTGCTGCATGCCCCAGTCCGGCGGTTTTTCATTCGGTCGGGGATAGCGGCCGCGGTGCTGGCCATAGTCTGCACTGTGATCTTCATGGTGGCCCAGCAGAAGCCCCGCCGGCCCGGCCAGTTGGCGATCTTGCCCTGGGTGACCAGCACGTTGGTGACGTCGGACAATCCAACCCCGCCGGCGGCGTCGAACGAGATATCGCCTTTCGGGCATGTGGGTGACAACGGCCTGGTTGCCTGGCCGCACCCGCCCGCTCCGGCAGCCAAGCCCGAGCCGATAGGTTCGACCATCCAGACCAAGCATGGCGAGCGCCGCCGCGTGTGCCTGGCCGACGGTTCGGTGCTGTACGTCAACCAGGACACCCGACTGGCCATCGACGGCGAACGCCGCGTCAGCCTGGCCAAGGGCGAGATCTTCGTCGAGGTCAGCCCGCGGCATGAGAAAACGGCGGATGCACAAGATGCCCATGCCGCCGGCAAAGCAACCTTCGTCGTCAGCACCCCGCGCCGAAGCGTCACGGCCCTGGGCACCAAGTTCGACGTGCGGCACGACCGGGACGTCACCAACGTGCTGGTCACGCAGGGCAAGGTGGCCGTGTCAGACTATGCCGGCCTGCTTTACGCCGGGCGGCAACTGACCATAGCCTCCGATGGGGACAAGATCGCCCAGATCCCCCGTGCCTCGGCCGAACTGGAGTGGACGCGCGACCTGGTGGCCGCGGCCGAATCCCCCCTGGTTCCCCAAAGCGAATACTGCGGCGGCGCCCTGCTGGCCCTGGACCCCAACGGCCAGGAGGCCCGGCTGTCGCTGCGCCAGTACCACGTCGACGTGCACATTGAAGACGGCTTCGCCCGCACCACCATCGATCAGACCTACTTCAACCATCTGTACAGCCGGCTGGAAGGCACCTTCTACTTCCCGCTGCCGCCGGACGCCTCCATCAGCCGCCTGGCCATGTACGTCGACGGCAAGCTCATGGAAGGCGGCATGGCCGAACGCGAGCACGCCCGCTACGTCTTCGAAGACATCATGTACACCCGGCGCGACCCGGCCCTGCTGGAATGGGTCGATGGCTCGACCTTCAAGATGCGCGTCTTCCCCCTGGAAGGCCGGCAGGAGAAACGCATCATCCTTTCCTACGCCCAGCGGCTGGACAGCCTGGGCGGCCACATGTCCTATCGCTTCCCCGGCGGGCACTCCATGCCGCTGGTGGACAACTGGTCGTTCCACGCCCGCCTCGTCGGCGGAGGACCAGCCAAGTGGGCCTGTAACCGCGATCTCACTGACACCTACGAAAACGCCGACTTGCTGCTGGACGCCCAGGCCCAGCAGGTCCGCCCCATCGATGACGTGGCGCTCGAGATGGACGATGCCGACCCCCAGGCCGCCGCCACCGAATTCGAGCGCTTCTCCCGCACCCGGCAGGAGGGCTACGAGTACCTGATGCTGCGCTACCGCCCGGTGCTGGCGGACAAGAACGTCCAGGCCGACCGGCCGCCCCCGCGGCGCGACTGGGTGTTCCTGTTTGAATCTTCCGGCGACCGCCAGCCGCTGCTGGCCCGGGCCCAGATCGACATCATCAAGACCCTGCTGGGCAACGCCCAGCCGGGCGACCGCTTCGCCGTCCTTTCGGCCGGCACGCACGTGCGCACGCTGGCGGATGAGTACCTGCCCGTCAGCCCGGCCGCCGTCGAGCAGGCCGTCAAGTTCATGGAAACGACCCACTTGGTGGGGGCGCTGGACCTGGAAGGTGCATTGTCCGCCTCGGCAAAGTTCCTTCGAGAAGGGGAAAACGCCCACCTGGTGTACGTGGGCGGCGGCATCGCCGTGCTGGGCAAACGCGAGACGGCGGACCTGGTCAAGCTCATCCCGCCGGGCTCGCGCTACGTGGGCGTGGGCGTGGGCAAGCGGTTCTCGCGGGAGTTCATGAAGGAAGCAGCCGGGCGGACCGGCGGCTTCTTCTGCCTGATCAACCCCGACGAGAACATCGCCTGGAAAGCCGGCGAGCTTTCCAGCACGCTCAACGCTCCCAGGCTGATGGACATCCGAGTTTCCAGTGGCACAGGTTTGCAACCTGTGCCAGGAACAGGTTCCAAACCTGTTCCACCAGAGTCACTGGAATTCCTCAGCTTCGCCGATTCGATCTCCGAGGGCGAGGAGATCTGCGTGGTCGCGCGGTACAAGATGGGCGACTCGCCGCCGGCCAAGGTAACCATCAACGGCTCGCTCAACGGCCAGGACTGGTCGCGGGAGATCGACGTTGGCCAGTCAATCCCCCAGGCCGACTACCTGCCGCGCTTCTGGGCCAAGCTGGAGATCGACCGTCTGCTGGCGGCCGGGGCGCAGGAAAACCATAACAAGATTGTCGAGCTGTCCAAGGCCATGTACGTCATGTCGCCGTTCACCTCGCTGCTGGTGCTGGAGAACGACGCCATGTACACGCAGTACAATGTCGATCGCGGCCGGAAGGACCACTGGGCCATGTACCCCGCCCCCGCCCAGATCAAGGTGGCCACCGAGCTGGAACCCGGCCGGCAGGTCAACGCCTCTTCCGCCGCCGCCGGCGACGCCAAGCCCACCGCCCAGCAGGTGCTGCAGACCATCTACCTGCGCGTCCCGCCGAACATGCTCTACTATCAGAATTACTCCCCCTACGCCGGCCAGACGACCACCGTGTGGCAGATGCTGACCTACCCCTCGTACAACAACGGCGACTATTATTGGGAGTATGACAAACAACGAGAGGGGCGATATACGGACGCCGTGTTTACACACGGCCGCTTCGGCGCGAGGTTCTCAGGACAATTCAGTAAACAATTGCTCGATACTTCCGGCTTTGTTGAAAGGAACCGACTCCCCATCGTTTCCGAGGCACTTCCCGCGGTATTCACGACAGCAGGGACGATGGGGAGACCACAGCTTCTCAGTCCGGCAGATTCCCTGCGTCAACCGCTCGGACTGGACTTCTCTAAAGAGGCCAGGAGAGACCTGTGGGTCAGCGAAGGCCGCGGCGATTCAGGCGGAATAGGTATGGGCGGTGCCCTCTCGCTCAGAGAACTGTCGCCTGGAATGCCCAATTTCACGGCGCGCGGCATCTCCTTCGATTTCGCAACCGACGATAGTTTTTTCAAACGGCAATTGGGCCGCAGGTCCGAGTTGGACAGGTTAAAATGGACAAGCGACCTTCAGGATAGCCTATGGGTCGACTTGAAGCGGCTGGAGGGGAAGGAAAAGCTCGACTACCAAGCCGGCGACGCACTCTGGCGGCTGTCGCAGGGCTACTCTCCGCAATACACCCTCTACCAGCGTCCCAACTTCAGCAACGACCAAAGGCTTTACACCGACCTGCTGATGTACGCCGAAGGAATGAACACCAGTTGGGATGACATTCAGGCCGCAGCCGAGGCCGAGGCCAAGGCCGATAAGCCGGTCGCTACGGGCCGGATTGACGAAGGGGCCAGAGCCCTGATCGACTCCGCCCGCGCCGCCGGCTGGCAAGCGGCCCAGATCGCGCCCGAGGGTTCGCAACGGGCGTACAGCGTCCGCTTCGACGGCGCCGGCCGGTGCGTTTACCGGCGGCTCAACGAATACGGCCTGAAGGAACAGGTCATCTGCGATGGCGGGGCGCTCTACCACATCTACGACGAACTCGGCCTGGGGGCAAAGCGGACCCTAAGCCGTTTCCACCGCCGGACAATCCAGTCGCTCCTGCCCATGCTGGCGCCCCCGGCGGACGACCTGGCCCTAGGCTGCGACGTGCTGCTGACCGACAAGAACACCGTCGCCGTCGTCCCCATCGGCGCCAAAGAGGCCAAGGACGCCGACGGCAAGCCCCAGCCCTACGTGCAGTTGGAGATGGTCTTCAAGGATGGCCGCCTGGCGGAACGTCGCCTGAGCGAGATGCCCAGTGGCAAGCTCCTGGCCCGCCAGACCTACTCGGCAGATGGCCAGGTGACCAACCTGGACGGCAACGGCAAGGTCGTTGACAAGCGCACCTTCGCCCTGGCCAAGGCCGATGCCCCTTCGATGGAGGTGGACAAGGACCTGGTCGTTCTGCCCCTGCCCTTCCGCACCAGCAGCCAGGTTTATCAGGCCGCCAAGCGCCCCCAGGATGGCAGGTACCAAGACTGGTCCAGCGACGACGCCCTGGCCATGCTGGGTGCATATACCTGCGAGCGAAACACCGAGGCCCTCCGCTTGATTCAGAAGCGGTTTTTCGCCAAGGGCGACCGGCGGCTGGGCTTCCTGACGCTGCTGCTGACCAATTGCGGACAATGGGCCGGCCCGGTCGCAACCTCGCCGGAGGGCAAACAGGCCGACATCGTCCTGGACGTGGACGGAAGCAAGGTGTATATCGACCCGACACGGGATCATCCCGGCTCGCCCCTGGCCAGGTACGTGGAAGATACCGCCCAGTGGGTTCGCCGCGGCGGCAATCGCGGCGAAGCCGAGTTATACAAGGGCGATGACTTCGTCAGCCAACTGTGGAACTTCGGCACGCTGTACTACCGCTGGAACGGCGGCGGCGGCTTGGGCAACGGCGATGAGAAGGCCCGCAAGGCCCAGCGTGACACGGCTTACGAGTACATCCGCGACTGCAAGTCCCCCGCCCACGCCTATGCCCTGTTGACCGTCATGGGCAACTACAACCTAGACGCCCAGTACTGCCAGGCCATGACCGAGGCCTGCGCCAAGGCATTCGCCCGTACCGACGGATTCAACTACGCCGCCCGCTATGAAGCGGCAAGGTGGCTCTACAAATCGGGCAACGACGCCCCCAAGGCGCGTGCCCTGTTCCAGGAGCTCTTTGACGAGGCCCTGGCCAACGATCTGCTGCCGCGGGTGGACGGCGACTTCCGCAATGCCCTGACCGCCGGCCCGGACCCGGTCTGGTCGCAGTACATGCACCAGGCCGCCGAGCGGCTGGTCAAGAAGGACCGTCGCGGCGAGGTGGTTATCCTGGCCAGCCAGTGCGTGGCCCTGGGCGACCCACCCATAGCCGAAGACCTGCTGAACCTGGCCCTGGACGGCCTGGAAGCCAAGCAAAAGCTGCCGGTGACCCTGGCGGCGGTGGAGTTCCTCTATCGCGGCGGCAACTACGCCCGCGCCGATAGCCTGCTGGCCGGCCTGCTGGAAGATACGGAGTGCTCCGGGAGTTCGGTCCTGTGGCGGCTGGCGGCGCAGGTTTCCAGCGCCCGCAACCGCACGGCCGAAGCCCTCGCCCGGCAGGAAAAGGCGATGGACTTGGAGTACGCCCAGGCGCCCGGCCTGATCAACCTGCAAGTCCTGCGGAACGACTTCGGCACGCTGCTTGGCCGCTACGAGCAACTGACCCAGGCCCTGGCCACGCTGCAATCGCAGGCCTCCGGGGAACTGACTACCAAGGTCATCCGGGCGGCCGACCGCTGGCGGGCGATGGATCCCGACGACACTCAGGCCTGCCAGTACGCCGCCCGCATCTTCCAGACCCTCGGCCAGGAGGAGTTGGCCTGGGAATATCTGACCACCCCGCTGGCCGACAAGCCCAACGAAGCCGCCCCGTGGGCCAGCCTGGCCGGGCAACTCAAGCAGCAAGGCGCCTTCGGCCTGGCCGACCGGGCATACGCCTCGGCCTTCGAGTGCGAGAAGACCAACGCCCAGATACTTTGGGATCGGGCCCAACTCCTGCAACAGCAAGGGCGCACCGAAGAGGCCAAGGCCATCTATCGCCAGATATCCGAAGGCACGTGGCCGCGGCAGTACAATTGGATTCAGGCCCAGGCCAAGCAGTACCTGGGAAGGTCATAACTCTCGTTGGGCGCCGGGTTCGGGAAAAAACAGCGTGGAGAATTAGTGCAGGAGGTTTACTTAAGTCCGTAGGGCACGCCGATTGCTCGCCGAAGGCGAGTAATCTGCGTGCCGGACCTCTCCCAGAACATCACGCCATCGGCAGGTTGGACCAAACCCCTTGGCGGATCACGGCACTGCCTTTGCTCACTCAGGTGACCCGTTACCGGGGGTTTCGCGGCCTGCGCTGGCGCTTCGGCCGCTACACCCCCGGCTAAACTCTTCCGGCCCTGCGGGCCTCACAAATCATGAAGGCTGTCCTGCCCGCTCTGCCCCCGGCTAAACTCTTTCGGCCCTTCGGGCCTCACAAATCATGAAGGATGTCCTGCCCGCTCTACCCCCGGCTAAAACCCTTCGGCCCTGCGGGCCTGGGCACCCCCGGTCATGGCAAGCTATTCGAAAAAGGGACCGCTGAATAATCCAACGTGGCATGGCCGTCTCGGCCATGCGTCGCACGGGCATCTTGCCCGCGCTCTTTGGACGACAAAGATTTGTGCACGGCCGAGACGGCCGTGCGACGCATGGGCAAGATGCCCATGCCACATAATTCAGAAGTCCCAAAAGCAAGTCCCGGAGGGGCGGAAAGAATTTAGCCGGGGGCGAAGCGAGCACGGCGCAGCCGGGCGCAGCGCAGCCCCCGGAAAATGGCATCGGGACGGCCAGAGCGAACGGCTGGACCTGCACGCGAAGTTGATCTTGCTCGCGATGGTGTGATGAGCTTCTGGGAATTGAGCCAAATGTACGGCGTGCAACTTTGTTGCATCCGATCCCTCCAGGGTAATCACAGCATCGGCAGGAAGAGCGAGCCCCTTGGCCGGTCAGGCCACTGCCTCCGGCCCATTGCCCAGGCCGTTACCGGGGGCTGCGCGTCCCTCGCTTTCGCTCGGGCCGCTCCACCCCCGGCTAAATTCTTGCCGGCCCTGTCGGGCCTGGATGAGCCTCTCCCCGCGTCGCTCTGCATTTGCCCAGATCCTCCCCTGACCCTGTAGGGGCCGTTCAACCCTCGCCAGGTGTGTTTCCATTTGTGCGTGCAGGCCGGAAGCGCTTTCCGCTCATGATGTTGCCACCCAATCTTAAACCGCTCTAAGCAAGACGCCGCTATGCGGCTGCATTTGGTGCGATAATCAACCAGTCCGTTTTGATAAGGGATACTCTTCCTACGTGGAAAAACGACGCTCCGCGGCCGGACATAGTGCGCCGCCCACGGCCACCATGCCACAATCCAGACTTGGAGCGGAACCGGCCGTTACGTGTCTACGGCGTTGCTCGTGTATCCCCCCGCGCGATACAATCTCATCCTGATGGGTGGCATGGTCACATTTTCTTTTGAGTGACCACGTCCCGGCCATACAACATGGTCGCGCAAGAAGCAGCGTGACCACGCCACCCGGCCGGGCGAATATGTGGAGAGGCTATCGTGCAATTGACGGTCAACGGACAGCCGCAGACTATCGGCGACGGGGCCACGCTGGAGGCGCTGCTGTCGGCGCTGGCCCTTGCCCCGCGGCGGGTGGCGGTGGAGCGCAACGGCCAGTTGGTGCGGCGGGCCGACTTCGCCCAGACGCCCCTGCACGAAGGCGACTGCCTGGAAATCGTCACCCTCGTGGGAGGCGGCTAGGAATTGTCAATTGACAATTGACAATTGAAAATTGAACACAGAAGGAATCTGCAGAAATGGACAGCATCAACATAGGTAAATTCTCCTTCTCCTCCCGTCTCTTTGTCGGCACGGGCAAGTACGCCACCTATGAGCTCATGCGCGAGGCCCTGGCCGCCACCCTCTGCCAGGTGGTCACGGTGGCGGTCCGCCGCGAGCGCATGACCGACAAGCAGGGGCGCAACATCCTGGACTTCCTGGACCTGTCCCGCTACACGCTGCTGCCCAACACGGCCGG
>PMYM01000053.1 GCA_003171235.1 Phycisphaerales bacterium | reverse complement strand
TGATTTGTGAAAACTGCTCTAGCAACCCTGATGCATGCCCAAGAGGTAAGAGCCTCTCTCTGTCAGAAGGCTAAACATGGTCACGCGAAAAGCAGCGTGACCATGCCACCCGGAATTGACAATTGGCAATTGGCAATTGGCAATCAGCAGTTGAGGTATTCCTGGATGGTGCGGGCGTCGGGCCGGCCGGAGCGAAGGGCGGCGATGGCCTCGACCACGGCCTCGGCGGCGGTGGCGGTGGTCACCAGTGAAATGCCGTGGGCAACGGCGGCGATGCGCATGGCGGCCTCGTCGGCGCGCGGGCGCCGGCCGGAGGGGGTGTTGATGATCAGATCGATCTGGCCGTTCTTGATGGCGTCCACGATGTGCGGCCGGCCCTGGTCAACCTTATGAATCGGCGTGTTGGGCACGCGGTGGCGGTTGAGATACTCGCTGGTGCCGCCGGTGGCCAGGATGTCGAAGCCCATGGCCTTGAGCCGGCGGATGATCGGCAGCATGGCCTCCTTGTCGGCGTCGCGGATGGACACGCAGGCCACACCCGAGAGCGGCAGGCGCACGCCCGCGGCCAGTTGGCTCTTGGCGAAGGCCAGCCCGAAGTCGCTGTCGATGCCCATGACCTCGCCGGTGGACTTCATCTCCGGGCCGAGCATGGCGTCGGTGCCGGGGAAGCGGTTGAAGGGGAAGACCGACTCCTTCACCCCCACGTGCCGCAGCGGCTCGGCGGGCTTGTCCAGGCCCATTGACGCGAGCGTCTGGCCCAGCATGACGCGCGTGGCCACCTTGGCGATGGGCACGCCGGTCACCTTGCTGACGAAGGGCACGGTGCGGCTGGCGCGGGGGTTCACCTCCAGCACGAAGACCGTCCGGCCCTGCACGGCGAACTGCACGTTCATCAGCCCGCGGACGCCCAGTTCCAGGGCCATTTCGCGGGTGGCGCGGCGGATTTCGGCCTCCACGTCGCGCGGCAGGCGGTGAGGCGGCAGCACCATGGCCGCATCGCCCGAGTGCACCCCGGCGTACTCGATGTGCTCCATGATGCCGGCGATGTAAACGTCCTGGCCGTCGCAGACGGCGTCCACGTCCAGTTCGACCGCCTCTTCCAGGAACTTGTCGATGAGCACGGCCGCCCCGTCGCTGGCCTCCAGGGCCACGCCCGCGAATCGCTTCAGTTCCTCACGATTGTAGATGATCTCCATGGCCCGCCCGCCCAGCACGTAGCTGGGGCGGACCATGACCGGGTAGCCGATCTTCTCGGCGGTGGCGATGGCCTGGTCGATGCTGGAGGCCATGCCGTTTTCGGCCTGGCGCAGGCGCAGCTTGGTAATCATGGCCGAGAACTGTTGGCGGTCTTCCGCCCGGGCGATGGAGGCGGGGCTGGTGCCCAGGATGGGCACGCCGGCGGCGGCCAGGCCCTCGGCCAGGTTCAGGGGCGTCTGCCCGCCGAACTGAACGATCAGGCCGCGGGGCCGCTCGCGCCGCACGATCTCCAGCACGTCCTCCAGGGTCAACGGCTCGAAGTACAGCCGGTCAGAGGTGTCGTAGTCGGTGGAGACGGTCTCGGGGTTGCAGTTGACCATGACGCTGGTCAGGCCCATGCCGCGCAGGGCCTGGCTGGCGTGCACGCAGCAGTAGTCGAACTCCAGCCCCTGGCCGATGCGGTTGGGCCCGCCGCCCAGGATCATCACCCCGCCGGAGGCGTCGGGTTGCGTCTCGTTCTGGCGATCGTAGGTGGAGTAGTAGTACGGGGTGAGGGCCTCGAACTCGCCGCCGCAGGTGTCCACCAGTTTGTACGCGGCGTGGATGCCCGAGCGCTTGCGCCGGTTGCGGACGGCCAATTCGTTGCTGCCGGCCAAGTGGGCGATCTGCACGTCGGAGAAACCCATCTGCTTGGCCTGGAGGAGTTGCTCGTCGGTAAGGTGCAGTTCCAGCGGTGCCTGCCCGTCGGGTTTACCGGCGCCCGGGGCCTGGCCGTCGCGCGTGCCGGCCAGCTTGGCCTCTTCCTCGACGATTTCGGCGATGTTGTCCAGGAACCAGGGGTCGATCCGCGTGAGTTCGTGCACCTCGGCCGCGCTCATGCCCCGCTGGAAGGCCAGGCGGATGTAGAAGATCCGCTCGCTGTTGGGCGTGGCCAGTTTGTGCCGCAGCAGGGCCGGCTCGACCTGGTCGAAGCGCGGCCCGCGCCCGTCTGCCCCCAGGCCGAAGCGCTTGATCTCCAGCCCGCGCAGGGCCTTCTGCAGCGACTCCTTGAAGGTCCGCCCGATGGCCATGACCTCCCCCACCGACTTCATCGACACCGTCAGCAGGTCCTGGGCGGCTGGGAACTTCTCGAAGGTGAAGCGCGGCACCTTGACCACGCAGTAGTCTATTGTCGGCTCGAAGCAGGCCGGCGTNNCGGCTGACGCGCGGGTTCATCTCGATGGCCACCATGCGCCCGGTCTGGGGGTGCACGGCGAATTGCACGTTGCAGCCGCCGGTCTCCACCCCGATTGCCCGGATGATCGTCAGGGCGGCGTCGCGCATCTGCTGGTACTCGCGGTCGGTGAGCGTCTGGATGGGGGCGACGGTGATGCTGTCGCCGGTGTGTACGCCCATGGGGTCGAGGTTCTCGATGGAGCAGATGACGACGGCGTTGTCCTTGGCGTCGCGCATTACCTCCAGCTCGAACTCCTTCCAGCCGATGACGCTCTCCTCCAGCAGCACGGTGTGTGCGGGGCTGTTCTGCAGGCCCATCAGCACCTGCTCCTCGAACTCTTCGAGGTTGTACGCCACCGCCCCGCCGTAGCCGCCCAGGGTGAAGGATGGCCGGATGACCACCGGCAGGCCAAGCTCCGCCAGCACCCGCCGGGCGGCGATCATGTCGCCCACCAGCTCGCTGCGCAGGCAGGGCACGCCGGCGGCGGCGACGGTGGTCTTGAACAGGTCGCGGTCCTCGGCCTTGTGGATGACCTGGGCCGTGGCCCCGATCATCCGCACGCCGTACTTGGCCAAAAGCCCGCTGTCGTGGGCCTGGACGGCCAGGTTCAGGGCCGTCTGCCCGCCCAGGGTGGGCAGCAGGGCGTCGATCTTCTCCCGCTCCAGGATGGCCTGGAGCATCTCCAGCGTGATGGGCTCGATGTAGGTGCGATCGGCCGTCTCCGGGTCGGTCATGATGGTGGCCGGGTTGGAGTTCAGCAGAACCACCTCGTAACCTTCCTCGCGCAAGGCCTTGCACGCCTGCACGCCGGAATAGTCGAACTCGCAGGCCTGGCCGATGACGATGGGCCCGGCCCCGATGATCAGGACCTTGTGGATGTCGGTTCGCTTGGGCACGTCGGTTGGCGTCCTTGCAGTCAGGCCTGGGTTCACTTGGCCCGGGTCTTCCGGCGCCGGGCGGCCTTGTGTTTCTGTCCGTCGGCCAGTGAGGCGCCGATAAAGTCGGCGAACAGCGGGTGCGGCTTGATCGGCTGCGAACGGAACTCGGGGTGGAACTGCACGGCCAAAAACCAGGGGTGGCCCTTGAGCTCGATGATCTCCACCAGCGTGTTGTCGGGGCTGAGGCCGGAGAAGACCATGCCCTTTTCCTGGAATATCTCCCGGTAATCGTTGTTGAATTCGTAGCGGTGGCGGTGGCGTTCGCGGACCAGGGTGGTCCTGTAGGCGGCGCGGGCCAGGCTGCCGGGCTTAAGCCGGCAGGGCCAGGCCCCCAGCCGCATGGTGCCCCCCTTCTGGGTGACGCTCTTCTGCTGGTCCATCAGGTTGATGACGGGATGGGGGCAGTCGGGGTGGTTCTCGGTGGTGTCGGCCCCGGCCAGGCCGCAGACGTTGCGGGCGAACTCGATGGCCGCGCACTGCATGCCCAGGCACAGGCCCAGGAAGGGCACGCGCCGCTCGCGGGCGTAGCGGATGGCGGCGATCTTGCCCTCGATGCCCCGCAGGCCAAAGCCCCCCGGCACCAGGATGCCCTGCACGTCGCCCAGCAGCTTGGCCGGCCCGACGCGCTCGACCTCCTCGGCCAGCACGCGCTTGACGCGCACCTTGCAGCGGTGGGCCACGGCCCCGTGATCCAGGGCCTCGTAGATGCTCTTGTACGCGTCCTGCAGTTCGCTGTACTTGCCCACCACGCCGATGAGGGCCTGGCAGCGCGGGTTCCGGATGGCCTGGATGATCCGCGGCCAGGGGCCCAGCCGGCGCGGACCCGCCTGCAGGCCCAGCCGCTTGACGATCAGGTCGTCCAGCCCCTGTTGGATGAACTGGAAGGGCACCTCGTAGATAGTGCTGGTGACGTCGGGCTCCTCGATGACGCACCGCCGCTCCACGCTGGTGAAGAGCGAGATCTTCTGCTTGTAGCTTTCGTCCAGGGGCTTTTCGCAGCGGCAGACCAGCACGTCCGGGCTGATGCCGATCTCGCGCAGCTTCTGCACGCTGTGCTGGGTGGGCTTGGTCTTGATTTCGCCGGCGGCCCGCACCGAGACGATCAGGGTGACGTGCACGTACAGCACGTTCTGGCGGCCCTCCTCCAGGCCGAACTGGCGGATGGCCTCCAGGAAGGGCAGGCCCTCGATGTCGCCCACCGTCCCGCCCAACTCGGTGATGACCACGTCGGCCCCAGTGGCGACGCTGCGGATGGCGGCCTTGATCTCGTCGGTCACGTGCGGCACCACCTGCACCGTGCCCCCCAGGTAGTCGCCCCGCCGCTCCCTGGCGATGACGCTGGAATAAATTCGCCCGCTGGTGTAGTTGCTGGAGCGGTTGGTGGGGATGCCGGTGAAGCGCTCGTAGTGGCCCAGGTCCAGGTCGGTCTCGGCCCCGTCGTCGGTGACGTAGGTTTCGCCGTGCTGGTAGGGGTTCATGGTGCCCGGATCGACGTTGAGGTAGGGGTCGAACTTCTGCATGGCCACCTTCAGGCCGCGCCGCCCCAGCAGCATGCCCAGCGATGCCGCCGTGATGCCCTTGCCCAGGCTGCTTACCACGCCGCCGGTGACGAAAATGTGCTTTGCCATAGTCCTCTTGCCGTCCTTGGCGCCGGCCTGCCGGCGCAGAATCAGTTATCTTTATTGCATGCTGCTGGCATACGGGATTGACCGCCTTGGGCCCGGCCTCCGCGCCCGCGCCCCTTGATCGGCCTTCCAGCCCGGATTGACACGCTGGCTGAAGATCGGGGGTTTGGCTGCACAAAACATGCCGGGGCCCTCCGGCGGTTTTTGAGGCAGCATTATACATGACGCCTCGGGCGGAAACAGAAAAATCGGTTCATCCGGCATTCCCGCCTAAGCCGGGGATGATGCCGCGGAACCCCAAGGAGCCCCTGGCGTGATTGGTCAAGGGTGGCGTGGGTTGCGAAGCGCGGCGCAGCAACCACGCAATGTTCCCCGCAACCAGAATGTAGGGCACGCTGATTCCTCGGTTGTTTCGAGGAATTTGCGTGCCGTCCCCCTCGCGCAATCCGGCGGCAACACCTCCTGAAAATCACACCCTCGGCAGGCCGGACCAATTCTCTTGGCCGATCATGGCACTGCCTCTGATTTCCGATCTCTACTCAGGGTTGAACTGCGCTGCACCCTGGGCTGAGAACGACCGCCCAATCCGGGGCTGAATTGTCGGATGACCTCAGTTACCTGCCCATTTCCCCGGCCGCCGCCAGCACCATCTCCGGCGAGATGGCCAGCATGCAGCGGTGGCGGCCCTTTTCCTCCGCCAGCGGGCAGGTTTTTTTTTGGCAAGGGGAGCAGGGCAGATCGACCCGCACGATGCGCTCGCGCGAATAGTACAGCTCGGTCCGGCCGGGGTCGGTGGGGCCGAAAATGGTCACCAGGTTGGCGCCCAGGGCGGCGGCGATATGGCGCGGCCCGGTGTCGTTGGTGACGACCAGGCTCGAGCGGGCGATGATGGCCTTGAGCAACCCCAGCGAGTTGCCCACCGCCGCCAGGTCCAGCAGCGGCGGGCGCCCCATCGCCTGCTGGATGGCCTGGGCGATGGCCTGCTCCCCGGGGCCGGCGTTGATCACGATCTGGAAACCCAACCGGTCGGCCAAGCCGTCGGCCACGGCGGCGAATCGCCCGGCGGGATAAAGTTTGGCCGTGCCGTACGAGCCGCCCGGGTTCAGCACGGCCAGCGGCCTGGCCGGGTCGAAGCCCGCCTGCTCCAACAGTCGGCCGGCCCGCTGCTGATCCTGGGGGTCGATCTGCAGTTCCATGCGGCGATCGTCGGCCTGGCAGCCCAGCGCCCGGCCAAGGCCAAGGTAATAGTCAATGGCGGGAACGATGGCAAACTCGCCCTTTGCCTGCCGGGGCGGCTGGAGGGCCTCGCTCAGCAGCAGCCCCCTGCCGTTGCGGCCATAGCCCACCCGCCGCCGCGCTCCGGCCAGCCAGGCCCCCAGGGCGGCGCGAAAACTGTTGGGGCCCAGCACCGCCAGGTCAAACCCCCGCTCCCGCAGGCGCCACAAGTCCGCCAGGGCGGCGGCGACCAGCAGTTTGTCGGTCCAGGGATTTGGCCGCAGGACCGCCACCGGCCCCGCCCGCCCAGCCAGGGTCATCTGGGCCTGCGGGAATTGCCGGCGAAGCTGGCGCAGCAACGGGGTGAACATCACGGCGTCGCCCACCCAGTTGGGCAGCATCACCAGGATGTTCCGCGGCTCATCAGGCATGGGCAAAATCTTTGTGACCTTTGTGTGCTTTGTGGTTCATTCCTGTGGCCCTTCCCTGCTGGCCGGCTGGGAACTTGCCGCCGCGGTGGCCGGTTGCGAAGCCGCCGGGGCCTTGGCGGCGGGCGCCGCCGTGGCTGCAAGGTCGAGGTCTTTCCAGTAGGCAAATCGCCCGTACACGGCCACGGGCGGGGGGGCCTTGCCCACGTACAGGACTTGCAGGCCTGCGGCTTTCAGGGTGCGCGTGCCGGCCTGGTCAGCCGCCAGCCCGTAGGTCAGCAAGGGAAGTCGATTTCGCAGGGTGGAAATGGTCTGCCCGGTCCCGGCATTCTGCATCAACGCCCATCGCCGGACCGGCACCACCGGCCCGTCGGGGTAGTTCAAGGCCGCCATCCACCGGCGGGCCTGCGCGGGCGACTGGGCAAACTCCTGCGTGACGTAGATCCACTGGGTCTTGCCCTCCAGGCGGCGGAGGGCGGCGGCGGCATCGGCCCCGGCCAGGCCGCTGCGCGGCAGCGAGTCCAGGTCCACGGCGGTTATGGGTTTGTCTGGCGCCAGGACGTACAGGTTGCTCTTGCCCAGGGCGCGGTCGCCCGTGAGGTCCACGTGCTCGATCTCCAAGCCGTACCGGCCGGGCTGGGCGCCGGCCAGATATAGAACGGCGTAGCCGGCGCTGTCGGTGCGGGCGGCCTGCAACTGGCCCTGCCCCAGGCGCACGGTCAGGCAGACATCGGCGCAGGGGGGGGCATACCGGCCCAGTTCACTTCGCTGCAGGCGGACTATCATGGCCGTATTCTGCTCAGGCAGGGCCACCACGTCCGGGGCCGTCAGGACAAACTCGCCACTGCAGCCCCCCAGCCCAAACAGCACCGCTATCCACGGCAACCATCTCATAAAGCGACCTCTTTTCCGCCGGGATTAGCGCCGAGCCGGCGGCGATTGTCAAGGCCGTGGCAAGTCCGGCCGGGGACAAGCCAGGCAGCCGGACAAAAATGTTGCAGGACGTTCATTTGTCCTCTTGCCCAGAACGGGGCTGGTGGCTACTATAAATGCAGAAGTCGGACCGGCCGGCGTATCGCGGCAATCGGCCTCATATATCACTTCTATCCGGCCAGCCGACCCAGTTGTCATCTCGTCGTTGCAACATTCGCCGAAAGGCAGGTGCCGCATGTGCGCCCAGACTAATTCCGCCCACCCGGCCGCGCCCGGCCCCAAAGACCCCGAGGGCTTCTCCCAGGCCATGGAGCAGTTGCGCCTGGCGGTGGAGGGCCGCCGGGTGGAGCCGATCTGCACCTCGTATCTGCTGCTGCGCCGCGCCGCCTCCGGCATGTCCCTGCTGGGCCTGCTCAAGGCGGTTCAAACCTCGCTGAGCGATACCAGCCTGTCGGCCGTGGTATCGGCCTTCGCCCACCGTCAATGCTTCATGTGCCAGGACGGCGCCAGCATCTGCCGGACCTGCAAGGGCGCCGGCACGGTGGACCGCTTCAGTTGCCCGGCCTGCGACGGCCTGACGGTGGAACCCTGCACCTTCTGCCTGGGCACCGCCTGGAGCGACCGCGGCGAAGTTCCCGCGGAGCTGCGCAAACTCGTCCTGCGCCGCCAGATGCTGCACGTGGAAAAAGACACCCAGGCCCTGCCCCGGATCACTCACCAGTTGCGACAGGTGGGCCCGTCGATTTCCCCGCGCAACCGCCAGCAGGCGGCGAGCTGGCTGTTCCGCGTCCAGGCCCGGCTGGCCAACCTGGCCGGCGAGGAGCCCGGCGCCGAGACGGCCGCCCGTTACGGCCGACTGGCCGCCCAGATCGAATCCCTGCTGGAGATGCTCCGCCGCACGTTGCGCCAGGCGGAGTCGGAGGATCCGCTTGAGGGGCTGGGCCAGGCCCGCGGCCTGGATGTTCGAAATGAGAAACCGGCCGATGGAAACGCCCCCTCCGACGGCGGCGAATTTCCCCTGGCCCCAGTTGAGGACGAAAGTTAGACCAACCCCTTCGCCCGCGGCCCCCCGGCGCCGGAGGCGATTTCGCCCGGGTTATCGCAGTTTGCAGAAGCCTGTAGC
>PMYM01000070.1 GCA_003171235.1 Phycisphaerales bacterium | reverse complement strand
TTGGGCGGATGCGGCCGGCATGGGAATGGCGGGACGCATCGGTTGCTTCTGCCTTTTGGCAGGCCCCGGCTTTAGCCGGGGTGACAGGTCGCCCTCACCGGAGCAACGCCATCCGCCGACCTGCCTTGTGGCAAATCCACGCTGGCGATGTCGCGATGGGCCATTTAGAGCGCATACTGCAGAATCCAGCGTCAGCGTGTCCAACCCACGGCATCGCCAACTGGATCATCCCCGAAAAGCTCGTCGGCGGATGGCTCCAGCAGGACAATCCTGGGCCTCTGCCACCCCGGCTAAAGCCGAGGCCTGTTAAGAGAAGAAAAGCCTGCTTGCGCAGGCTCAAACAAGCAAGCAATGAGCTGCACCGTAATGCAAAGCGCTCTAGTAGTCTGTCACAGCAAAAACGATGGGTAGGTTCTTTGGTGGCACAGGCTTTCCAGCCTGTGCGCGCACAGCCTAGAAAGGCTGTGCCACCCGTGGAATTTCCTGTTACAGACTACTAGGCCCGGTCCTGGCGGCAAGAGCGATTCGTGCCTATCAAGGCAGGGCCGTTTTTAGATTTCCCGCAGCATGGCGGCGAGGTTGTCCACCATCATGGCCACGGCCTCCGGCGCCACTCTGCAGGCCTGGGTGATTTCATACCCGCCCTCGGAGTAGGCCTGGGCCGTCGGCAGGTAGCCGATGTACCCGTTGACATACGCCGCCAGGAACGTGTGCTTGAAGGGCGATTGCCGCTTGATCTGGACGCCGATTTCGTTAAACAGCTCGCCCGGCACGCAGGCCCAGGCCAATTCGCCGATGCGGCAGGCCAGCAATTCCGCCCTGACCGGCGGCAGGGCAATGGCCGGGTCAGTCCAACTGTCGCGCAGCCTCGCCAGGCGCTTGAGGTGATCCTCGTACCACTGGATCAGGCCCGGCGTGGTCTTGGGATCCTGGCGGGCGGCGGCGAATTCGGCCTCGATCTCCCGGATTGTCTCCTGGGCGTGCTGCCTGGACAGGCCGCGGTAGGCGGGAAGATCGAGGAAGCGAGATACGATCCCTACGCAATCCGCCTTGACCGATTGGGCTGTTCCCCATACCCGCGCCACTTCCTCTCCCAGCCGCTTGCCCGACGCGCAGGCATTGGCGTAGGTGGTCTCGGCCGAGCGGAGGCTGACGTTGCCGGCGGCGCCTTGTAGGAAAAGGCAGGGCGCGCCGGCGGCGGGCTCGGCCACTCGGCGCATGCAACCGACATAGTCGGCGGAGATCTTCCGGTCCTGCGCGTCCAGGCCGTTGGCGTGGGCGGTGAAATTCACCAGAGCGGCCAGGGGCCTGCCCGCCGCCGTCTCGATACGACAGACCAGCACCGCCCGGTCGATCGGGCCATGCGGGTTTTCGCCGAAAATGATCCTGCCGTCGGGGGTCATCTCGCGGCGGTTGACGCCTATGTCGCATTGCCCCAGGCCCACGCTCAGCCGGGCGGGCTGGAGGTTGGCCTTGGCTTCGTACACCAGGCCGGCCAGTTGGAAGGCAAGGTTCTCGCGATAGGCCCATTCGTACGTGACTGGCGAAGGGGGCGAGGTCGCCTCCACACGGGGCATCAGCGGGCCGTAGTGGGTATGGGTGCAGCAGATCATCACGCTGGGGCCGGGGATTCCCGCCAGGGCCAGAACCTTCTCCCGCACCTGAGAGGTGAAATCGTCTCCCACACCCAACAGGTCGCAGTTAATGACCGTGGCGAAGTTCTTGCCGTCAGTCGCTGCCAGCACGGTGGCGTACAGCGGGTCGTTCACCCCCAGCGAGGGTTGAACCCGCTTGCCGAATCCCACCATCTTGACGCCGGCGTGAGGGGTGATCTCGCCCCTGGCCAAACCAATTTCCAGCATTTTCATAATCCTAAGTGAGTCTTGAATAACCAGGATTCTACGCAGAGGCGCAGAGGCCGCAGAGAAACGCAGAGAAAATCATATAGTGGAAATTGCCTTGATTCGTAATTGCATTCGCACACAGCTATTTCATTGTTAAGCCGGCGTGGCGTTATCAGGGCCTGACAAGAAGATGCGCTCCGACTCCGTGACTCAGGAAACGAAGTCCAAAGCACCGATTATGGACTGTCCTTACAAAGTTCTTCTGTCCTCTGCGTTTGTCTCTGCGATCTCTGCGCCTCTGCGGCGAAATTCTTTGAATCCAATCAAACTCTAGCGTACCAGGGCAGCCTGGCAAGGGGGGCCTGGACCTCCATCTCGCACGGGCCGGTCACGGTGTTGCCGTCGTCGCCCCGCCAGCTTCCGTGAGGGAACTTCACCTTGCGCGAAGTGGCGCCCTTGGCCATCACGGGGGCGACCAGGTATTTATCGCCCAGCATGTACTGGTCTATGACCGCCTCGATACCCTCGCCGGGGAAGACATAGGCCATGTACCGCATGATGGGTTCGCCCGTTCGGGCGGCCTGCCGGGCCAGCTCGAGAATCTCCGGCCCCAGCTTCATCCGCAGTTTAACCAGTTCCAGGACGATCTTCAGCGGCTCGCCCCCCAGCACGCGGCTGGGGAGGTTGGAGTACTGGATGATGGGGAAGAAGGTCGAGCACTGGGCCCAGCGGACGAACAGCTCCTGCTCGAACGAGGTGCCCAGCGACAGGAAATCGGTGTCTTCGCCGCCGCCCACCATGTCGGGGCAACTGTAGGGATAGCCCATGATGCCCTGGGCCAGGCTGGAGGGGATGATGTCGGCGAAGCCGCCCTCGCTCCAGCCGTGGTATTTGTCGCGGACGCGCTGCATAAGATGCTGGCCGCCGAACTTCCAGCAGGCGCGGAACTCGGCCAGGTCGTACTTCATGCCCAGCCGGACGAAATCCTCGCAGTGCCCGTTGGGCGTTCGCGGCTCGAAGCTTTTCTTGACGTTTCGGTAGTGGAAGGGGTCGCCGCCGTCGAGCTTGAAGCCGTCGATGCCGAACTGGCGGACCAACTCGTCCATCTGCTCCTGCATCCAGGCGAAGGCGCCGGGGTTGGACAGGTCCAGGATGGCCCCGTAGCCGTTCCACCATCGCTCGATCAGCGGCGCCTTTTTCTCGTCGGCAAAGATAAAGCCCTTGTCCTTGAGGAAGAGGAATTCGCGGGTGTCGGGGGTGACGTAGTCGGTCAGCCACACCATCACCAGGAAGCCCTGCTTGTGCAGCCGGTCCACCATCGCCTTGGGATCGGGGAAGGTCTCCTTGTCGAATCGCCAGGTGCCGTTGTTGCGGTGCCACCAGTCGTCGATTACCAGAACCCCCGGCGGCATGCCGGCGTCTAGTATCGCCTGGGCGTACTTGAGCACTTTCTCCTGCGTGGGGTGGCGCAGCATGTCGATCCAGGCGTTGTACTGCGGGGCCGTGAACGACAGTTCGTTGGGGGTCTTGCCCGAAGGCGGGAAGAACTTCCCGCAGGCCGCCAGGTACGAGCCGCGCAGGCTGCCCTGGCCTTCGCCAAGCTCGATCTTGCTGCGGATATTGTCGATCGTCAGGCGGCCGTCCTTGAACTCGAAAGCGAAGGGCTCTTCGCTCCAGACGTAGCGGCCCTTGCTGGAGACCAGCAGCGGGCAGGCCTGGTTGCCCCAGATGTTGCCGAACAGTTCCTCGCGGATGTTGGAGCCGGCGTCGTAGGGCATCTGGTGGCCGTGAGCCACGATGCCGCCCCACCAGTACTCGTTATCGAGCAGTTGAATCACGATTGGTTCGAAGTTGGACATTGTTTCCTCTGACTCGGTACCTGTTCGCTGTCAAAAACCCTAAATCCGAAACAAACAGAAAAACGGAGAATATCAAAAAGATCTCGCTTGCCGGCTGGAAGGCGCACCAGCCAATAGTGGAGGTTGCCGCCAGATTCTGGCGAATCAAGTGCACTTGGCCTGCGAATACAGTCCCTTTGCAAGGATAGAGAATCCATCCGATGGCGGAACGGCCAACGCATCGTATTGTCTAGGCCCGAATGGGCCGGCGAGAAGTTAGCCGGGGGCGGAACGAGCACGGCGCAGCCGGGCGCAGTACAGCCCCCGGTGAAGGCCTCCGACAAAGCCAAAGGCAGTGCCGTGACTTTCCTGGCCAGGTATTCCTCCCTGCCGATGGCGTGATCAGCATGGAGAGCCCGGGCTGTCACGCCAACGCGAGTCAAGTATCTCATCCTCTTTGTGTCACGGCACTCGCTCTGTCTTCCTGATCGCCTTTGACCGGGGGTTGCGCGTCCCTCGCCTTCGGCTCGAGACGCTCCACCCCCGGCTAAACTCTTCCGGCCCGCCGGGCCTGAAAACTTCTTCCTCCTATGCTGTGCCAGTTTCATCAAATACTCCACGTTCGGGAAAACAAGTTCAGGTCAGAAGTCAATCTGCACCATGCCGCCGGGGGACATTTCCAGGTGCTTCCAGCCTTTGAATGCCACGCGCTTGCGGCTGACCTGCCGGCCGGAGCAGTCCAGCAGGGTGACGCTCGCCTTGCCGGCGTTGCCCTTGACGAACAGGTCGGTCTTGAACGTCCCGTTGAGGATGGTCGCCGGCCGGCTGACCTCGAAACTGCCGCCGTCATTGACCAGGAAGAAAAAGTCGCGCCCGTCGGCGGCGATCTTGAAGACGTTGTTTTCGCCGTCCAGCGGCACGCGGTAGTTGCGGAAGGCCGGTAGGTTCTCGCGGTACCAGTTGTTGTAGTGGGCGATCACATCCTTGTTGGCCTGGCAGAGCCGGTCAAAGTCGATGCTGTAGGTGGGAATGCCCACGGCCATCATCTTGAGCACCACGCAGGCGGCCGCCTCGGGCGAATCTTCGTTGGTGATGGTCTGGTAATCATTGATCGAGAAAGGCGTATAGCCTTGCACGTAGAGCGTGCGCAGGAAGTTGCCCTCGGTGTTGTAGGGCGTGTCGCCGGCGCGGGTCATGGTGCCCCAGCGCGAAAGGAAGGGCGTGCCGTAATTCTGCTTCAGCTCGACGATGTAGTCGGGCTTTATCGTCCGGCAGGACTCGTCGATGAGCTTCAATGTCCGCTCCAGACCCTCGACCATGCTGGTTGCGTCGTGGTCGTGCTCCTTGGAGCAGCAGCGGGCGTTGGGAATGCAGTTGAACAGGTCGTACTTTGCGCCGTCAAAGTCCCACTCGCGGATGAAGCCTACGCAGATGTCGGCCATAATCTGCCTGGCCTGTGCGTTCATGAAGCACAGCGAGTGGAACTTGTTGGGGGTCATCACCAATTCCCCCTTGTCGTCCACGATCAGGTGTTTTTTGCGCTGGGCGAAGCACTGGGCACCTGGCGCCACGGCGTGGGGTGCGCACCAGATTATGGGCACGCCGCCGGCCTGGCGGACGCCCGCGACGAGCTTGCTCATGTCCGGGATCTTGGCCGGATCCGGCCGCCAGTCCCCGATGTTAAGCTCGACGCTGTAATCGTTGTCCAGGCCCGGGCCGAACCAGCCGTCGTCGATGATGTAGTTCTTGATGCCCAGCTTCACGCCCTCGCGGGCGCTGCGGAGGATTACCTCGTCGGTCACGTCGTCGCTGAACCAGTCGGTCCAACTGCACCAGAGCGATTCCAGCGATGCATCGCTGGTGACGTCGGGCAGGTTGTAGATGCGCTTCTGGTGGCTGGCGAAATCCCGCAGGGTGAGCAGCCACGGCTGGCGGGGAATGTCCTTATCCGTGCGGAAATACAGGTACTCCGTGATGGCCCCGTCGCGGTTCTGCTTGGCGACGCTGTCGGGAATGGGATACACGTCGGTGCCGCGCTTGATCTGCATCGACAGCCGGCGCATGAAGGCGATCAGCGCCCGGTTGACCGTTGGCTCGAGGGTCTTGAAGGCGGTCTCGTAGCAGGGGCCGATGACGCCGAAGGCCATGCCCATGCACAGGTCCTGGCCGGTGAAAATGTACAGCGGCATCTTCACGTCGTTGACGGCGGAGTCGCTCTTGTGCCGCCAGAACGAGACCAGTTGCGTCATGTTGATGAACCAGCGGCCGCTCTCGGGAATTATCACCTTGTGGTAATTCCGCATGTCCGAGTACAGGTTGTATTCGACGCTCTTGACCAGTTCGCCGGCGGGGGGGGTGGCCGTCACCGGCGCGGGGAACTCAGCGCCGACAACCAATCTGACGCCGTCCTTTTCCTGTGAAAAAGCCTTGCCCGGCTCGATGCCCTCGAACGCGACTTTCCTGTCCGAGCGCAGAATGACGGTGATGGTGAAACGCGCAGCCACTTATTGCACTCCCTGAATTTGATAGTAGTACGTTTGATCCCGCGAGGAAAGTGCCTTGAAGATCGCCTTGTCGCCCAGGCACTTTTTCCACTCGACGTCCGACTTGGCGCCGTCGCGGTCGATGCGTTCTATGCGTTCGATTTCGAAACCGCTCGGCAGATTGATGATGGCCTTCGCATCGAGCAGTGAGGCTAAGTAGATATCGCGCCCTCGATACACCGCCAGGATGTTTGCTCCTTGATATGTTCGCACGAAGCACTTGTCTCCAGGTTGGCCGGCGGAGAACTCCATGCGATCAAAATCAACCCGCAGATTGCCCCGGTCGGCCCCGCGCGAGAACTCATACAGTTTCCAGGCCGCCGACAGCACGCGGTACTGCTCATCCTCGATCCGCACCGGGCAGCCGCCCATGGCGCCTTGAACCTTCAAGCGGCCTTCGCCGCGGTAAAATGCGCTGAAGATGTTGGGCACGCCGCAGACGGCCTTGGCGAAGGTGGTCGCGCCGATGACCTTCTGGAAGGCCGCCCAGTCGTCGGTGTCAATGATCCGGCCGGGCATCAGGGCGGAACAAGTGGCGCTGCGCTGCACGTACACGTCGTGATTGACCTCGGAGGTATTGCCCAGGCGGATGATGTCAAAGAACTGCTCGAACAATGGGTTCATGCAGGCCAGGTAGATCGGCGCCGAGGGTTTGGCGGCCTTGACGAAACCGTGCAGGTCGCGCAGGACGTTGAAAAGATACCGCTCCCCGCGGCCATAGGAAGCAGTCTTGTCTGGTAGCACAGCCGTCTCGGCTGTGTCTTTCTTGTGTTTTTCCGACACAGGCGAGACGCCTGTGCTACCAAGAAGATCGCCCGGTTCGGGCAGGTATTTAGTTCCGGCGACCTTGATGCCGTCGGCATTCAGCCCTTCCGCCGACAGCATGTGCGTAACTCTGTCGCGGATGAAATCGCGGCACTGCGGGTTGGTCCAATCGAACAGGCAGTAGTTGGTTCCGCCGTGAGTAATCATCCGCAGCTTGCCCTTGTCGTCCTTGACCAGGAATTCGGGATGCTGGGCCGCCTGCGTCGAATCGGGGTTGACCAGGAACGGGTTGAAATACAGCACCACGCGGTAGCCGGCCTGCTGCTTATCATCAATAAACTGGGCGAGGGATCCGCCGAAGCGCGAATCGTCCGCCTGCCAGTCGCCCAGGTTGGTCGACCAACCTTCATCCAGCACGATAGTGCAGGGATTCAGGCCATTTTGCTTGAGCTTTTCCAGGGCCGAATCGACCAGCTCGGCAGAGAGGAATTGCCCGCTGCCTGCCTCGCTGGTGAACTTGCCCTGCTCGAGATGCTTCTTGTAGACCTGGTCGCCCCAGGTGGTGTAAATCGGCCCGTCCCACCACAGCGCCGTGTGGGTCTTGCGGACCCTGGAGGTGAGATGGATCATCTGGCGATACGCCGCCAGCAGGCCGGTTCGCCCGTCGGCCAGGTAGACGCCCACGCGGGGGCTGGCATAAAGCCCGCTCTGCGCAAATTGGCCATAATCGAACTGGAGGTTCAGTTGGTCAATGGTCACCTTGGCGTCGAAGGGTATGGTCGTCTCCGGCACGTCCAGCAAGCCAACGCCAACGATCTGCGGCTGGTTGTGTCTGCCCAGCCCCAGCAGGTAGGGCGGGATCATGTAGTTGCCCTGATCCAGCTCGAAGAACTTCTGGTATTCAGCCTGGCGGGAGCTGATCTGGACCGCCGTGGCGACGCGGCGCGGGATGTCGAATCGCTCAAGGTCGGGGCCGAAATTGTGGGCAATGTCGAAGCTGCCGCGGAGTGTGCCGGGGGCAAAACAGTTCAGAGTTGGAATATCTGAGATGTGATAGAAGTAGGTGAAGCCCTGCTCATGAAATCCGAAACATATCGCGAGCTTCAGGCCGCTGGCCCTGCAGGAGACTCCTACCGTGTTGGCGATCTTGCTGACCTTGCCGGCTGTGAAATCCGCCAGTAGTTGGCCATTGACGGGGGGGACAAAGGAAATGGCCAGCACTTCCTGGCCGAAGGCGTCGAACATGCGACCCGTTGCCTCCGCGCCGCTGAAATCCAGGCGATAACCTTCCGCCCCAACGGTGAAGTCGCCGCCGCTGCGGGTGAATTGTATTTTCTGCTCTTTGGCACTCACAGCGAATATCCAATCCTGTAGAACCTGACCGGCCCGCAGCAGCGCTGGGCGTTGAAGACCGCCTCGCCCTCGATGCTTTCACATTGCTCGACCGGCTGGGTCTTGCCGTCGCGCGTCAACATCTGGACGGAAACATCCCGCGCCCCCGGCGGCAGCGGCACGGAAATGGCGATGTCGGCGATGCTCACCACCCAGGCGGCATCTTCGCCGAACACCGCCGCCGCCTGGTTGCCCGACAGCGTCGTGGCCGCGTAGAAGCCGGCCAACTTGCCCGTAGTGTGTTTGCGGTTAAAAATCTTGCGGAAGGGGTCGATGTGGATTTGCTGATCCAGCGACACCGGCGCCTTCATGCATAGCTCGTAGATCGACGAGAGCAACTGGAGTTCCTCGTCGCTGACCGATACGGCATAGCCCCAGGGGACCTTGGGCTTGCGCTGCCCGCCGCGCTTGCGGGCGGCGTACAGCGAGGGCGAGCCGTAGGCGATCTTGCGCAGGTTGGCCCGCACGGTGAAGAGATCGTAGCTGGGCCAGTCGTCCAGGTCGCTGACGCCGGCCCGGCAGAACCAGGCCGCCCAGGCCCGCTCCTCGTAGGCGTCGAGGTTGTACTCCATCGCGTCGTGAATGCGATGCAGGTCGAAGGTGCGATTGAAGAACGGGTTGCCGGCGGTGTTGTTGACGCAGCAGTCGGGCTTGATCCGCTTGGCCAGGTCGTACATGAACTTGGCGGCCTGGTAATGGAACATCTCGCCCGTGCCCCAGGAGGGGTCGTGGAAAAGGTTGTTGATGGTCGGCGGCTGGTGGGTGCAGTCGATCTTGATGCCGTCGGCGTCCAGCCCCTCGCTGCCCAACATGTACTCGAAGTCGCGCGCGACCATCTCGCGCATGGCCGGGTGGGTGAAGTCGCACTGGTAGTTCACCTCGCTGCCCAGCCGCACCACGAAGAACGGGCTGCCGTCTCGCTTGCGCACGGCGATGTCGGGGTTGCCCTGGTAGTTGCTCGACGCCTGGGCCACGAAGTAGGGCGAATACCACACCAGCACCTTCTTGCCGGCGGCCTGCAGCTTCTTGATAGTGGCGCGGAAATCGGCGAAGCGCTTCTGGTTGGGCCGCCACTGGCCATTCATGACGAACCAGCCGTAGTCGATGATGATGACGCGGTAGGGGATCGCCCTGGCCTCAAGAAAGTCCAGGCATTCCTGGAGGAAGGCATCGTTGCAGTAGTTCTCGGTCATCGTCATTTCGCCGCCGAAGTCGTCGGTGGCGCGGTCGGTCTGGTACTCGTACATCTGGTCGGAGAAGAAGCAGTAGATCGGCCCGGCCCAGGCCTGCTGCCACTGCGTGTTGGGTTGGGCAAGCCCCTGGTCGTAGAGCCGATCGACGTAGGCCCGGCAGGCGGCGAGTTTATCGCCCCGGGTGAAAAACGTGATCCGCGGGAAGGTGAAGCTTTCCTGTATTTGGAGGTTGCCGCCGTAGAAGAAGTCGATGACGGCCCGGCCGTCCTTGAAGGTCATGTTCAGGCCGTACTCGCTGGTGGGGATTTCCAGCGTGCCCACGCCCAGCCAGTCATCCCCGCTGCGCAGGGCCGCGACGTACGGCGCAATGATCGTCCGGCCGCCCTCGTGCGGGAAGTTGTTGTCTTTGTCAAAGCGGAACGACGGCACGCCCAGCTTGAAGCAAATCTTGTCCTTCTTGGGGATGCCGCTGCCGTAGCGGTCGGGGCAGAGGATGAAGAACTCTTCCAGCCGATGCTGGGAGGCGTTTTCGTGGCCGGGGGCGTCCTGGCCGTAGTGCACGCAGTTAATCGCCACGTCCTTCTGGCTCGACCGGCCGACTAGCCAATAATCAATCACGCCGCCGGCGACCTGGAGGTGGACCTCCTTGTCGGCGAAGCTGTCCTGGCCGGCAAAGACGTAATGGCCGGCGTCGCTATGAGTCAGGCGGAGGGGCGCATCCTGGGAGGGCTTCTCGAAATACTCGATGTGGGCGGAGAGCTTGAACTGGTAGTAGCAGACCCCCTGCGAGTTGACAAAGCGCAGCAGGCCGGAGGCGGTGTCCAATTCCGCGCGGCCGCGATCCAGGGGGATGGTGATGACATGATTCTTGTTCATGCTTTCGGCCATCGCCCTGGGAAATGAATCATTCTTGGCAGGCCCTGACAGCCGCAAATTGCGGCAAGCGCCTCCTCCGTGCGCTGAAGCACGCAATGCTCGAACAGCCCGCGTGCAATCTGCATGATTTTCCCTTCTGTCATGGCCACCAAATCCGCAACGCGCTATTGGGCGATGAACAGTCCGATCACCGCCCTGGCCGGCCGGGAATCTAGAGTAGTGGTGGCAGAAAGGACTGTCAAAGACTTGTTGGGCAGGGGCAGGGTTCGGATCTACCAATCTTGCCGCCATCGTCGGCTTCACGCCTGTTTGCATGGGGGAGTGGATACTCCCTTTTCCCGCGGGCTCGTTTGGCCAGTCAGTCGCCCCAGAACCCGCGCAGTGCAGCCCCAAAGCAGGAGCGTGGAAATGCACTTGACCGACCATGCCGGCTGGAAAAGCACGCCGGTGGGCAACTGGCTGAGTTCCGCCGCCGTGGTCAGGATGAACGCCCACCCGCAATACGACACCGCCGAAGCAAGCACCAGCCAGCGCGGCCAGGCTTGAGCCTCCCGAGCGAAGGCCTCAAACAGCAACAGGTAGGCCGGCAGCAGGAAGACTCCGTAGTGATCCCACGACTTGGGCGTTGCCAGTATGGCCGCAACCAGGAACAGGGCAAAGCCCAGGTCGGTTGACTTTTCATCCCTGGCGGCGCGCCGCACCACCAGGATCGTCGCCAGGATGCATCCTGCCGCCGAACCGATGGCAAGGATGCCGGCCAGAAGCGGCATGTCGGCGATGGGCTGGACGGAATTGCCGGGGGTGAGCAACCGGTAGAACAACCCGAAGAGTCCCTGGCTCAGTCGCGTGGCTTGGGACATGGACTTGGCGGGAAACACCTCCGTCAGGTATTGCCCGTACAGCCGCAAGTCCACCCAGATGAGACTGACGGCGACTACGGCAGCGCAGGCCAGCACCGCGCCGATCGCGGCCCGATACCGGCGCGTGATCAGAAACCACACGACCATGATGAACGGAAAGACCTTGATCGCCCCGGCCAGGCCCACCGCCGCCCCGGCCGACCACTGCCGATTCTTTCGCGACAGGGCAAGGGCGGCAATCAGCAAGAGCGCCAGCAGGGAATTGACCTGCCCCATGTACAGCGAGGAGTAGGTTGGGAAAAACAATGCTGTCCCCGCCAGGCCTGCCAGGATCATTGCCCGCCTTTGACCTGGCGGCCGGTCCGCAAACAGCAGCCAAACCGACAGCGCGGCGGCGGCCAGGCCCATCGCGAAGAACAGGTTTCGGGCCAGGCCGAAGGGCAGCAAGGCCAGCGGCATTGCCATGACGGCGACGAACGGCGGATAGGCGTTGGTCATGTGCGGCAAGGTGCGGCCGTCGAACTCCGTCGGCCGGGCAATGCCCAGGCTCTCGACATATTGCTGGTAATCCGGCCCGCCGGCGTAAACCAGGTCCGGCCGGCCGTCCAGCAGCGCTCGCCCGCTGGCATAGTACTGGACGAAGTCCCTGCCGTGCTTGGGCCCCATGAACGACCGGCCAAGATTGTATATGGCCAAGGTGGAGGCAAGAGCCACCAGGAACCATCGCAGCACGCTCGACTGGCCCATTCCACGCGCCTCCGCTCAATTCACGCGTTGCCTTCAAGAACCCCGAACATAAGGTTCAATTGTCGTTGTGGATCGATCTTCTTTCGTGGTGACCCAAAGCAGCCAACATTTCCGGTCGTGAAAGTAATCCAGGAGCTCCTGGTTCTTCAGCGGGCCCATGTCATGCGCCCAGACCACCGGGCTTTGGTCTATATCCGCGCGATTATACACCCACTCGTTGTGCGGCGAATGGGCGTCGTCGTAACGCACTATAACCAGCGCCTTGTTGCGCCCCTCCGGATCCAGGCCAAGGGCGCACTGGTTCTCCAGCTCTGCCTGCACGTTCGCGCGCTTCAGGCCCCAGGCCAACTGCCCACGCCCGAAGACGCGGGCGGAGTGGGTGGCCTGGTAGAGGATCATGCCCGCGCAAAACAGCAGGACAAGCCATTTCCCCAGCGGCAGCCTGCCCACCCGAATCAACCCCCAGCACCTTGCCCCCATGGCGTAGAGCAGGACGACCAGTCCGGTTGCCGGCGCAACGTAGTGAGGCCACATCGCATTGCACAGCACCGACCCGGCCAGGACGACCAGCGTGGTGACTACGGCAAACCACGCCCACCGGCGCCGCAGGATCCAGGGCAGGGCCAGCATCGGCCCCAGCAGCAGATATGTCGGGGCGTAAAACCTCCGGTAGTCGCGCAGGCCGTTCCATGTCTTGTCGACGAAGCCGGCATAGGTGCGATTGATCCTGTCCGCCTGGCTGTACAACTCGCCAAAACTGCGCATTATCTCGTGGCGGTACGGCGGCGGGGGATGCGGCGGCTGGAACAGGAATATGGCACAGGGATCGTACTGGGCCGTGTACAGGGCATACGGCATGCACAGCGGGTTTCCGGTGACGCGGTAGTTGTAGTAGGCCATGCCCGCGACGGTGACAGTCATAATGAGCGCCACCGGCAACACAGCCCTTCGCAGCCAGCAAAGCCTGCCGGCCCTGTCCTGGCGGAGCATTTTCCACAGCCCAACACACACCAGCGGCGCCACCGCCAGCAGGCCCTCGTACGGGCGGGTGTTGGCCAGTATCGCCAGCCCGATGCCCCCGATCACGGCGGGAAATATGCGCACCCTGCGCATCAGCCGGAAGAAACCGCCGTAGGCCAATGCGCCGCCCAAGCCCGCCATCGCCCCGCCCCAATACGAACGGGCCCAGTAACTGCTGCACCCGTACAGCACGATGACCATGAAGCCGCCAAACAGCCCCCAGCGGGCGGGCATGATCCCCCGCAGCATCCAGCACACCCCCGCGCTCATCAAGGCCACGCTGAAGCAGACGCCGTAGAAGGGATGACCCAGGAGCACCCCTCCCAGGGCCAGGATCAGGCCTTGCCCCACCGGGTACTTGGAGGCGTATGTCGGTTGCTGCAGCACGTGAAAAGTCTCAAAGTGTTCCCACATCGGATGGGGAGGATTCGTCAGCCGCCCGTG
This sequence comes from Phycisphaerales bacterium, assembly GCA_003171235.1. Taxonomy (GTDB): domain Bacteria; phylum Planctomycetota; class Phycisphaerae; order SM23-33; family SM23-33; genus FEN-1344. The sequence goes on along the minus strand of PMYM01000070.1, from coordinate 1,700 downwards.
GGCAAAGGTGTCTGCCGCCAGAAGGTAGCTGAACTCGTCATGCACCCTGGGCAGGGGATAATCGATACGGCTGTTGATAAGCAGGCTGGTGACGAGCGACGCCGCCCCCACGATCAGAACCGACCGGCGGAACAGCACCCGGCAGAAATGCCGCAGCGGCCGGCGAAAACGCCGCCGAGCATCGCCGCCGCAAACGCTTTTCGTCTTCAGATCCTTGCTGTACTGGCCGGTCACGCAGCCTCCCAGCCGCGACAGTCCCTTAGATAGGCACAGGCTCGGCGGATCGAGTGTATCACTCCGCCGCGCCTGGGACAATATCGCAAGGCGCGTGCGCAAGCTGACCAGCCGGCAGTGTCGACCAGGCCGGCCCGCTCCTGCAAGCCCCGCAGGACGCCCGAAAGCTGGCCGGCCTGGCTGCTGCCCGGCCCCGGGCGCGGAGCCCCGGCAGGGGCGGCGCCATTCCAGGCCGGGATGGAAATCCCGGCAGCCGCTCCGCCCCTGAGCCGACCACAGAGCCATCCGCTGATGGCCTTCGCGAAAGGCTCTGCCTGGCGATGAATCGGTTGGCCGGCGGCACTCCCCGTGTCACAAGGCCGGGAGAGGTTGAATTTGAAGCGGTGGATCGCCCCGCGAGCGCCCAGCCAACGCCGGCATCGCCAGCGTGAACCTTTCATGACGGCTCGCACGGGGATGGCTTTTTGACCGCCCGGGCCGTCCGGCAGCGCCGGGGCTTCCGCCCCGGCCTGGAATGGCGCGTCGACCTGCTTTTGGATGTCGGCGATCTTCTGCTGCGTGCCCGCCACCCGGGCGGCGTAGCGCGAGAGTTCCTTCTGGGCCGATTGCAGGCCCTTTTCCAGGGGCTTATCGTCGGCAAAGACCTCGACGTATGCCCGCCCGGCTCGGATTGCCTCTGGAATCTGCCATAGTCTTGTTCTACACTCCTGCCCAACGGGAGACTTCATCATGGGCAAATGGCAACTTCGTTTCGATCCGAGCCAGACCAAAGCACTCCTCGCTGCTTACGAACGGGACCTCATCAAGAGAGGAAAGAGCGAAGAAGAAGCCCGCGTTGTTCAAATCGGGTGCCGTGCTCGGGAAGCAGGCTACTTTGCCTTCAATGATTTTCTCCGGGCATGTAAATGGAAATCGCCTCGCAACCAGCCCAGATACAGCAAGAACAGTCCCGAACTTGTTGCCGAGATTACCCGCATCGCATTGGCCTGCCCTAGTGAAACTCTGCGCCCTGAAGTTCTCCAGCGCCTTCACGGCGTCGGCTTTCCGGTTGCCTCCTTTCTTCTTCACATCGCACATTCCAGTCCGTATCCGATCTTGGATAAGAGGGCATTGTGGTCGTGGGGCTTCGACAAGCCGCCAACCTACAACTTCCAATTCTGGTGGGACTACGTCCAGCAATGCCGCAAGTTGGCCCAATCGCTCAAGGTTGACATGCGAACCTTGGATAGAGCACTTTGGCAGTACTCAAAAGAACATCAAAAGTCACTCTGTTGACTTCGTCCGAGCGGCATCGACCTCGCTCGCCACGCCAGCACGGATGAAGCAGGCCTGACCTGCCGCCCAGAAAGCCGCCAGCAGGGCCGTGGTGTTGATGTCGCCGTCGGCCCAGGCCACGACGGTGCCGTCCAGGCCGTGCAGAAGGAAATCCACGCCCCGGCCGCAGAGCCCCGGCAGGGGCGGCGCCA
>PMYM01000019.1:10374-46993 GCA_003171235.1 Phycisphaerales bacterium | reverse complement strand
AACGACATCCGCACTGTGATTTATGGCGATTCTCCCACAGTCTGACCGCTTCGGGCTTACGCAGATACAACGGCCGGATGGCATTTATTTCTGTAACTTCTTTGTGTTCAGATAGTTGACTCCCAACGCGCCACAGGCTGTCGGCTGTCGGGTAGTAGAGCTCCGCGGGGGCGGCGGTGATTCCGGCGCCTGATACGTTGTAATAAAGCATTGCCTCGCCGGCAATTACGCATGGCTTAGGCAAGAAGTCCGCCAGTTTCGACAGTTCCATCAGTTCCGGTGTCCGGGAGGGCACAATACGACCCCCCACGCGGCGGAAACAGGAGACATACAGAACCTGATTCTTGGCATCCATCAAGACGGCCAGGTTTTCAAAATCCAGGTTGGCGGCATTTTGGGCCACGACGTTGGCCGTCGGCACGGCGAGGCACCGGAGGGTGCTGATCGCCTGGGCCAACGTACGTGCCACCGTAATGCCTACCCGCAGGCCGGTGAAGGAACCGGGGCCGATGGAGATATATACTTCCTGAATATCTTTGGGTCGAAGATTCTGGCCGGTAAGCAATTCATCCAGCCGAAGGATCAATTGCGTGGCGTGCCGCTGGTCGGCCTGAAAGTCCACGACTCTCAACAGATTTTTCCCGGCCCCCAGGGCGACGCTGCCGCGGCGGCTGGAGGTCTCAATGGCGATGGAAATCGGCTGGTCCATAGCCAGATTCTACGCCCCGGCCGGCGGGCATGCCAGCTTCGCCCACCTGACCGTTCAGGGCAGACAACTTGGAGCCGGGCAAATCAACGTGGAGGATGATGTTGCCCTCTCCAGCAAGGCCCAGGACATGTACCTGAAGGGTTTCGCCCTCAAGTCGGATCTCGCCTCCGCCACGGCCAGCCTGCGCGCCCACTTGAAGAAGGCCCGCATTGACATCCCCTTGAGCGGCAGGAGGCTGGCGCCCAAGCTGAACCTGGCCAAGGTGGACATCCGCCCGCTAATTCAGCCGGCGGGTTCGCCGCCCTCGCCGCCCCGCTCAGGCGGAAGTTAGCATGAACTCGCGCGGCGCCGCCAGCCGATGAATACCATGCCTAAAGAAGCATTGCAGGCCGGGCGGAATAACGATTTTCTCTGTGGACGCCCGGCAAGATGCGCTTTATAGTCTCACTAGCCATAGCGTCGGGCTTTCTCGCATATGGTTTAGGTTCCAGGAAAAATTGGCGAAAGAAAGAGATCTTTTGCCAAGGCTATACAGGCGAATACCTTATCAAGAACCAATTAGGGGGCAGTATGGAAAAAGTCATCACCGTTTTCTTGGCAGACGATCATACCCTGGTGCGGGAAGGTATCGCCGCCCTGATTGCCAAGCATCCCGACCTTACAGTCGTCGGCCAGTGCGGCGACGGCCTGAAGGTCGCCGGCGAGGTCGCCCAAGCCAAGCCCGACGTGCTGCTATTGGACCTGACGATGCCCGGCCTGAACGGGCTGGACATATGCCGCCAGTTGTCCAGGCGGCAGAAGAACGTGGCCATCCTGGTGCTGACGATGCACGCCGAGGAGGAGTTCGTCGTGCGTGCGCTGGAGAGCGGGGCGTCGGGATACCTGCTGAAGGAAGCGGCGGCCGAACAGTTGGCCGAGGCGGTGCACACCGTTGCGGCGGGCAAGGTTTACCTGGGCCCGGGGGTGTCGCGCTCGGTGCTGAACAAGCTGGTCAACGGCAAGGGCAGCGACCCGTATAATCAACTGACGGCGCGCGAGCGCCAGGTGCTCCAGCTCATCGCCGAGGGCAAGACCAACCGCACCATCAGCGAAATGCTTGGCCTGTCCGTCAAAACCGTGGATACGCACAGGGCGCGGATGATGCGGAAGCTGGACATCCACGATCAAACCAACCTGGTCAAGTATGCCATTCGTCGCGGCATAGTCAGCATCCACTAGGAACGTGGAGCAGTGGCGGTCGCCGCGGAAGACGGTCGGCTGGGCGGTTGGGTGGTCGGGGCCCAGGTGCGGAGCCTGTCGTCAAAGAACTTGTCGAGCTTGGCGTACTGCTCGTCGCTCAGCAAGGGCTTGATCTCCAGTTGTATGTTGTCCAGCTCCTGCTGCATCTGGGGGTATATCTCCTGGAGAATCTGCTGGGATCTGGGATAGTGGGCCTTGAGAATCTGTGTTACCTGTTCCTGCTGCTTGGCTGACAGCCCCACTTCAGAAGCTATTCTCTGGGCCATGCGCTCAGGCGCTTTCTCCGGATGCTGGCGCCTGTACAACTGGTCTTGAGCGTTTTGGTAGTTGGCGGAATAGATGCCGAAATAATACCCGGCGGCGCCTCCGCCGGCGAGCAAGGCGACGGCGATGATTAACTGACAGAGGATCTTCAGTGTCCTGCTGGCCGGTGGGGCCAGGCCGTCGATCTTGGGCGATTGTTGGCTCATTGCATTGCGGTCCTGAGAAGTTCGCTGAAAGGATCCTGCAACAGCACCGAGGTGTGCACGGCCACGAACCATGCGGCCGCCGCGGCCAGCGAGCTCACTCCCGCCAGGGCGCCGTATATCCAGTTGGGGCTGAGTCGCCCCCGGGCGATGCCCTCCAGCACGGCGTCGACCACATTGACGGCAGGCGCCGCATTCTGCCCGCGGCGGGCCAACTGCTTGAGGAAATCAATTTCGTTCATGACTGTTCTCCAATAGGCCGCCGAATTTCGCCTCCTGCTTCTCCAGCAGCGCCTTTAATCTCTTTCGGGCACGGAAGGCCTGGACCTTAACCATAGTCTTGCTCCAGCCCAGCCGATCGGCCACCTCGCCAACGCTGAGTTCTTCCAGGTGCAGCAGCGTCAGCACTACGCGGTCCCGCGGCCCCAGCTGCGCCATTAGGCTGTGCAGCAGGTCGGCTGCCTGGACTGGCTCCAGCGGATTGTCCCGGCTGGCCACGATGCCTTCCCAGCCGTCAAAGCCGCCGGCCTGGGCCGACTGCGCCTGGCGCTTCTTCCAGGAACGATACCCGACTCGCGTGGCGATCCGGTTGAGCCAGTGCAAGAAGGGCGCCGTGGCCCGGTAGCTGCGGAGGCTGAAGTACGCCTCCACGAAGACATCCTGCACCAACTCTTCCAGTTCGGCGTGGTCCCGAGTGAAGCGCCACATCCTGGCCGCCATCTCGTTCTGGTAACGTCCCACAAGACGAGCATAGGCTTCGCCGTCACCTTTGAGTGTCTTCGTTATGTCATCCAAGTCCGACTGATTCACAATACGTCCTGCGCGCCCCAGCCTGGGGGCCTTTTCGGCGCGGGTCAATTGTACCGCTGCCGTTGGCGAATAGTAATTCAGTCGGCCTGGCCAAGCCTGCCGCCCGTCACCGGGCGAAAGGCCTGCTTTCATCAGTAGACCTGTGGTTGCCGCGGGGGACAAGGTTACCGCCGCGTACATTTTTTTGGCGGTTTGGCCGGCAGGGCTTGCCCCTTACGCCGCCATTATTCATAACCAGTTACCGTAGCTAATCTTAAACTAATCTCAACTTGGCTGTAACCATTCAGGGCGATTTGGCCACAAGCTAAACGTGGCAAATGGAATTGAGCCGGACCCCTGGGTCGGATACCCCGGGCAACTCAAGAGGAGATACGGACATGAAATGGCTCATTCGGAATCGTCTGGCGGTGGGATTGGTTGTGGCGGCCTTGGCAGTGACATCACTGACAGGCACAAGCATGGCGGGTGAACGTCATCATCGCGGCCGCATCGTGGTCATCGGCGACCCGACCTACATTTACCCCAGCCCGGTTGTGGTCTATGCCGCTCCGGCCCCGGTGATGGTATATCCCGCCCCGGTGGTGGTTTACCAGCCTTACCCCAGGTTCTACTTCAGCACCCACCGTTTGCGCTTTGGTTTCCGCTGGTAACAAAGCTTTGGTTAGTTAGCACGGTCCGACCGGCCAAGCAGCCCCTGCGGCCGGCGGACCGTTTTTTTTTGCGCCGGCGCCGGCCGGCCAGAATCTCGCCGCTGTGGCACCGTGTGATACCTAGAATGAGGCGAAGGAGAAAACCCAATGCCAGTTCAAACCCACAAACTGATCCACAAGAGCCTGGAGTATCCCGACGAGGTTCGCCGCTTCAATAACGGCGAACTGCGGCTGGTCGATTTGGAAGGCGCGGCCGTGGCCCTGGTCCGGCTGCAGCCGGGCTGGCGATGGTCCAACGACGTCAAGCCGCTGGCCGGCACCGACAGTTGCCGGGTCGCCCATCTGCAATACGTCATTTCCGGCAGGTTGGTGATTGCCATGGATGACGGGGCGCAGTTGGAGCTTTCTCCAGGCGACGCGGCCGCCATTCCGCCCGGCCACGACGCCTGGGTCGTGGGCGACGAGCCTTTCGTGGCCGTGGACATGGAAGGCATGAAGGATTACGCCCGCTAGAAATAGGCAACGGCTGCGGGCCTGCCGACACCGGGCAAGGACCTTGTGCCTGAGAAGTGCCGGCCTAATCGCCGGCTGAAACCCAGGCCACGTACACGTTATAGAACGCGTGAGTGCCCACCGCGATGCCGAAACCCCGCGCCAGGTACACCAGCCCCAGGTAGAGCCCCGCCAGTACGCGAAAGGAAAAGCTTCGCCACTGGAAGCTTTCCGGCCCAATGTAGTGATACAGGCCAAACAGCACGGCCGACGCCAGCGCCAGCACCAACCCGATGGCCGCGCGCGGCAGGCGCACCGCCTTGGTCAGCACCAGCCCCGCCAGGCCGATGGCCCCCAGGCGGAAGATGAACTCCTCGTAGATGCCCGCGCCCATGCCCGTCAGAATGGCCTCGGACCGCCCGCCCAAGGGCAGGCCCTGGGCCGACAGGAGGCGGTGGGTCACCAGCCCCAGCACGATCATCGGCAGCATCCACAGCAGGCTTTCCACCGCCATGCCGGCCAGCGCTTTTCCGCTGATGGGCTCTCGACGGGCGGAAAAGCCATACCAGGCCAGCAATGTCAGCACCACCAGCACCCCCGGCAAATACGACGCCGAGGCGCCGAAATGCGCCAGCACTATCTCCAGGTGCCGCGGGGCCAGCAGGTTCTTGGGGAAGAAAAAGGCGCCGATCTCGTAGGCCGCCAGCATGGGCAGGATGAAAACCAGGCAATTGAGCGGCTGGTGCGTCCGCCCCAGGTAGGAATCGCTCTTGGCTTCCATGCCGGAGGGCACGTCATCTCCTCTTGCCCGCGGGACGGGTGGCCGAAGGCAGCGCCAGGTATTGGGCAATGGCGGCCAATCGCTCGTCTTTTATGCCCGGCACCTGCTTGAGATCCTGGGCGGTGGCAAAGACCGGCTGGGGGGCGCGGCCCTGGGAGAGGCGCTGGCGATAGTCGATAATAGCCTGGGCGCGGGCCGGACCGATCTCCGGCAGCCGGCGGAGCGAAGCCACAGTGGCCGTGTTGGGATCGACCAGTTCCCGCACCGCCTGCACGTTGCCCGGCTCGACCGGCGGGTCCCCCGCTGAGGGCCAGGGACGCTGCCAGGCCTCCAGCCCCAGCCACACACCCCACAGCGACAGCAGGGCCGCCAGCGCCAGGCAATCCTGGCGCGTCCAGCCCAACTGCAGGTGGCTGGCGGGGGCGGTCATTGTTCCTCCGGAAAGTTCTGCTGCTCGATGAGGTCGTCGAGCGAGGCCATGGCGGCCCTGAAGTTGCGCAATTCCCGAAACGCCAGCTTGGGCGCCAGGTCGTTTCGGCACAGGCCCCCGTGGGGCAGGTAGTGGCCCTCGTAGTCGGCCAGGTCGCGCCAGCAGATGCTCTCGACGTAGGGCTTGGAGAGGGCCACGCGGCAAAAGGCCTGCAGCCATTCGGCCTGCAGGCGCGGGTTCCAGTCGTGATGCCAGCGCCCGCCCTCGGAGACCGGGGCTCGCCCGCCCCAGGCATCCCAGGCGTCGGGGACGACGTCGGAGGGCGCCTGGACAGCCGAGACGTGCAGCGGCACCCCAAAGCCCAAGAATTCGTCCAGCAGCGAGGACACCTGCAGCAGGTCGCGGACATACAGGCCGTCGCGGGGAACGCCCATGTAGAGCTGCAGCCCGAAGCCGTCGAACTTTATGCCGCTCTGGACGGCCATGTCCGCATACAACAGCGGCGGAATGGTGCGCTGGTTGCGGGCATAGTATTCCCCCCAGGGCAAAACCAGGTCCACAATCACCACCGAGCGGGGGGCCAGCTTCTTGACCAGCGAGCAGCTCATCCGCGTCAATTCCATGATCTGCTCGAAAGTGAGATTGAAGCTGTTATAGGCGTGCAGGCCGCTGGCCACGCGCCAGACTCGAACCTTGCGCTCGTAGCGCTCCAGGACGCGCTGGATATGTTCGTAAAGTATCTCCCGCAGGGCCTCGTAATCGTGTTCCCAGATGTACAGCCAGTCTGGCACGTCCGTTGGATCAAAACTCACCAGCGGCCCGGCGTGGATGGGCCGGCCGTGGGCGAAGGCCCAGTTGACCCAGTCGTCGATCTGCTCCCAGCGGTAGGTGCGCTCCTTGGGGCCGACGAGCTTCAGGCTGGTGGGCAGGGAGATGAAGTCGGCCACCTCCAGCAGGCGCTCGCGAAAGCGGTCGTTGCTCGAAGGCAAATCCACCCGGCAACCGAAGGACATGACCCGGCCGGCGGAGCTTGCCCGGCGGCGGCGGAGAAAGACGTCGGCGTGAAAGAGGCTCATCTTTTCGCCCAGGCGGATGCCGGCGGCCAGGCACTCGTCGGCGCAGTCGGCGGCCTCGACGGGCGTGGGGGCCTGCAAGGCACGGACAAACTTCTGCCGGACGGCCTCGTACTGGGCGCCCAGCGCCCCGGCGGCCTCGTAATCGAACAGCCCCCAGTCCTCGCGCTTCTGCACCAGTTGCTTGACTCGGGCCCGCGCCAGCTCCAGGTTCAGTATGTAGGGCTGCTTGCGGTCGGGCAGGCGGGTGGTGGGGAGCATCAGCGTGCCGGGGGCGCCGGCTTCCCAGAGCAGGGCCAGGCCGCACGGCCCGCCCACGCGCTTGAGGCAATTGATCTGGCCGTCGGCAAAGGCCAGGTCGGCGCGCACGGGAATGCCGTCCTGCTGGAAGACGTACGCGCCCGACAGGTCCACCTGCCCGGCCAACTCGCCCTTCTTATAAACCTCAAAGCACAGCATGGCTTGCGGCGTATCATACTGGAAAACGCCCCCCCGCGGCATGGGCAATTTCCCGTCCCGGGCAACGTCCCCATCTGGAATACCATCAGCGGAAGGTGATGGTTACGGCAAGTTGGGACGGTCTTGTCCGAGCTTCTTTGATATTTCTTCCAGTGCTTTATGAATCTTCGTCAGACGTGAGGCAATCAGAAATGCGCTCACTGTCAACACTATACCGACTACAACGACCAGCATGGTGCTGTCCCCTGCATCGATACCGGCAAGCATATCGGGCTCCCTTCTGGCTGGGGCTTCCATGTGCTGCCCCTGCACGAACTGATTGTTATGCCGCTGCCCCAGAGGATCCAGAAAGATTCGGCGCGACCTGCGGTAACCGACCCATGGGAGATGCGGCATGAAAACTTTTGCCGACAGCACCGGTCGTCGCCTATTGCCGCAGGCTGCGCAGCACCTGCAGATGGCGGGTTTCCTCCTCGATAATGGGCTGAATATCCTGCGCCAGTTCAGTCAGCGTGCCGGCGATTTGCCGGTAGAAGCTAATGGCGTGCTGCTCCATCTGCATGGCCATGTTCAAGGCATCGACCAGGTTGCCGCCGATGGCCACCTCTTTGACGGCGACCGGGCCGGGCTGGATGTACTCCTTGGCCTTGACGGACAAATCGGTCATGCCCTGGGGGTCGGGCCGGCAGGCCGGGCAGTTTTGGCGGAGCAACGTCTCGAATCGCCGCCGATGGTTTGCCTCCTGGAGGGCCAACTCGGCGCAGAGCTTGCGCACCTTGGGGTCGTCGCTGGCGCCGGCCAGGGCCTGGTAGAAGTCCATCCCTGTCTGTTCCATGACAATGGCGGCCTGAATCACATCCGCGATGGTGGTAGGAGGGGTCATAGGATCCTTTCTGCGGCCGGTTTGGCCGTTCTTTACCAAGCATAGGCTTCGGGCGCCTGTCCGCCGGGCCCGGGCCAGATGCGGTCGATATTTTCCAGCGTGGCCTGGTCCAGCGAAAGCTCCAGGGCCGACATCGCGCTGGTCAATTGTTCCATGGTCCTTGGCCCGATGATCGGGCCGGTCATTCCCGGCTGGTGCAGCACCCAGGCCAGGGCGACAACCGCCGGGTCTTTGCCCAACTGGCGGCAGAGTTCCTCCCAGCAGGGAAGCTGCTCGGCATGGGCCTGACGGATCTTGGCCACGTGCTCGCTGTCGCGACGGGCGCCCGGGCCCGACCCGGCCAGAAAGCCCCCCGCCAGCGGGCTGTAGGCGATCACGCCCAGGCCGAAATGCCGGCAGGCCGGCAGCACCTCCAGCTCGATGGCCCGCGTCTGCAGGCTGTAGCGGCTCTGCTCGCACACCAGGCCCAGGAAGTTTCTGGCCGCGGCGGCGGCCTGGGCCTCGGCGATGTTCCAGGCGGCGAAGTTGGACGAACCCACGTACAGCACCTTGCCCTGGGCGACCAGGGTTTCCATGGCCTGCCAGATTTCCTCCCACGGGCAACTGCGGTCGACGTGGTGCATCTGGTAGAGGTCGATATAGTCGGTTTGCATGCGGCGCAGGCTGTTTTCGCAGCCCAGGATGATCTTTCGGGCCGAGAGCCCCCGGGCGAAGTTGGGATCGCTCCGGTCGGGGCGCTCCATGTCGCCGAAGATCTTGGTGGCCAGCACCGTGCGCTCCCGCCGAGCGCCGCCCAGGGCTAGCCACCGGCCCAGGATCTGCTCGGTGACGCCCTCGCCGCGCTTCCAGCCGTAAACGTCGGCCGTGTCGAAGAAGTTGAGGCCCACTTCCAGGGCCTTGTCCATGATGGCGAAGCTGTCGGCCTCGCTGGCGTGCGGCCCGAAGTTCATCGTACCCAGGCACAGCCGGCTGACCTTCAGGCCCGTCCTGCCCAAGTGAACGTACTGCATGCGAATTCACCTTCCGCCTTCGCCAAGGCTTCTGCGGACCGCCATAGCCCAACCGGGCGGAGGCGGTTCCAATTCTCTGGCATTGTATTAGGGATGCCTGTGGATTGGCCGGAAAATCAGGTGAATCGGGTGATCGGTTGATCAGCGGAACAGGTTGATCGGTTATTCGGTTGATCGGTTAATCCGTGACCATGACAAACGGGAAACAATGTCGCACTTAGGTTATCTACTGATTAACTGATTCACCGNNAACCAATTCACCTTCTACTGATTCACCGATTCACCGATTCACCCTCTGTTGATTAGCCGCCTTTCCGGCCTTAAGGCCGGGAAGGGATGTCCTGGTCAGGCCGGCCCTGGCGGAAGCGATCGAGTTGCCTGCGGTAATACTGCTCTTGGCCGGCAAGTTCCACGCAGCGCTGGCCCAGCTCGACGGCCTTGGCCTGCTGGCCGCGCTGGAAGTGGACTTCGGCCAGCGTGTCCAGGACGGCAGGATTGTCTTTTTCCAGCTCCGCCGCCTTGGAGGCCTGCTCCAGGGCCAGGTCCAACTGGCGCCGGCAACGGACCAACAGCCAGGCCTGGCGGTTGCGCAGCTCGGCGCTGCCGGGGAAGCGTTCGATGGCGGCGGCGGTGATGTCGCGGGTCTTTTCCATCAGGGCCTGGGCCTGGTCCTTCTGGCCGGCGCGGTCCAGGGCCCGCGCGGCGTCGATAATCACGTCGATGTCGGAGGGATTGAGCTTCTGGCAGAGACGGGCTTCTTCCAGTGCCTGGGCGAACTGCTTCTGTGCCAGGTGGCCTCGGGCGCGGTCGGCGTGCAACTTGCCGGCAACTCCCAGGTAGCGGTCAACCGAGCCGGCAAAGACGTTCAGGTCCAGCCACCCCAGCCGCAGGTGCTCGCGGGCGGCGGCGGCTTCAAAGAACTTGCCCTCCTGGGCCAACTCGTCAGCCATCCGCATGGTCGCCACCTGCCAGGGATAACTGCGGAACTGGCAGCATCGCTGCTGGATCTCCAACAGGCGGCGATATGGTTCGCGCAGGCCCCGGCGGCGGAATTCGTCCAGCAGGTCGTTTCGCAGGCTGTCCTCCTGCCAGGTCACCAGCCAAGCCTGCTGCATGAGCTTTTCGCCCTCCTGGGCCTGCCCGCTCTTGGATAGCGCCAGTCCCAGCAGGTAGCGATCCACGCACGACCCCAGGGCCGGGCCTAGGGTCCGCCCGGCAGCGTCGAATCTGGCGCGATAGTGCTCGGCGGCCAAGGCGTACTGACCGACCTGAAGGTAGAAATCCCCCAGGAACTTTGCCCGCGCGGCGTCCTGCACGCCCATTTCGGCGTAGGTCTTGGCAATTGTCAGGGCCTGGTCGGACTGCTTGTTGGCACGGAGGATGGCGATGGCCGCCGGGTATCGCGCCGGTTTCTCGGCCGGCGAACTGGCGCGCAAGGTATTAAGCATCTGCTGAATCTGGGAATCGCTTGCCCTGCCGCCCAGCAGCGCGTCCAGCGTGTCGAGGTTCTCGTCATTTACCGGCCCCAGCAGATCCAGCGGAACCCTCAGCGGCGCGGGGAATAGGCCGCGGTATCGAAACTCGATCCGCTCTGCCTTGCTGGGGAACAGTTCTTTACGCGCGGCCTGAAGGCGGCTGTTCAGGTCCGGATTGTCGCCGGCCACGCCTTCCAGCCCCTTGAGCGTCCTGGCCGCCTCGTCGGCTGAGCCCATGTGGGCCTGCAGCCGAGCCGCAGCCAGGTAAAGGTTCATGTTATCGGACTTGTCGGGCGGGGCCTTGTCCAGCAGGGCAAAGGCGCGGGCGTAGTCCATCTGGCCGGCCAGGAATTCAAAGGCCAGGGCGGAATTGTCGGCGCCGGCCATTAGCGCCAGGGCATCCTCCGGCCGCTCGTTGACCAGCATGGCCTCGACGCCGAAGAAGGCCTGCTGGGGATTCTCCCCGACGAACTTGTGGATGTTGTCGCAGTCCTGCCCAAAGGCGGCGGCGTCGCCGGCGAGGCGGTGCCAGGTGGCCGTGTAGCCCAGCCGCTCGATCTGGGCCGATGCCCCGACCGAGGGCGCTAGTTCCGGCTCGGCCAGTTTCAGCGGAACCAGGCTCTTCCAGTCGCTGCGTTCAAAGAGGATGGCCTTGAGCAACTCCGCGTCGCCACTGTTGCGGGCGGCATCTTGGGCCTTGGCCAGATCGCCATTGGCGCGATGCAGGTAGGCCAGCACCCGCCAGGCGGCCTTCGCCTCGCCGCGGTGGTCTTCCACCAAGGTCCAGATCTGTAGCTTGCCTATGGCCTGCGTGGTGGTGCCGCGCAGGGCCGACCAAGCGGCGTAATGCCGCCCGCTCTCGTTGCTGGCCGAGTCGCTGCGGGCCATTTCGGCCAGCAGGTCATCCGCCCGGTCGAGTTGATCCTGCTCCAGTATGACCGGCAGAATCTTGCCGGCGGCGGTGGCGATGGCCCGGGCGAACTGGCGGTCCTCGGGCTCGGCCGTCCAGATCGCCAGCAGCACCTTGACCCCCGGCTGACCCTTGCCAAGCAGGGAGGAGATCAACGTGTCTTTGGGGATGTTGCCGCTGCGGAAGGAATCGACAAGGGCGACGATGTCGGAGGGGGTGTCGCTGGCCAGGCCGAATTTTATGCTGTCCAGGCAGCGCCGCGCGCGGTGGGCGACTTCGGCGTCGGGGCTGCTTAGCGCCTGGCGCAGGGCGGGCATGGCCGGCAGGCCAATCGAACGCAGGGTTTCCTCCGCCTCCTCGCGCGTCTTCCACTGGTCGGCCCCCAGGTCGGCGATGGCCTTGTCAATCCGCTTCTGCAGATCGCCGGCCAAGGAGGTGGCGGCGGCCTTGGGCAAGCCCGAGGAGGTCTGGGCCAATACCGGCAGCAGCGTTGCCAACGCGGACAGGATGAAGAATATCCTTGCCATGTGCCTGACGCCCCAAACTCGATACAGGAAACTCAACACAATAGCCAAAGGCTGTTGGGCCGCGGGTTGTCCCCGGCAGTCCAACAGCCTGATAGTCTACAGTCTCATTGCGTCCCGGTCTGTTGTCAATCAAACTTGATCGGCGGTTTGACGGACTTCACCACGTCCAGTTGGGCCAGGTCTTCCAGCTTGGCCGCCTCGATGCTGCCCAGCGCCACCTTGAGCGAGTCGGAGGTGGTCAGCTTCTTGAAGCCCAAGTCGGCCAGGGCCTTGAGGGTCTTTTCGTCCAGGTCAGTCAGGTAGACTTCGATCTCCACCCGGCCTTTCTTGACCGTCACGTCGTCCTTGGCGTAGTTGCCGTCCTTGTCGAGCTTTTTGTCCAGGCCCTGCAGGCCCTTGGCCAGTTTCAGCTCGGCGATCTTCTGGCGCTTCTCTTGGCCGGAGAGTTGCTTGTCGTCGCGGATGGCTCCGACCCGGTCCTTGAGGCTGCCTCCGGTCGGGGCGGAGGCGGGTTTGTCGGGACTTTCCATTTTGGCGGGCAGGTAAGTCGAACTTCCGGCCGGCGGCGCGCTCGCGGCCTGCGCCAGGGGCATGGCCGACGCCATCGCCATTCTCCCGCCGCCGCCCTGGGCGAACGCCCCAAATCTCGCTTGCTCCTTCAGGTCACTGCCAAAGACACCCTCGTAGCTGACGCCCTCGGGCATCTCCACCGGCACGGCCACCGTCCTGGGCTGGCCGCCATCGGTGACGATCTTCTCCTCAACGGCTACAAAACTGGTGTACTGGGTCATGAGGTTGTAGGAGAGCCCCAGGCCGATGACCTTCTCCTTGACGGCCGGGTCGGGCTGGCCGGCTTGGGCGCCCTTGAGGTCGCCGTTCATCAGGTTTTCCACGTTGGCCCGGGCCCACATGCTGGCGATGGCGGTGCTGCCGCCGGTAGAGGCCGGCAGCGTGACCTTGAGCTTGCGCGAGTAGTCCCCCACTGCCGTCTTGCCCTTGATGGTTATCTCGCCGACGATGGGCTTCTCGCCCGGGGTGTAGCGCCCGAAGATCACCAGCGGCTTGACGCTGAACAAGTCGGGCGCCAGTTGCGGGAAGAGTTCCTTGGGATCGAAGGCCTTGGCCAGCTCGCCGTAGTCGATGGATATGTCGGTGAGCACCGGTGCGTCGATGCGTTCATAGAACTTCTTGGCCGCTTTCTCGCCCTCGTCCTTATTCAGGGCATATTCCACTTCGCCCCTGCCGGCGCGGGCCATGTTGTCCAGCAGGTAGCGGTTGACGCTGGTGCCGATGCCGAAGGAGAACACCCGGCTGGTGAGGGCGTTCTTCTGCACGGCGTCGATGATCTCCATATCGTTGCCGACGTAGCCGTCGGTGAAGAAGGCGACGATGCGGACCTTGTCCTTCTCGTGCTCGCCGCCCAAGGCGGCGTTAATGGCCTTCATCATCTCGGTGCCGCCGCCGCCTTCGAGCTTATCCAGGAAGGCCAGGGCCTCCTTGCGGTTCTCCTGGGTGTTCTCGCGCGGCTTTTCCCAGAAGATGCGGGTAGCGCCCGAGAAGGTGATGAGGTTGAAGGTGTCCTTGGGGCGCAGCCCGTCGATGGCCTTGCGCATGATGGTCTTGGATATCTCGATGGGGAAACCCTGCTGGCTGCCGGAGGTGTCGATGACGAAGATGATCTCGCGCGGCACGATGTCCGCAGGCTTGACCTTCTTGGGCGGCTGGAGGATGAGGGTGAAGAACCCGCCGCGCTTGTCCAGGCTGGTCAGGAGGGCGTCGCTGACGGCCTCCTCCAGGGTGGAGAACTCCAGCACGAAGTCCTTGTTGGGAATTTCGCTCTGGTTGGTCAGTTCGACCTTGGCTGAGAAGTGCTGGGGGTCGATGTAGTCGCTCTTGACCTGATGCTGGCGACTCTTAAGCTCCTTGATCTCGCGCCCGGCGTTGACGGTGACGGCCAGGGAAATGTCATGCCCGGCGCGGGTGCCCTCGGGGGTGACCGGCGGGGTGATCTTGGAGGCGTCGGGCACCTGGTCGGTGTCGGGGGCGAAGCCCAGGCCCTCTCCGCCAGTGGCGTTGCCGGGGATATACCGCGGGCCCACGACCATGGGGAAGGCGAAGCGGTACAGGCCGTCCTCATAGCTGAGCAGTTCGACGTAGGAGATGGTGACGGTTACGCCCTTGCCCGGCTCGATGTTGGCCACCGACTGGGTGAAGATGTTTGGCCGCTCCTGGTCCAGCAGGCTGGCGACGTGGCCGGTGCGCTTGGCCTCTTCGTAGATCGCCCGGGCCTCTTCGCGCCGCTTGATAATGCCGCGGATGGTCCGCTCGCCGGTCTTCATGGTCATGTCGTCAACGGCGGCCGAGGCCCCCAGGGGGAAGACGTAAACCGCCTCGATCTTGTCCTTAAAGGGGTTCTCGAACTCCTGCACGACGGTGACGCGGGCGACCATGCCCGAGATGTCGGCCTTGACGTCGGTGTGCTTGAGGGGGCAGTCGCCCAGCGGTTTGCCTTCGGGGGTGACGGCCTGCAGGCAGCCCTGGGTGATCTTGGGCGGCCCGGCTTGCGGCGTCGGCGCCGCAACCACTACTGCCGGCATGAACGAGAGGGCCAGGACCATAACCACCAGAATTGCACGCACCATGTTCGATCTCCTTTGCGCCTGTTCTTGATACCCCAACGCATCCTTAGACGCCGGAACGGGCAAAAGGTTTCATGTGAACGAGTGGAATCAGTAGCCGGGAGCCAGCCACCAGTACTAAGTCTCCAATGACCAATAGGCAGTGACAACCTGTTACTGGCTACTGTCCATTGGCTACTGGCTCCTAGCTCTGGCAGGTGGGGCAGAATGTGCTTGTCCGGCCGCCGATTAGGGTGCGGCGCAGGGTGTCGCCGCAGGCGCGGCACTTCTGGCCGTAGCGGCCATAGACCTTGTGGCGCAGGGTGAATTGCCCCAGTTCTCCGCCGGCGCCGGCGTACGGGTTGGCCCCCTTGATGGTCGAGCCGCCGGCGCGGATGGCCTCCGCCAGCACCCCCCTCACCGCCCGGTGCAGCCGGCGGAGGCGGTCTGCGTGCAACCGGTCGGCCCGGCGGCCAGGGCGAATGCCCGCGCGGAAAAGCGCCTCGTCGGAATAGATGTTGCCGACGCCCGCCAGCACCGACTGGTTGAGCAGCACGGCCTTGATCGGGGCCTTTCGCCGGCCCACCCGGCTGATGAACTCCGTAGCGGTGATCTGGGTGGCCTCGGGGCCCATGCCGGCGGCGGGGCCCTGCCGATCGCCCTCCAGCAGGTGCACGCCGGCGGCGATGCGGCGGGCGTTGGCGTAGCGGATCTCGCGCCCGTCGCCCAGGGCCAAAACCAGGTGGGTGTGCCCGGCCAGCGGATCTTCCGCCGCCGAAATGTTCACTCGCCCGGCCATCCCCAACTGAAGCAGCAGCCGCCGGCTCTCTATGTGCAGCACCACGCACTTGCCGCGACGGCTGACATCGACCAAGCGCCCGCCACAGAGGTGCTGAAGGTCGCCCGGCCGGCCGGTCTTGAGAAAGTCCTTCCGGCCCAGGTGGACGGACTGGATGACCGCGCCGATCAGCGGCCGCAGGCCCGTGACGATAGTCTGTGCTTCCGGTCCTTCTGGCATGGAGTCCGTTTCAGATCAATCCGCCGCCTGGCGGGCGGGCATACTGGCTGGCAGGGTCGCCGGGGAGGATTGCGTGGCGGGCGATTCATCCACCACGATCACATCTCCGCTCCGGAAGCCCAGTCGCCTGCCATCCTCGGCGGGCAGGCGCAGGGCCTGCACCTGGCGGTCATCCAGCCGAACAGGCTGGCTGGCCAGGGCAGAGCGGTTGACCGGGCGGCTTTGGGCTTCCCGCGACACCCGCTGAAGAAACTGCTGGAGTTGCTCATCGTTGGCGATGACGCCCCGGCCCACCTGACGAGCGGCGGCCAATTCCAACTGCAACTGGTTGGCCCGCACGCGCTCCTTGTACCACAGCCCGCCCAGCAGGATGGCGATGACGATCATCAGCCCGCCCAGGATGACCAGGTAAACAGCGTCGCTCTGACCCTGTGCGGCCCGGCGTGAGGCCCGCGGATTGCTCATGGCGGATAGTTTAATGACTCAGCCGGCAAGGTGAAAGGCAAGAGGCCCAGGGCTGGAGAAAAGTCCACGCCCCCAAGCACAGGCCTACTGCAGGTGGACCTCGGCCAGGCTCCAGGGTTCGCGGCCGGGGCGCAGGGCCTGCAGGCGGACGTATCGCGCCAGCACCGGCTGGGGCAGCAGCAGTATCGTCACTTTCCGCGTGCCGGGCCCCTGGTAGCGCTCGGTGAATTTGACCCCGTCCATGCTGGTGGCAACGCCCACCGTGCGGGGAAAGCCCATCTCGCTCTGGCCATGTTCGATTATGACGGTGTGAAAGACGCAGGGCTGCTTGAGGTCGATGACCAGACTGGTGTTGGTGTAGTCGGCCCCGGAGATGGCGGCGGTGTTCATGTTGGAGTCGATGGCGAAGGAGGGGTCCTTCAGGTCGCCGCGGGCGGTCCAGTTCCGCCGGTTGGACATATTGGCGCCGCCCAGGTCATGGTAGATGCCTCCGTCGCCACAGCCGGCCAGCAGGCACGTCAAACTCAACAAGCCAATCCACTTCATAGATCGCGGATTATAGCAGATTTGGACTTCTAAAAAAGCGGCATGGGCATCTTGCCCATGAGTTGCACGGCCGTCCCGGCCGTGCCATTGGGTTTATCCGAGCTCCCGACTTGGCTAAGATGAGACCATGCTCCAGAGACTTTGGTCAGGCATGCAGCAGTTGACGTCGGCGCAATGGGCGATCCTGGCGGGGGTGTACCTGGCCCTGGCGGCCCATACTGCCTGGAGCATGCGCCGCGCGGGGAGGCGGTTTTGGTTGTGGCTGGCCATCTCGGTGCTGGCCACACCCGCCCCGGCGACCATCGTATCCTTTTACGATTACTTCCGCAGTCTGGCCGGTCAGCGCCGCGCGGGCAGTACCCACCGTCCCGGCCCAGGCCGCTGCCCCCATTGCGGAGGCCTGCTGGAAGGCAACACCCGGCGCGTGGCCGGCCGGGAAATCTGCAACAACTGTAATCTGGCCGTTGACGAGGACGTGGCGTGACACAAAAGGCAGTTATTATTTCCTGCGGCGATGAACTGACCAACGGGGCGACCATCGACACCAACAGCGCCTTTCTGTCCCGGCGGCTGAGGGAACTGGGCGTGGCCGTGATTCGGCACGTGACGGTGGGCGACGACCTGGAGCGGCTGGCCCTGGCCATCGCCGCGGCGGCGGATGAGGCATCCATTGTGATCCTGACCGGCGGCCTGGGACCGACGCTGGACGACGTATCCCGCCAAGCATTGGCGGCGGCCATGGGCAACCTGCCGCTGGTGGAAGACGCCCACAGCCTTGAACGGATCAGCCGGTTCTTCGTCAAGATCAACCGGCCGATGACCCCGTCCAATCGCACCCAGGCGCTGCTGCCGGCCGGGGCAGAGGCGCTGGACAACGACTGGGGCACCGCCCCGGGCATCGCCGCCCAGGTCAAAAACGCACGGGTGTTCGTGCTGCCCGGGCCGCCGCACGAAATGACGCCCATGTTTGAACGCCTGGTGGCGCCGCGCCTGGGCGGCGGCGGGGCCATCGCCTACCGCACCCTGCACTGCTTCGGCCAGGGTGAATCAGCCATCGGCGAGCAACTGGCCGACCTGATGCATCGCGACCAGGCCATCCGCGTGGGCACCACCGCCAGCGGCGGGATCATCTCCGTCCGCATCGCCGCCGGCGGGGCAGATGACGCCCAGGCGGCAGCCTCGGCCCAGGCCGTCGCCGACGACGTCCGCCGGCGGCTGGGCGATCTGATCTTCGGCCAGGAGGGCCAGAGCCTCTCGGCCGTCGTGGGCGGATTGCTTCGCCAGGCCGACCAGCGCCTGGCGGTGGCTGAAAGCTGCACCGGCGGGCTGGTGGGGCAACTGATCACGGCGGTGGCCGGTGCGAGCGACTACTTCCTGGGCGGGGTGATCTCATACGCCGACCAGCTCAAGGGCAAGCTCCTGGGCGTGACGGAGGAAATGCTCAGCCGCCATGGCGCCGTCAGCCAGCCGGTGGCGACGGCTATGGCGGAGGGAGCGGCCAAGCTGACCGGGGCCGATTGGGCCCTCGCCGTCACCGGCATCGCCGGGCCGGGCGGCGGCAGCGAAGAAAAACCGGTGGGGCTGGTATATATCGCCCTGGCCGGGCCGGCGGGCACGTCCGCCTGGCGGTACGTCTTTCCCGGCGACCGCGACATGGTGCGGCTGCGTTGCGCCCTGTCGGCCATCAATCACCTCCGCCTGGCCTTGCTGGCGGAGGCCCACAAGAGCGGGTAAGGGCCGGTTATTTGTCGGTCGTGCCGGCAGGCCGGGCCAGCAGCATGAAGTTGCTGCTGAAGTAGCCGCGCAGGTGCTGCCGCAGGTTCTTAAGCGGCGAATACTTCGGCGGCCGCAGCCAACAGCCATCGCATACCTCCAGCCCGGAACGCTGCATCAGCCGAGTCAGCGTCAAGGGGTCGTGCCAGCCGACGTGTTCCTCGTGCACCGACGGCCGGCCATGCCGCCATATCCGCCAGACCTGGCTGCCGTGGAAGGGGTTGGGCGTGCTGACGATAAGCGCCCCGGTGGGTTTGAGATGCCGCCGCATGTTTCGCAGGAACAGCCCGGGGTTGTCCAGGTGTTCGATGATCTCGCCGGCCACGATGGCGTCAAACTGCCTTCCCAGGTCCATGGTCACCACGTCGGCGCAGACGGCCTGGTAGCCGGCCTGGCGGAGCAGCTCGATGCCCTCGGCGTCGATGTCCACCCCGGTGGTGTCGGGGTTGATCTCGCAGATGCGCTTAAACAGCAGGTCGGGCAGGCGCGAGAGCCGCTGGCGGGTGCCTTCCCGCGCCGGCCGGCTGCTGACGCACCCCAGGTCCAGCACCGACCCCCGCAGGATGTGCGGGCGAATGAATTCCAGCCGGTCTCGTATTATGCGTTTGAACATGGCCGTGGCGTCCATGAAATGGTTGCCTCTCGCGAGGCAGGTTGCAGCTCGGGCAAGGGCTTCACCCGGTACACGGTAAAGACGCCGTTACTCCAGACTTCCTCTATCATGCCCTGCGCCAGGGCGTAGCTGATGACGCCATTCCACTGCGGCCGGTCGCGCCCGCTGTGCACGATCCATTTGGCCTGTTTGAGCAGCAGGGGCAGAATCTGCTGGGGCGGCGGAGGATTCTTGAGGATGGCTTCATCCAGCGGCCGGGGCGGCCGATCGCTCAGATAACTGATCGCCGAAACATTCTCGTCGGCGAAAAAGCGGTCCTGCCGGCCGGTGTGACCGGCCATCCAGCCCGCCACCTGCAAGAGCGGCCGGAGGGCGCCGCTGCGATAGCTGGCCAGCGGATCGCTCTGGCGAAGTTGGTAGATGCGACGAACATCCAGCACCAGGTTGGCCACGATCATGCCCAGGATCATTGCCAGGATAATCGCTCTGTGCCTTGTCTTGTAGCCCCCGGCGCAAGAGGGGAGTTCTTTGTGTTCTTCTGCCGTTTTGCGCCGGAATAGACACTCCAAACCCTCCAGCGCCCACTTGAGCCCATCGACCACGTACAGTAGCAAGAGCGGCGAAACCGGCAGCAGGTAGCGGGCCTTGAAGTTCCGCAGCATCACCAGCCCGCCCACGAAGGCCAGGCAGGCCAGCACGCCCACCACCTGGTTCTGGCGCAGCCGCCGCCACATGCCCGCCCCCACCAGCGGCAGCAGCAGGACCGCCGCCACGACATTGGGGCGAATATTCTGTCCGGTCAGCAGGTTGCCCAGCGCCTCGCAGGCTGAGGCGAGGTTGGCCGACAACTCCGCCAGCCAGGCTCCCGGTCCCCGCTGGGCCAGGTGAGTGAAATAGGAAGCGTAACTGGGCAGGCCCGGCTCGCGGTTGGCGCGGTAGTGCAGATAGAACCCCAGCAGCGAAACGCCCACCAGGACGGCCAGCAGCCCGCAGGCCAGCACGGCCCGCCGCCAGGAGGGTTTTCGCCGCTGCAGCAGGAGCCCCAGGCCGGCGCCGAATACCAGCGGCGCCACGGCCAGTCGCATCCACACCGCCGCCGTCAGGGCCAGCACACCCAGCTCCAGGGGGGCCGGCCGGCCCGCCGACCAGCGGGCGAATATCCACAACCCCAGCAGCACCAGCGCCGCGCAGGGAATGTCCGACAGCACTTGTATGCTCATGTCGTGAGTGGTGTCGCTGCAGGCAAACAGCACCAGCACGGGCAGGGCCCACTCCCACGACTCGTGCTCCCTCAGCAATCGCCAGGCCAGATATACCGTCGCCAGCGCCATTGCCAGCATCAGGGCGTTGATCGTCCCGCTGGAAAGTCCCGCCAATTCCGCTCCAGCCAGCAGGGCCGGAAAGCCCGGCGGCACGTGGACGTGCGGCAGGCCGTAGATGGTGTACCCCTGCCCGCTGGCCAGGCTCCTGCCCAGCAGATGGTACAGGGCGCTATCCTCCCCGACGATCCAGAGTGGCGCCCATTGCGCCAGGTACAGGGCGGCAATGGCCAGGGCGACGCCCAGGCCGATGCGCCGGCGGCGCCGCGGGTCAGCAAGGCTTGAGCTAAAAGGCTGTGCGGGATGCGCGTCACCTGGCTTCAAGGTTGTCTATCCTGTCTAGCCGCCGGGGTGGAGGCGGGGGGCGGCGGGGCGGCCCACTGTCCGGCCATCACCGGGCGGATGAATTGCCAGGCGCCGATCTGGCCCAGCACCACCACCGCCACGGTCATGACCGCCCGGTCCAGCAGGCCGGCGGAAACGGCGGTGTCGACGTCCACGCCCATCATGGCCGCTCCCAGGCCGATGCCGCCTTCACGAAAGCCCAGCCCGCCGGGAGTGTAGCCGATGAGCGAACCAATCTGGCCCAGAAACGAGGCCAGCGTCACCGCCGGCAGCGACACCGGCTGGCCCAGGGCCCAGAAGCAAGCCCACAGCCGCAGAGCCTGCGTAACCAGCACCGCCGCCTGCAGCAGCAGGATGTACAGCACCAGGCGCGGGCTGGCCCGCAGGATGCTCCAGCTTCGCAGGAATCGCCGCAGGAACTCCGCCAGCCGCCCGTGCCATCGCTCCGGCACGTGCATCGGTTCCAGCAGGCACAGCAGGCTGACCAGGGTCATTCCCCCAAGGGCCGTCGCCAGCCGCCAGTCCCAGGCCAGGCCGGCGAAACGCCACAGGTAGCCCTGGCAGAGCAGGCCGATAATCCCCAGGCAGGCCACCTGTAGCACCGTGGTCGGCAGGAGCAAAGCGACGAAGTCGGCGATGGGCACGCGGTGGCGGGCCTTGAGGTACAGGGCCGGCGCCCCCATGCCCATCCGCGGCAGCAGCAGGTTGGTCATGCTGACGATCATCGCCAGCATGAACGCCTCATAGTGCCCGATGCGGATGTCCAGCGCCCGCAGGGCCTCGCGATACACCTCGCCCATGAAGACGCGCATCAGCATGAACAAGGCCGTGATCAGCAGCAGCATCGGCCAGGTGACTTCCAGCAGCCGCGGCAACTGGTCATAGTACTTCCGCCCCAGGTAGGCCATCAGGGCCACCAGGACCAGGGCGATCAAGGCTTGTAGCAGTTTCTTTTTCACGCCGGGCACACCGGGCGATCTTCAGCCAGGCGAACGTGCCAGTAGGTCAGCACCCGCAGGGCCGGCGGGACGGCCTTCTCCAGCATCCCCAGCGCCCTGCAGACCGGCATGGGCAGGTAGCGGTAGAGGCGCGTGGGCAGGATGTACAGCGATCGCCGCTCCAGCAGTTGCAGGCCGCACCGGCTGAGGGTCCGCCGCATTCGCCGGTGGGGCTGGAAATACAATCGTCTGGCGGGGCCGCGGCGCACCGGGCGGAGGGTCTGGCTGGCCAGCCAGCGCGACGAGAATGGGTTGAGGGTGTCGAAGATCATCCGCCCGCCCGGGCGCAGGGCTGGCAGCAGGCGGCGGATGATGACTTCCGGCTGGGCATAGTGAAACATCAGCCGGCAGCAGAGGATGACGTCGAAGCTTGCCGGCTGGAAGGGCGGATCAAACACGTCGGCCTGCACAAATTGTGCGTCGCCCCGGCCTCGGGCCTCCGCCAGCATGGCCTGGCTGTAGTCGGCGGCGGTGACGGCAAAGCCGCGCTGCTTTTCCAGTTCCAGAAATCGGCCCGTGCCGCAGGGCATGTCCAGCAGGCGACCGCCGCCCTGGCCGAGCATGTCTGAAACCACCTGCTCGTCGCGCAGCAGGGCGTAGCGGCCCATGCGGGCGATGTACCGGCCCGCCCCCTGCCGGGAGGTCCAGGCCTGACGCTTCCGCGTGGCTGCCTGGTCAAGTTCTGCCATAAGATCCATATCCACCAGCCAAGTCCTGCTGGGCAAGCGAGCAATCGGTCAACCTGTTGCCCAGTTAACCGTCCAGCCCGCCCGCCAGTCAAATCAAAGCCACTAACCGCTCGTCACCAGTTGGTCGAATTCCTGGCAGAAGACCTCCCTGGCCAGACGGGACTCAAACAGTGCCCGCCCCTGCCGGCCCATTTCGGCCGCCTCAGCCGGCTGGGCAAGCATCTGCCGCATCGCCCCCCGCAGGGCCGCTACGTCGCCGGGCGGGCAGAGCAGGCCGTTGCCCCCCGGCTGGATGAGTTCACCCACGCCGCCGACCTCGGTTGTAATGACGGCCGTGCCGGCGGCAAGACTCTCCAGCAGCACCTGCGGCTGGTGGAAGACGCTGCTGGTTATGTACGGCAGGGCGACCACGTCGCAAGCGGCCAGGAATGTCGTGGGATTGGTTTGTCCGACTTGGCGCAACCGGCCCGCCCGGCGAAGTTCCTCCAGTCGAAGGCGGCCCGCCTGGCAGAACTGGCCCTTGCCGCTGTGGGCCAGGGCAAGGACGGCTGAACCTTCCATGCCGGCAAAGGCATCCACCAGCACGTCCACGCCTTTGGCCCGGCTGAAATGCCCCAGGTAACCCACCACCGGGCGGTTGTCCCAACCCAGTTGGGCCCTGGCGGCCTGGCGGTTGGGAATGCTCTGGGCCCGGGATCGCCCGCATACCGGCATCACCGCCACGCGGTCGGCGCCCAAGGCATGCAACTGCCGGGCCTGGTATCGGCTAGCCACGATCACGCGTCGCCCCCGCCAGCGAATAGTCCGGGCAAACAGATGGTGCTTGCTCAGGGCGTGGGCCAGTCCTTGCGTGCCCAGTCCCAACTCGCCCAGCAGACTCAGCGACTGCAGCGGCGTGACGAACAGCGACCAAGTCGCATCGCCGCAGCGGCTGGCGTCGGCCGTACGCGCCAGGTTGGGATTGTTCTCGATGAGCAAGACCGCCTCGCACCGGCTGGACATCTCTTTGAGCGCCCGGCGGAATTTGCCCAGCCCGCCGGAAAAGCGCACCTGCGACGCGCCGGCGACGGCGGGATAGTTGCCCTCCGGCAGCAGCATATCTACCTCCCAGCCGGTCTGGACGAAACCCTCCGCCAGCCCCAGGGCCAGGGAGCCGACGCCCTCGAGCTCGATCGACCGGGTGAAGAAGCATCCCAGCAGCATTCGGCGCCGGCTCACGGGCGATCCTTCGGGTGGTTGGCTTCCGCCAGCACGATGGTAAAGGGCACGGGGTTGCGCACGTCCAGTACGCGGCAGGACCGGCCGGCCCAGCGGACAAACCCGCCTCTGGACCAGCTCTGGATATGACCAGGGGTAGCCCCCAGGCGGGAAAGGTACTTGAGCCGCGCCATGTTCAGCACCCGCCAAAGCGGCTCGCGCGGCACCGACAGCACCAGGTAGCGGCGGCACACGCGGCACAGTTCCGACAGCGCCGCCGCCGGATCGTCCATGTGCTCCAGCACCTCCAGGCAGAATACCAGGTCGAAAGCCCCGCCGGCGTGCGGCAACTGGTAGACCGACTCCCGCCGCACTGGAACGTCGGGATTGGCCCTGGCGGCGGCCGCCACCAGGCGGTCGTCCAGATCGCCGGCCCGCAGGCTCACCGACGCCGGCAGCATCGCCCGCAGCCGCCGGGTGGAGAAACCCTCGCCGCAACCGACCTCCAGCACCGAGCGAACCGCCAGCGGCCCGGTCAACTCGGACAGGCAACTGAAATAGCCCTCCAGCAGCCGAGGGGCAATCCAGTTAGCGCGGGTATACTTGGAAGCGAAATCCTGCACCGCCTCAGACATGTCTTACATATTCGCCGATGCCAGGGGGGACGTCAACCGGCCGGGGAAGGCTTGTTCTTTACTGGCGGTTTTTCCCGGCCACTTCATTTGCCTGGTCCGGCTGATGAACCTGGCCGCCTGGCCGGCTGCGAACGTGATACAACAGTTCCTCCAAGTACATTCGGTGGCGGTTTAGCATGTCGCCGATGACGCCCACCAGCAGCAGCCCCAGCCCCAGCACGAACAGCGCCGCCCCGGTGAAGCCCGCCCAGATGTGCGGGTGAAAAGCCCCCTGCCTCAGGTAGTGAATCCACAGGAAGACTTCCAGCCCCAGCCCCGGCAGCATGAACGCCAGAGCCAGCCGGCCAAAGAAGCGCATGGGCTGATAGTCGCGGTAGCAGCGGAAGACGATGGCCAGCGTGCGCAGGCCGTATCGCCAGAGGTTTCCGGCCACGCGGCTCTTGCCGTGGGAGCGGACGCCCTGCACCCTGATGGGCACCTCCACCATTCGCATGCGCTTGTACGCCAGGTTGAGGAAAACTTCCTGGGTGTAGGTGAAGGCTCCGATGAGGTTGAGCGACAGGGCCGCCCGGCGGTTGTAGCAGCGCATGCCGCAGGAGACGTCGTGGAACTTCTGGCCGCAGAAGCGGCTGATGAGCCGGCTCATCATGCGGTTGCCCCAGAGCTTGACGGCGGGCATCTCGGGCACCAGGGCCGGATCGGCAAAACGCGAGGCGGTGGCGAAGTCCGCCTGCCCCGCCACCACCGGCGTGATCAGCGCCGGTATGGTGGCCGGGTCGAACTGCCCGTCGGCGTCGATGGAGACCACCAGGTCGGCATCCATGGCCAGGGCGTTGGCCAGGGCGGTCTGGAAGGCCGCCCCCACCCCCTGCCGCCGGCCATGGGAAACCACCCTCGCCCCGGCGGCGCGGGCCTCGGCGGCCGTCGCGTCGGTCGAGCCGTCATCCACCACCAGCACCCGCACGTCGGCCACGCCCGGCATGGCGGCGGGAATCCGCCGGATGGTCGAAGCCACCGTCGCCTGCTCGTTCAGCGCCGGCATCACCACCACCAGGCGCAGGGCCGGGTTGTCGGACTGCTGGGTCATTTCCGCGGTTATACCCCCTTCCATTTCCAATTGACAATTGTCAATTGACAATTAGCGAAAGGACGCTCGAACGGGTCTCGACGCCGCTTCCGCTCATGACGTTCCTTCCGTTGTTCCTTCAATTGAAAATTGCCAATTGAAAATTCCTACCGCTTCTTGCCTGCCTCGTAGAACATCCGCACGGGTGCGCCGCCCATGGCGATGGCGCACCAGGCGGCCTCGTCCAGTTCCTCCTGCGAAATGCCCATGGCCAGGGCCTTTTTCATGTGGGCAGCCAGGCAGCGCTCGCACCGGGCCACCAGCACGCAGGCGAAGGCGATCAGTTCCTTGGTCCGCTCGTCCAGCGTCCCGGCCGACGAGACGCTGCGCATCAACTCGCCGAAGCCCCGCATGGAATCGGCGGCGTTAGTCTGGCCCGGATTGGCCGGAGGGCCGGCCGGGCCGGCGCAGCAGTCGCTGGCCGGAGACGCAGTGGGATTCGAGGCGGGAACTGGCTGGCCGCAGCAGGAGGATGGCTGGTTCTTGTCGGTCATGGGCGACTCCTCATGAATATGTTCCTGGGGTTTGATTTCATTCGCGGTTTGCCGGCCGTCGGGGCGGACGACTATCCGGCCGGTGGAGGACTCAGTTATCCGGCCGATGGTCCAGGCCGGCACGTTGCGCTGGGCGAGTTCCTCCAGCAGGGCCGGATGCCGGCCGGCCGGGATGGCGATGAGCAGTCCGCCGGAGGTCTGAGCGTCGAAGCCAAGCTCTATGCGGGCCGAGGCCGCGCCGTCCAGCACGACCAGGTCGTCGCCGACGTACTCGCGGTTGCGTTCGCTGGCCCCCGGAATCACGCCCTCCTCCAGCGCCTCGACGGCGCCGGGGAAGGCCGGCAGGGCGTCGGCCCAGACTTCCACCGTCACACTCGATTGCCGTGCCATTCCCGCCAGGTGGCCAAACAGGCCAAAGCCGGTCACGTCGGTGCAGGCCGAGGCCCCCACCACGTTCATTGCCTCTGCCGCCGCGCGGTTGAGTTGGGCCATGGATGCCTCCACCGCCGCCAAGTCCGGCACGTCGCGCCCGATCTGCCGGGCGAAACCCAGCACACCGCTGCCCAACGGCTTGGTCAGCACCAACAGGTCGCCCGCCTTGGCCGTGTCGCGCCGGGCAGCCGCAGAGGCCGGCACCACGCCGGTAATGGCAAAGCCCAGCTTGATCTGGTCGTCCTTGACGCTGTGCCCGCCGATCAGCGCCACCCCCGCCTCTTCCAGCACCGCCATCGCCCCGCGCAGCATCTGATACATGATCTGCCCGTCGAGCGTCTCGGAGGGAAAACACAACACCGACAGGGCGGTGCGCGGCGTTCCCCCCATGGCGTAGATGTCCGACAGGCAGTTGGCGGCGCAGATTCGGCCGAAGGTCTCGGGGTCGTCGGCGCAGGGCGTCATGACGTCCACCGTCTGCACCAGGCAGAGCTCGTCAGTGAGCTGATAGATGCCGGCGTCGTCGCCGGCCGCCAGGCCCGACAGCACCGCCGGATCCTTCACCGCCGGCAACCGCGAAAGCACCGCCTCCAGGTCGGCGGCGGAGATCTTGGACGCGCAGCCGGCGTTCTTGACCAGCTCGGTGAGTTTCACCGATCCGGCCGGCTGGGGGTCGGGCCGCTCGCCGGCGCAGGGGCAGTAGCCGCCCCCGGTGAAAACGTCGCACGGGCAGGGCCGGCGCGGTTCGCAGACGCAGTGGCCCAGCTTCATGGACCGCTGCATGATGCGCCGCCGTTTGGCCGGGTCTATTCGCATGGTCGCTCCCTGTCCCCCAACCGGACAGGGGGACCGGTCACTTCAGTTCTATCGCCGTCTTCTCCAGCTTGATCTCGAAGGGCGAAGTATCGTACTTCAGTTCGACGGTGAAAGTTCCCTTCAGTTCCTGGGGCACTCGCCATGAGTGCAAGCAGACGCCGCCTCAGCCATACTCCATGCCGGCCTTGTAGACCTCCTTGCCCGAGGCGTCCAGCACCCTCAGCGTCGGCGGGGGCGCCTTCTGGCCGTCGGGTTTGGTGATCAAGGCCACCGCCGGGCCATTGGCGTCGGTCAGTGCCAGCGAGAGCTTCAGTTCCGGCCGCTGGCCGCTGACCACGATCGCCCCTTTCAGCGGGCTGCCAATGGCGATGGCCGTCACCTTGCCTTGGGCGACTGTAACCGGCTGGGAGGCGATCATGACCAGGCTGGCGCGGCGGCCCTGGGCGTCGGCCGGGCCAAGTTCGGTGAACTGGTTCAGCTTGTAATCCCCAGCCGCCATGGTCGCCGGCTCCTTGCCGCCCGATAGGGCAACGGCCGGGCCGCTGCCGGTGGAGGTAAAGCTCGCCCGCCAGGCGTCGTGGGCAAACTGCACCTGACCCTCAGGCAGGCCGGCGCCCAGCGCCACCCCCGCCGCCAACAACATCAAGACTACCCAACGCATACGTTTCTCCAAGTAACGACAGCCGTTATTCTAGCAAAATGCCCCCTCTGTAAATAATCCAACTGCTTGCCCGATATTCGGGGCAGGGGGCCTACCGCCAACAGCGAACATCCTGGGCCTCCTGAGGTATCGACATAACAGCCAGATGACAGCCAGGCAAAACCCCAAGTTCCCGCCCCCAATCGCCTGTTCCGCCACTTTCATAAGCTACTTGCAGGCCTGTTGAAAACAGGGGTGTAAATTGTGGAAAGCTTGTGCCAATACCTCCATTATCAGTCTTATTACCATCACTTAAGCGATGTTTTCTCGATGTGGATAAACGGACAGGAACGGACCGGAATGGAACAGATCGGAACAAAACGGAACGGAAAATGACGGAAAAGGACGGAAAATCCGGCAGTGGATTTTCGGCCCCGCAAAGGGCGAAGGTGTCCCGACTGGAAGGACGGCGGAAAACCGCTTGGTTGGCTTGGCTCCAAGAGTCCGCGGAATGGCTGCTTTTGGTAGCACAGGCGTCCCGCCTGTGCCCCCGCTTCGATAGGTCGCCCAGCGGAATGGCTCCTGGCAATCCGACAATCTGCCTGCCTTGGCCCCGGACGCCCAGAGGGCGACTGCCCGTAGCCCCGCGTGCAGCCGACGCGAAGCGCCGGCAAACCCGGGGAAAGCCGGCCCCGACCCGCAGAGCCCCAACGGGGCGATTGCCGAAACCTGGCTGGTTTGGACCCTGGCGTCGCCGGAATATCCCGCCAAGTTTGGAGTTGCATTGGAAAAACCCCCGGAGAGGCCTCTTTGCTTTCTCCCAACATGCCCGGACGGGGCACCATGTTAAGTAACCATATAACAACTGGACGCGAAAAGTCAAGCTAAATCTCTCTCCTTCGATCAATAATTTTACCGGTTGGCGATAATGCGATCATCACCGGAGTTATTGGCACACTCAACACCCGATTATTGTCTTGTGTGTTTTTGGGCCTTGACCCGTTGGCGTTTCCGATCAGGGGCAAGGGGGAAGGCAGTTGTAGTAGACGACAAAAACCTTTGGAGTCTTTGGGGAAGGCGACCCAGCCGGCGCCTTTGAGTCTGGCATTCCCACACCACAAGCACGCGCCAACCAAGACGAACTAACAACCTTCGATTTCTGCGGTCTCGAATCCGGTTGCCGGCAAGTTTGCGATTCCAGTATGCCCTCCGTGATTTGGGCATCTTCCGTCCGATTGGGCACGAGTGGCGATGCCAAAAGCACCCATGCACAAGAACGATTCGGCGAAGTGAAGGGAAGACCAGATCGGGTGATCCAGGCAGGTCGCGCCGATGCAGTCGAAATCGAGAGCCGAGCGAATGGGCAAGTCGCCTGACAACCATTTCGGGCTTTGTGCCGGTAGACCTTATCTTGGCCATCACAGCACTTCGCTGCTGGGGTGTCAGATTGTCCATGCCAGGAATTCGCCCTGCTCAATCGCTTTCGTCAAGCCAGACATCAACGACTTTCCGGTAGGCCTCCTGAAACTCTGAACGCCCGCACAGATTCTTCTGGCACAGGAGATCGTACCCAAGGTTCACTACTCGCCTCAGTTCGAGTGCAGTAAGTTCGGCCGCCATTACCATCGCCACGTCATGGATGTCCACCACCGCGATGTCACGTTGGATAGGCTTGAGGAAGGCGATGAGCTTCGCTGGCACAGCAAGTTCTTCATCCGAGTTGACGTTCCCGGCGATTATCACGTACTTGGACAAGCCGAATTTGTCCATCTTGGCGCGGAAGTTGGAAAGCCTATTCTTCCAATCTGGCCTGACAGTCACTTCGTAGGCTCTAAGCAAGTCGCCGTTGCGGAACTCCTCGATGTCTCCGGCCGTCTCGTCGAACCTATCCGACGCATGCGGATGGTGGGTCCTGATTTCAAGGCCATATCTGCCACGATGCACGGCAAGCATGGCGGCTACCAAGAACTGTTGCACATGCCCCTCGGTGGATAGTGAAAGCATTCGCTCAAAAAGTCCCTTGGCCCGCGAGAAGGTGAGTATGTCATCGCCAACGGGAGGGAGGGGCATGGCTTCTCGGCGCGATTCCGCGAACTTGGCTGCAAGGTAGTCTGCAATTCGTTTTCGCTCGTCTTTGTCAGCGTTCTTGAGCATCTGGCAAAATGCCGAGAAACGAGGGTCCCTGGACAGGCGAACATTGACGACATTGCCTTTCCACCCCAGGTTTTCCCCGAACGCGGTGATGGCGTCATGCAAAGTGACACATCGTTCCGTCAACTGCTCAGCAAGCATCTTGTCGCCGTACTGCCCACGGATGCCCTTTGGAACTGAATCGCACCCCCATCTGGGGTCGCCCATGGAGTAGAAGGCAAGAAACAACGAGGCCAAGCGAACACTTCCGGAGCGATGAGAGATTTGCGCGTCACACACCTTCCGGCTGGCGGCAGAGGGAAGTTGAAGCTTGCCCCCGCCGATGAAGCAGTCAGTCCTTTCAATGGCCGCACTTACCGCCTTTTCGACCTTTTCGTTCCTGGTCATCGACTATTCCTCCCAGAGTAGTTGGGGCGCCGCATTTGGCGGAAAATGAGAGGATTCATTAGGGGCGTCGCCCTTCAGTTGCCGGACGAGGGACAACCCCAACTGTTCGGCAAGCATAGGGGGAACAGCATCCCCAACCTGGGTATACTGAGCGCTGCGCGATCCTGCAAAGGTTAACCACTTGGGGAACGTTTGGATCAAAGCCGATTCTTCGACAGTCAAGCGGCGCGCACCAGGCACCGCGCCTTCCCAGGGCTTGCCGCCAGACATGAGATGAAGATGATACTTTGGCGCAATCCTCTGCGTATCGACCCAATGAGTTTTATATCCGCCAGCAGAAGCAAGAATCGTGTGGCAGGGTTTATTCAGGTCGATCGGCCGACCCCCTCCGTTGTAGAGTTGGCCAGCATAAGGGCTTGGTCGAAGATCGGGGTACTTGGCGTAGACAACCGGACATGCCGGCGGTTCGCCAATGGGTTCAAAACCAATGATGGCGGACGAAGGCACAAGTGGCCTGTTAGTTCCTGGCCCATGCGTAGGCTTGGGAAACCAAAACTGTCTTCCTCGGAGGCCCACGATAAACAGCCTCCGGCGATTCTCTGGCACGCCATAGTGCGCGGCATTCAGAATCCGCCACACGGGAATATAGCCGAGTTTTCGCACGCACCCAAGAACCCAATTCAAATACTCAATGCGAGATGATACTGCAAGCCCAGGAACATTTTCCATCAAGAGGGCTTCCGGCTGCACGGTCGCCACGACCGACAGGAATGCCGGGATCATATCACGGGAGTCGGCCGCACCTTTCCGCAATCCGCCTGTCGAAAATGGTTGGCATGGGGGGCCCCCAAAAACCAGCGTAACCGCCCTGCGATACCTGCTGAAGTCAACTTGCCTGATGTCTTCGCAGTGATGCTCAGCGTCGGGCGTATGCTTTCTGTAAGTTTCCACAGCTTCACGGCGCATTTCAACGCAGCAAAGCGGCTCCACTCCAGCTTCCTTGAGCCCCAGAGTCAACCCACCTGGGCCAGAGAAGAGGTCGATTGCTCGGATGGGTTCAGGGCCTTTGCCAGAGTGCTTCGGAGAATGAGGGTTGTTCGCGCAAGCAACGCGATAGTGGTAGTCGCCCAAACGCTCAATCATTACCGTGTCGCCGGGATGAATTCCGTTGGTCTTGAAGAACAGGCGGATCCATGCACGCTTCCGAAAAAGTGCGCGCGGGTGCCCAGACTTTGCGTCCGTGGGAATATCTGTAACGATGGGTTCCGGGAGGCCGTGGACCTCCAAGCAAAGGGATTTCGATTTTGCGTGACAGGCCGATGATGAAGAACCGAACACGTCGGATGGGAAGAAATCAAGGTGGCCTCCCAGGGGCAAAAAACTCTGCCTAACGTTGCCCTCAGTTATGCGCAGCCTGATTACTCGGTCGCCGTTCAACAACCCACCTCTTTCACCATGACTCGCCGCCCAGGACTGTAGCAACCTGGGGCAGGTTTTGCAACCGGTCGCCACACTCTGCCACGCACAGTCGCACGCCGATGCAACGTGGTTTTTTTCGAGGGCACAAGCCCGTTTTTCTTTGCACCACCTTCTGTAACCGCAGGCCCCCCGGCTCACGCCGGGGGCTATAAGCAAGTGCAAGGGCGTGACCAGGCGGGGGCTTTTGCGGTATATTGTCGCCGGGCAAGGAGACGGCAATGAAGGTCAAGTCACTCGTCCTGGCGATCCCGGCGGTTTTCCTGCTTGGGGCGTGCACTGGTCCGCAGAACGCAATCCGTCAGCGAAATGTCTCGCCCGCTCCGGCGGCGTCGGCGGTGCTGGCTGAGGCGGCCCAGGCGGCCAGGGGCAGCGGCGCTGTTGCGCCTGACGCGGAACTGCTCGGGTCGATTTCCGCCGCCCAACTCGCGGCGGGCGACCTGGCGGCAGCGGCCATGGAGTTGGACCAGGCGCTGGGCGGCCGGGCGGCATCGGCCTACGCCAAGGCCTTCGCGGGTTTTGCCCCCCCGGTCATCCGCAGCCTTGCCAGCGCCCAAGCCAGGGCCGGCGACCCAGCCGGCGCGATCGCCTGGGCCCGGCGACTGCCCAGCCCGCCCGCCAGGGCGGCCGCCCTGTTGGGCCTGGCCGAAGGCATGATTGCGACTGCAAAATAACCGGCCGTAAGCTTCCAGTCAGACCAAGAACAATCTGAAACCCCCGACTCACGTCGGGGGCTACAAGAAGCAACGCAGAACCCAGAACTCCCAACCGGGAACCCGCAACCCACAACCCCGAACCCCCGACTCACGTCGGGGGCTATTAAGAAGAACAGGCATGCTGACCGGCGGGAGTTCGCCGGGCCTACACCCTTGACCTTGGCCCGCCAAACGTGCAACAATCTTTGGACTATGACTACAAGGAAGAACCCAGCACGCGAACAGTTCATCGAAGGCATACTCAGCCAGATGTCCCTGGAGCAGAAGGTGGGCCAGTGCTTCACCTACCTGTACAGCGGATGGCTGGTCACCCCCTCCGTGGTGGACGCCATCACCAAGCTCCACGCCGGCAACCTGCGCCTCCAGCCGGCCTACCAGACCGGCAAGCGGCACAAGTATTACGGGTTTGACACCGGCGGCGGGGCCTACGCGTACCCCCCAGGCTACAAGCCCATCCCCGAGACGCTTTTCCTGCCGGGCGAGCTGGGCGCGATCAGCCCGTCCGAGTACGCCACGCTGCTCAACAAGCTCCAGGCCCTTGCCACCAGCCGGCCGGGAGGCATCCCGCTGAACATGGCGGTCGACCAGGAAGGCGACATCGGGCGCAACTACCTTTTCGGGGGCATCAACCTGTTCCCCATGCCCATGGGCCTGGCCGCCAGCAACGATCCGGCCTTCGTCTTCGAGGTCAATAAGGCCATGGCCAGGCAGCTCAGCGCCATCGGCATCAACTGCATTCACTCGCCGGTGGTGGACGTCAACATCAACCCCCAAAACCCCGAGATCGGCATCCGCTCCTTCGGCGACGATCCCAAGCGGGTGGCCGAGTTCGCCCTGGCAGCCATGAAGGGTATGCAGGCCGGCGGAATGATCACCACGGCCAAGCACTTCCCCGGGCGCGGCGACAGCATGAGCGACGCCCACTTCGACACCCCCACCCTGGAAGTTGACCGCAAACGCCTGGACGATGTGGAACTGGTCCCCTACCGCACGCTGATCGCCAACGGCCTGGACTGCATCATGATCGCCCACAACGTCTATACCGCCCTGGATCCGGGCGTCATCGCCACCGTCTCGCGCAAGATCATCACCGACCTGCTCCGCAATGAATTGGGCTTCCAGGGCGTGGTCACCACCGACGCCATCTCCATGGGCGCCCTGATGAAGCGCTACGGCCTGCCGGAGGCCTGCGCCCGGGCGCTGGAGGCTGGGGCCGACCTGGTCCTCAACAAGACCGAGACCGTTTATCGCGACCAGGGCTTCCTGGAAACCCTCAAGTACGTCCAGCAGGGCCGCATCCCCACCGAAGAACTGGATGACAAGGTCCGCCGCATCCTGCGGGTGAAGTACAACCGCGGCCTGTTCAAGAAGGCCGGCCAGGTGGACCCCGCCCGCGCCGAGCGGCCCATCCGCGACAAGGTCACCATCGAGCTGGCCGCCCAGGCCGCTTGCCGGGCCGCCGTCATGCTCAAGGACCAGGAAGGCCTGTTGCCCTTGTCCCCGGAGAAGAGGCTGCTGGTGGTCGAGCAGAAGCTCGAGCATATCTACATGGGCCTGAACACTTCCCTGCACCGGCTGAACTTCACCGAGGCGATGTATTCCCACTCCATGAACATCGTGGCGGCCGACACTGAGTTCAAGGCCACGCCGGACGACGAGCAACTGATCCTGGACCTGGCCAAGGACGTCGACGTGGTGGTGATGACCAGCTTCTACTACCGGGTCGAGGCCAGCAACGTCCAACTGGCAAAGAAGCTCCTGGAGAAGGGCCACAAGGTGATAATCATCACCAACAGCCCTTATCCCATGGCCCTGCCGGAGGGCATAAAAACCGCGCTTTGCACCTTCGCCAACACGCCCGAAAGCCTGCGCTTTGCCGCAGCCGCGCTGTTCGGCAAGGACAAGCCCCAGGGCGCCTGGCCGCTGGTGAACTACCACGTGAAGTGAGCAACGCGAACAAACCCTGCTCAGCGGGCATGCTCGCAGATCCTTGAGGCCAAGACGCCCGCGGGATCGGCGGGCGTGCCCGTTGCGTTTCCGCAAGACCTTTAGGGTGGGAGGAACCGCCCGCAGGGCGGTCTCCCACCGTTTGTTCCGTATTCGTTTTTCTGCTTTGGTGGGAGATCGGCCTTCGGCCGATTCCTCCCACCCTACTGACTGAGGCTTGGCCGTTCAGCACTGTTATCCGGCAATTAGTGGAACGCGCCTCCCCAGAGCGGCAAGATCAGCCCGTAACCAACGTTAACAGATTAGACCAGGGGGTTTTTCGGCATAAGGACGAGGGGCTAAGGCGTCCAAGAGTTCAGCGGCTGACGGGCGTGAAGATAATTCCTCTTTTGCGGGAAGGAAACTGGCTAGGTTAGCAACTATATGGGCAAGGACGTAACCCAGCCGGCGGAAAGCCGCCCCTGCGAGCCGACGGACCTGGACCTGCTCCGGCGGGCCGGCCAGGGCGACATGGCCGCCTTCCACCAGTTGGTGGACCGCCGGGCGGGCGAGTTGTATCGGCTGGCGGTGTCCCTGGGCTGCCGGAAGGAAGACGCCGAAGACGCCCTGCAGGAGACGCTGGCCGCGGCCTTTCGCCAAGCCGGTTCTTTCCGGGCTGAGGCGTCGCCGCGGACCTGGCTGGCGCAGATCCTGGTTCGCCAGGTGGCGGGGCAGTTTCGCCGCCTGCGGCTGCATCCGAGCCTGCAGGACGATGCCCGCGGCGAGCAGGTCGCACCGGCCAGGCAGTCGGCCTTTGCCGGCCAGGACGCACGCCTGGACGTGCAGGCGGCCCTGGAGGCCCTCTCGCCCGAGCAGCGTCAGGCCATCCTGCTGCGGGAGATGGAGCGGATGTCGTATGCCGAGATCGCCCAGGTATTGCAGGTGCCGCAAGGGACGGTTGAATCGCGGCTGCACCGGGCCCGCCGCCGCCTGGCCGAACTTTTGAAGGACTACCTGGCCTAGAGTCCAGATAATCGAGCAAGACCATGATTGAATGCCAACAATCCCTCCGCCTGGGGGCCTACCTGGACGGCCAGATGTCGCCGCAGGAACGCTCCAACATGCAGGAACACCTGGCCCTTTGCGCCGCGTGCGTGTCCGAACTGGAGCGGCTGGAGCGGCTGTCGGACCTGCTGCGTTCGATGCCGCGGGCGGAGTTGGACAGGGCGGCCCTGGCCCGGCTGCACCGCTGGGCGGACCGCCTGCCCCAGCGCGGGGCGCTGCGCCTGGCCGAGACCCTGGCCGCCGTGGCCGCCGCCGTGCTTGTGGCCTGCTGCGTGGGACTGGCGGAGCAGGCCTCGCTTTCCGCGGCCCAGGGGCCCTCGCCCCTGTGGGAAGCGCAGGCCATCAGCCAAACTGCCGCCGACCAGGCTGGTTCTTCGGAGGAGCAACTGGCCATGTGGTTGGCCGATGATCTTTCCGGAAAGGCCCGCCCATGACCAAGACCAAGCTGATTTTTGTGGGCTGTTTCCTGCTGGCCTTCATCGCCGGGGCGGCGCTGGGGGCGCTGGTCCTGAGGCTGCGCCAGCCCCCCGCCAGGCACTCCTTCCTGGAAGACCAACTGAACCTCACGCCCCAGCAGACGGAAAAGTCGCAAGCGCTCTGGGGCGAAGCCTACCGGCAAATGCGGGACCGCCGCACGGCCACGACGCAGGAGCGAAACCAGAAGATAGATGCCCTGCTGAGCGAGTCGCAGAAGTCGGCCTACGACGCCATCCGGCAGGAGTCTTCCGAAAAACTTGACCAGGAGAACAAGCGGGCATTCGAGGAGGCCGCCCATCGCATGCGGGAGATCCTCACGCCCGAGCAGGCGGCCAAGTACGACCAGATACTCAAAGAGCGTAGCGATCGCGGCGACGGCCCGCCCGGCTTCCGGGGCCCGCGACGCCGAGCCTCAAGCAGTTCGACCAGCCGTAGCACTATCGACGAGCGGCCCGTCTCCCGCGTGGGAGACTAGCCGCCCGTTTACCAGGCCTCGCAAGAAAAGGAGATGTCATGTTGCACCGTGCAAGCAAGTTCGTGTTAGTGGTGTTGGCCGGAATCACCGTGGCCTTGCTGGGCCAGGCGGTCTCGCAGCAGGCCTCGCAACCCGCCAATGGGCGGGGCAACCGCGGGAATTTCGATCCAGCCGCGGCACAGGCCCGGCGCGACCAGGCCATCAAGGACGCCCTGGGCATCACTGACGACGCGGAATTCAAGGTCCTCCAGCCCAAGCTCGAAGCCGTGCAGACCCTCTCCCGCCAGGTGCGCGCCGGCGGCATGGG
>PMYM01000019.1:0-10362 GCA_003171235.1 Phycisphaerales bacterium | reverse complement strand
CTGGAGAAGGCACAGAAAGACCTGCGCGACCTGCTGACGGTCCGCCAGGAAGCGGTGCTGGTTTCCATGGGAACGCTGGATTAGCCCCCGGGCGACTGCCCGAATTCACGGGCGGCCGGGCCGGATAAGCCCCGCCGCCCCTTAGCTGCTTGTTTGGAAGTGGCGCGGCCATCTTGGCCGTGAGTGGCATGGACATCTTGCCCATGCGAAGGAAATGCAACACGGCCGGATCACGGGCAAGATGCCCGCGCCGCTGGCTATGCCGGATGAACCATGAACGACCTGCTGACAGCGGTGAGGCAGCGCGGCCTGCTCGACGAGGAATCGCTGCGCCAGGCCCAGGCCATGCTCGCCCAGGGCCTGGCCGTGGACGAGGCCCTGCTCAAGGCCAGCGGCGAAAACGAGCAGCCCATGCTGCAATTCCTCTCCGAGCACTTTGACGTGCCGGTGGTGGACCTGGAGCAGCGAGCTCCCTCGCGCGAATACCTGGCCCAGTTTCCCGTCCGCATCCTCATGACCCACAGCCTGGTGCCGCTGGAAGACCGGGACGGGGCGGTGGTGGTGGCCAGCAACCGGGTGTTGGACTCATCCGGGCTGGACGAGCTGCGCCTGGCCTGCGGGCGCGAGGTCCGCGGGGTGCTGGCCAGCGCCTCCGAGATCAACCGCTGCCTCAAGACGCTGCTGGGCGTGGGGGCCGACACCCTGCAGTCGCTGGTCTCCGAGTCGGTGGATTCCGGCGTGGAGGTGGTGGACCAGGGCGACGAGGACGACGTGGACCTGGCCGAGGCGGCCGAGGACGCCTCCATCATCAAGTTCGTCAACCAGGTGCTCTCCGAGGCCATCGACCGCCGGGCCACGGACGTGCACTTCGAGCCTTTCGAGAAAGCCCTGCGCGTCCGCTACCGGGTGGACGGCGTGCTGCAGGAGGCCAACATTCCGCCGGAGGTCCGCCAGTTCCAGCCGGCCATCGTCTCGCGCCTGAAGATCCTCAGCCACCTGGANNCTCAAGGTGGCCAACCGCGAGGTGGACGTGCGCGTCTCGGTCATCCCCATGCTGCACGGGGAAGCGGTGGTGCTGCGCTTGCTGGACCGGGGGGCCACCCTGCTGGGCCTGGAACATTTGGGCATGGACGCGGACAACCGCCGCATCTTCGAGCGCATCCTGGACCTGCCCCACGGCATCATGCTGGTCACCGGCCCGACCGGCAGCGGCAAGACCACCACCCTGTACGCCGGGCTGTCGCGCATCAACGACGTCCAGCGCAAGATCATCACCATCGAAGACCCTATCGAGTATCACCTGCACGGCATCAACCAGATACAGGTCTCATCCAAGACCGGCCTGTCCTTCACCCGCGGGCTGCGGTCCATCCTGCGCCACGACCCCGACGTGATCCTCATCGGCGAGATTCGCGACCGCGAGACGGCCGAGATCGCCGTGCAGGCCTCGCTGACGGGCCACCTGGTCTTCTCCACCCTGCACACCAACGACGCCCCCGGGGCCATCACCCGGCTGGTGGACATGGGCATCGAGCCCTACCTGGTGGCCAGTTCGCTGGAGATGGTGCTGGCCCAGCGGCTGGTGAGGCTGATCTGCCCCGACTGCAAGGCGGCGTATCCCGTGTCCGACACCGCCGAACTGCGCGCCCAACTGGGCGACAGCGAACCGCTGCCCGAGACGCTCTACCGCGGCACGGGCTGCCGCCGCTGCCTGCAGACCGGCTACCTCGGTCGCAGGGGCATCTTCGAGATGATGCCCGTGAACGAGCACATCCGCGCCATGATCCTGGGGCGGGCGTCGGCCAGCGATATTCGCCATCAGGCCAACGGGCTGGGCATGAAGAGCCTGCGCCAGGACGGCCTGCGCCTGGTGCGGGCGGGCAAGACCACCCTGGAAGAGATCCTGCGCGCCACCAAGGACGAACGCTGGGCCGGCAACGGCAACGGGCATGCCCCAGACCATGCCCCGGGCGAATCGGAACAATCGCCTGATCCGGATGGCGCATAGCTTATTCGTGCATGGCTTTTTCGTGCTTTATTTAGCCCCCGACGTAAGTCGGGGGTTTCGGTGTGTGATATTCTATCCCCCGACGTAAGTCGGGGGTCTTTCGGAATCGTGAACAATGCCGAATTTCGCCTACAAGGCCCTGGATTCCGCCGGAAAAAGCAGCGCCGGCAGCCTGGCCGCCGCCAACCGACCGGCGGCGCTGCAGTCGCTGTCCCAGCAGGGATTGAT
Organism: Phycisphaerales bacterium; assembly: GCA_003171235.1. Lineage (GTDB taxonomy): Bacteria > Planctomycetota > Phycisphaerae > SM23-33 > SM23-33 > FEN-1344. The sequence goes on along the minus strand of PMYM01000019.1, from coordinate 8,126 downwards.
CCCGGTGGAGGTGCAGGAGCAGTCTTCCTCAGCCCCGGCGGCGACGGCGCCGCAGGCGCGTCCGGGCGGGCGGATTTCGGCCGCCGTGGCCGAGACCTTCCTGCGCGAACTGGCCAACCTGTTGGCCGGCGGGGTGTCTCTCAGCCGGGCGCTGCGCATCCTCAGCCGCGAGGCCTCCACCCCCGCCGCCAAGCTCCAGTGGACCGCCATCCACGACGAGGTCGTCGGCGGGCGCCCGCTGGCCGAGGCTATGTCCCAATGGCCCACCTTCACCAAGGTGCAGGTGGCCATGGTGCGGGCGGGCGAGACCGGCGGCTTCCTGGAGGTGGTGCTGGGCCAGATCGCCGACTTCCGCGCCCGCGAACGCGACCTCAAAAGCCGCGTCAAGGGCGCCCTGATATATCCGGCCGTGCTGGCCACGATGAGCGTGGCGGTGGTGATCTTCCTGCTGCTCTACTTCATTCCGCGCTTCGCGCCCATCTTTAGCCAGTTCGGGGCGGCCCTGCCGGCCCTGACCCGCGGCATCATCGCCGCCAGCCATGGCCTCTTACAGTACGGGCTGTTCGTCCTGGTGGCGGCGGCCGTCATCGCCATGTTGGCCCACCGGGGATTAAACTCCGAGGGCGGGCGACGGATGATGGAGAAGTTCGTGCTGAAAGTGCCGGCCGTGGGCATCGTGCTGTCGCGTTTCGCTCTGGTGCGGTTCTGCCGCATGCTGGGAACGCTCTTGGGCTCGGGCGTGCCCCTGGTGACGGCCCTGAAGGTGGCGCGCGAGTCCCTGGGCAACCAGACCCTCGCCGACGCCGTGGCCCACTCCATCGACGAGGTGCAGCGCGGCACGTCCCTGGCCAGGAGCCTGGCCAACTGCCCGCAGTTGTTCTCCGCCTCCATCATCGAAATCATCGCCGTGGCCGAAGAGAGCGGCCGGCTGGAGCAGGAACTGCTCCGCCTGGCCAACGCCAACGAGTCGGAACTGGACCGCCGCCTGCGCACGCTGGTGACGCTGCTGGAACCGCTGCTGCTGTTCATCATGGCGGCCATTGTCGGAACCGTGGTCATCGGCATGCTGCTGCCGGTGTTTACCTTGCAGGATTACATCAAATAGGACGGGCAATGATGTTTGATCATCGCAACAAGAGAGTGTTCCAAAAGGCCTTCACCCTGATCGAATTGCTGCTGGTGCTGGTCATCCTGGCGGTGCTGGCTTCACTGGTCGTGCCGCGTTTCGCCGGGCGAGGCGAAAAAGCCAGGATCACCGCCGCCAAGGCCGACATCGCCAGCATCGGCTTGCTGCTGAACACCTTTGAAATCGATTGCGGCAGGTACCCCTCCACGCCGGAGGGCCTGCAGGCGCTGGTCGAGGCGCCGGCCAGCGCCAAGAACTGGCAAGGCCCGTATTTCGAGAACGGCAAGATGCCCATCGACCCCTGGGGCAAACCCTACGTCTACCGCTGCCCGGGCCAGCACAACGCCACCGGCTATGACCTGTCTTCCTGCGGGCCCGACATGCAGGAAGGCGGCGGGGACGACATAGACAACTGGACCCAGGCCCAACAATAGCGCAGCGGCCGATAGTCCCGGATGAACATGCACGTGATTGAGGCACATAACGATCCAGCCCCGGCAGGGGCGCCTTTCTTAGCCCAGGGCGGGAGCCCTGGGAGAAGCGGTCCTGCCTGCGTCAAGCCCCGTAGGGGCGCCTTGAGTCGCCTGCGCGCACCCCGCACCTCTGCGACGTCCGCTCAGCTGCGCGCCTTCACGCTGATAGAATTGGTGACGGTGATGCTGCTGATCACCATAGTGCTGTCGCTGTCGGCGCCGTCGCTGAAGGGGTTTTTCGCCGGCCGGCAGACCGCCGACTTCGCCCAGACCGTGGTGGCCCTGACCCAGTTCGCCCACAGCCAGGCCCTCGCCCACGGCCAGCCCTGCCGGCTTAACATCGAGGCCGCCTCCGGCCAGTGCTGGGTGACGCTCCAGGACGCCGGCAGGTTCGTCCCCGTCGAGGGCGATCTGGGCCGGCACTTCGCCGTCCCCGAGGACAGCAGCCTGCGGCTGGTGCTGGACCCGCCCGACCCCTCGGCCAATTACGTCGAGTTCTTCCCCAACGGGCGGAATAACGTGGCCACGATCGAGGTTCGCGGCCGGCGCGGCCAGCTTTACCAGATCACCTGCCCGTCGGCCACCGAGGCCTTCCACGTCGTCACGCCGCTGGAGGCGCCTTGATATGACCAGGGCCAGGACAACTTGTGGTAGCACAGGCGTCCCGCCTGTGAGCGCCGTTGTTTATAGAGCCAAAAGGACACAGGCGAGACGCCTGTGCCACCAAGGCTTTACCTTCATCGAGATTCTGGCCACGCTGGTCATCCTGTCGATCGCCCTGCCGGCGGTGATGCAGGGCATCTCGGGCTGTCTGACGGTGGCTTCGTCGGCCAAGTGCCAGTCCGAGGCAGCCGAACTGGCCCACGACAAGCTGATGGAACTGGCGGCCGAAGGCCAGTGGCAGCAGGGCGTGCTGGCCGGCGACTTCGGGCCGGACATACCGCTGTATCAGTGGAAGGCCGACGTATTGGAATTTGAAAGCGGCACGCTGCGGCAACTGGACGTGACGGTGCTGTGGCGCCAGGGCGGCAAGGACAAATCGATCACGCTCTCGACGCTGGTGTATACCGCCCAGGCCGGTCAGACCGGCGGGGTGCTGGAATGAACCGCCGAATTGGACAAGGCGGCTTTACATTGATTGAGATGCTGGCGGCATCGGCCATGGCGGCGGTGCTGATCGGCTCGCTCTACGCCAGTTTGAACGCCGCGTTCAAGGCCCGGCGCGTCGCCCTGGGCGCCTGCGAGACCCTGCGCCGGACGCACCGCACGCTGGACCTGATCCGCTCGGACCTGCAATCGGCCTGCGTGCCCAACGGCGTGCTGGCCGGCGGCTTCGTCGGGCAGACCGGCCAGGGGATGCTGGGCGCCGGCAGCGACGACTTGAGCTTCTACGCCTCGGCCATGGACATCGAGCCGGACGAAGGCATCGGCGACATCAAGCAGATCGAGTACGCCGTGGTGGATGGCGGCGGCGGGCAGACGATCCTGGAGCGGCGGATCACCACCAACCTGCTGGCGACGGTGACGCCCGAGCCAAAGCGGGAGGTGATCTGCCGCGGCGTGCGAGCCTTCAAGGTCAGCTACTTCGACGGCACGGGCTGGCAAGATAGCTGGGATTCAGCCAACTTCGACAACACCCTGCCCAAGGCCGTGCAGGTCACCCTGGAGCTGGAGTCGGCCAGCGGCGACCAGCCGCTGCGCATCACCCAGACGGTGCCGCTGCCCTGCGGCGTCGACGCCTCGCAGACCGACAACTCGCAAAGCGACACTGCCGGAGGAAGCCCATGAGCCCCCGGCCAGGACATCACGCCGCCAAAGGCCGCCGACGGAAGGGGACGATCCTGATCGTCACCCTCTGGATCATCCTGGCCCTGGTGGCCCTGGTGCTGCTGCTGGCCAATGCCATGCGGGTGGAGGCCCTGGATTCAGCCCGGGAGGCCTCGGCCCTTAAGGCCGACGCCATCGAGCAGGGGGCCATCCAGTACGTGCTTGCCCACGTGGACTCGCTCTCGGGCGCGGTTCCCACCGAGACCGACACCCCCAGCCAGGCCGTCCGAGTGGGCGACGGGGCTTTCTGGCTGCTCAAGCCCAGCTACGACGACGACCGCAACTGGTACTTCGGCGTCATCGACGAGGCCTCCAAGATCAACCTTAATACTCCCACGTCTGTCGTCCCAGATGCGACTTTTGTGAACATGCTCCAGACGTTCCCGGATGTGACCGCCGAACTGGCCGCCTCTATCGTGGACTGGCGCGACCCCGACAGCAACGTGACCCCCGGCGGGGCCGAGAGCGATTACTACATGCTGCTCAAGGACCCCTACCAGTGCAAGAACGCGCCTTTTGAAACCATTGACGAGCTGTTCCTGGTCATGGGCGCCGCCCGCCAGGTGCTTTACGGCGAGGACACCAACCGCAACGGCGTGCTGGATCCCAACGAGGACGACGGCGACGCCTCCGACCCACCCGACAATCGCGACGGCCAGTTGGATTACGGCCTGCTGCCCTTTGTCACCGTTTACAGCGTCGAGCCCAACACCGACGCCAACGGCCAGGCACGCATCAACGTCACCACCGGCGGCCGGGCCCTGACCGACCTGTTGCGGCAGAATCTCTCGGCCGGGCGAGCGGTGGAGATAGCCGCAGCCGCCGCCCGCGAGCGGCGGACCCCCTTCCTGAACATCTTCGATTTCCAGGTGCGCACCGGCATGACGGCGGCGGAATTCGCCCTGGTGGCCGACCGCCTGACCACCAGCACCCAGACGACCCTGCGCGGGTTGGTCAATGTCAACACCGCCCCCAAGCAGGTGCTGATGGCCCTGCCGGGGCTGGACGATACCGACGCCTCGGCCCTTTTGGCCGGGCGCACCCAGAGCGGCATCGACAGCACCAACGTCGGCTGGGTGGCCTCGGCCCTGACACCCGCCAAGGCGGTGCTCATCGGCGGCCTGATAACCGCCCGCTCGTACCGTTTTTCCGCGGATATCGTCAGCCTGGCCCAAGACGGCAGGGCCTTTCGCCGCTGCCGGGTGGTGATCGACGCCCAGAACAGCCCGCCCAAGGTCATCTATCGCCAGGACCTGACGCACCTGGGTTGGCCCCTGGATCCACAAATCCTGGCGCACCTGCGAGCGGGCGGCTCGTTGGATGACCTTTCCCCCATCGCCGGCGTGCCCACGGAGGTGTCTCGCTGATGCTGAAGGCTCGAAGAATTATTGGCCTGTCCATTACTGACAACCGCATCCGCGCGGTGGAGACCGCCCCCGGCGGCGTGGTCGTTGGCCGGGCGGAACTGGCCCTGACCGACCAGCTGGACCTTTCCCAGCCCGAGCGGCTGGGCAAAGAACTGCGGCAGGCCCTGCGCCGCGCCGGCCTGAAGGCAACCCGCTGCCTGGCGGGCGTGCCGGCCACTTGGATCGCCTGCCGCGAGAAGCTCTTGCCGACTACCCAGGCCGAGGCCCTGCGGGGCATCCTGGCCATCGCCGCCGAACGCGATTTCGCCAGCGGAACGGGCGAACTGAGCTTCGACTATTGCGCCTGCCCCGTCGCCGGCGGCACCGCCGCCCTGCTGGCGGCAGCGCCCCAGCGCCAGATCCAGCAGGTGCTGGAAATGGCCCGCGCCGCCGGCCTGGTCGTGCAGGCCCTCACCCCCAGCATCGTCGCCCTGGCCGCCGCCGGAGATGAAAAAGCCCAACCGGCCGGCCGGCTGGTGCTTTGCCTGTCCGCCGGCGCCGCCGAACTGGCCGCCCAGTGGCCCGAGGGCCTGCGGCTTATCCGCAGCCTGGCGCTTTCCCCGGACGCGGGCAACCTTGTCGAGGCCCTGGCCGGCCCGCTGCGGCGCGTCCTGCCCCTGCTGCCGCCCGAGGCGCCCGAAACACACCGGCCGGTGCTGATCTGGGACCTGGACGGCCAGATGGACCAATCGCAGGCGGTCGAACTGGGGCAGCGACTGGGCCTGCCGGCGCGCCTGGCCGAGTGGAAAGACCTGGGCTTGGGGACTGCCTCGCAGGGCGAACTGGCGTGGGCGCCGGCGGCGGCCCTGGCTGGTCTGGGCGGGAAGGGCCCCGCTCCCCTGGATTTCCTGCATTCCCGGCTGGTGCCGCCGCGCCAACTGCCCCTGAAGCGCTGGCTCGTGCCGGCCGGGGTGGTAGCCGTCGTGCTGGGCGTGGCCCTGTACTTCTTTTGGGACTGGCGCGCCACCCAGCAGGAAGTGATCGGGTTGAACAAGGCGCTTGAGGGCATGCGCGACGGCAGCCAGCAGGCCAAGACGCTCGTGGACAACGTGTCCTTCGCCCAGGGCTGGTACGGTCGCCGCCCCCAGTTCCTGGCCGCACTCAAGGAAATCGTCGCCGCCTTCCCCGACGAGGGCCGCATCTGGGTCACCCGCATTGACATGAAAGAGGACATGCAGGTCCTCCTGAGCGGCAAGGGCATCAACGAGGACGCCGCCATGGCCCTGGCGGATCGCCTCCGGGCCAATCCCCGTCTGGACGTCCACCCGCTGCTGCCTTTCACCCAGGTCGGCGGCAGCAGCCAGGACATCTCCTTTGCCATCAGCCTGACCATCAAGGAGGCCAAGTAGCTTCATGGTTATCTCCAAACGCGAAAAGGTGGTGTTCATCGTGACCGTGGGTTTGCTGGCCCTGCTGGCGCTTGACCGGCTGGCTATCTCGCCCCTGCTGGCGGCCATGGAGGCCACCCAGCAGACGCGGGATCGCCTGGCCGTCGACAAGTCGAACGCCCAGACACTGCTGTCCCAAGGTCGCCAACTGGCCCCCAGGTGGCAGGCAATGACGCGGGCCGGCTTGAAGCAGGACCGGGGCGAGGCGGAAAATCAGGTGCAGCACGTCATACTTGACTGGGTGCATGAGACCGCCCCCGGCCAGGGGCCCGCCAAGCTCACCCGGCTAAGCACCAACAGCCTGCCTGAAAAAACCCGCCTGCCGGAAATCGCTTTCCAGGTTGACGGCACCGGTTCGCTGTGGGCGGTGACCAGGCTGCTGTGGCACCTGGAGACGGCCGATATCCCCATCCGCGCCACCGAGGTGCAGATATCGGCCAAGGAAGGCGGCAGCGATCTGATCTTCCACTTGGGCATCTCGACGGTGTACGCGCCGCCGCCGCCACCGTCCAGCCAGCCCACCACGGCCTCGGGAGTACGCAAATGAAACGCACACTGACAGCTTCCCTGGCCGCCCTGCTGCTAGCGGCCCTGGCCGGCTCAGGCGCCACGCCGGCCAGCCAGTCCACCGGCGTGGCCAAGACAGCCTGGGACGACTACCGGCTGATCCTCTCGCGGAACATCTTCTCCCGAACTCGCACCGCCCCCGGGCGCGAGGGGCGCGGCGGCTTTGTCCGGCCGACGCGCACGACGGCTGAAAGCTTCCTGGTCCTGCGGGGCGTGGGCATGCAGGACGAGCTGCGCATCGCCTTCGTGGAAGACACCCGCAGCGGGCAGTCCTACCGCGTTGCCGCCGGCAAGAGCTTGGGGGGCGGCGTCATCCGGAGCGTTTCGTTGGACGGCGTGGAGTACGTCCTGAACGGCGCCAGCCGGACCGTCAACATCGGCGAGACCCTCACGGGCGTGCCGGCCGGAAGCGTGGCAAGTTCCTCCCAGCCCGCCACGGCCGGCGCCGGCTTGGCCGCCGCCACTTCGCAGGCCGCCCCGCCCGCCAGCGGCCCCTCCTCAGTTAACGACCTTATCGAACGCATGCGTCAACGTCGCTTACAGGAAACCAAGTAATGAAAACTCGACATGACGGACAGGCCACAAAATTGAACCTCGTTGGCAACAGCCCCACCGGCCGGGCCCACGCCCTCTTGACAGGCGCCTTGCTCGTGGCGGCCCTGGCCTGGGCAGCCTTTCAGGCGGGCGCGCAGGAATTGACGTCCCCGGGCAGTGCGCCCTCGGCGACTCAAGCCACCGGCACCGTCCTGGAAGCGAACACATCCACAGGCCCCGGGGTCACCATGACCATTGAGCCGGCAACCGCACCGGCCACCATGGCCGCAACTGAGCCAACAACCGGGCCGGCCACCATGTCGGCCAGCACGGAACCGGCCAGCCAACCTGTGGTGATCGCCCCCGCTTCGGCCCCGGCGGCATACGGCAAGCCGCTGTCGATGAACTTCCGCGACGCCCCCGTCCGCACCGTGCTGGAGTATCTCTCCGAGACGGCCGGCCTGACCATCATCGAAGATGCCCACCCCGACAGCCGAATCACGGTTATGAGCCGCCAGAGCATCAGCGCGGACGAGGCGGTGGCCCTGCTGGACACGGTGCTGCGCCAGAAAGGCTACGCCGCCGTCTACACCGGCAGGACCCTCAAGATCGTCACCGCCGACCAGGTCAAGAAGGAGCTGATCCCGGTGCGGACGGTCAGCGATCCGCGGCAGCTCCAGGTGAGCGACCGGGTGGGAACTTTCATCATCTCCATCCGCTACGCCGACGCGATCAAGCTCAAGGCCGACCTGGCCAATCTCATCCCCGCCGGCACCGACGTGGCCACCAACGCCTCCAGCAACAC
>PMYM01000252.1 GCA_003171235.1 Phycisphaerales bacterium | reverse complement strand
AATTATCGGACACCCTCGGTAACCCGTACCCGGGGACAAGTCAATCGGCGAATCGGTTAACCAGTTGATCAGGCAAGAGCAGCTTCTGTCCGATTAACCCGATTAACTGATTAACCGATTAACCTGTTTTTGCCTGGCTCCTGGCTACCGGCTACTTAACTTAAGGAAAGGCAAGTCTCATGGCGGAAGTGCTCAAGGGCAACGCGGTGGTAGGGCAGTCGGGCGGGCCGACGGCCGTGATCAACCAGTCGCTGGTAGGGGTCATCGAGGAGGCGCGGAAGGCCCAGGCCATCAAGAAGCTTCTTGGGGCGCGGCATGGCGTCCGCGGCATGAAGGACAACGAGTTTCTGGACCTGCGGAAGTACAAGCCCGACCTGCTGGAGACCCTCGCCAACACCCCGGCCGCCGCCCTGGGCTCCACCCGCGACAAGCCCGACGAGAACTACTGCAAGGCCATCTTCGACGTCTTCGAGAAGAACAACGTCCGCTACTTCTTCTACATCGGCGGCAACGATTCAGCCGACACCGCCCGCATCATCCGCGAACTGGCCGACCTGGTGAAGTACGACCTGCGGGTCTTCCACATTCCTAAGACCATCGACAACGACCTGCGCACCACCGATCACTGCCCCGGCTACGGCTCGGCCGCCCGCTTCGTGGCCTGCGCCCTGATGGGCGACGACCGCGACAACGCCTCCCTGCCGGGCGTGAAGATCGACGTCATCATGGGCCGCAACGCCGGCTGGTTGACCGCCGCCACCGCCCTGGCCCGCCGGGAGCAAGGCGACGGGCCGCACCTGATATACCTGCCCGAGCGGCCGATCAGCCAAAAGCAGTTCTGCGACGACGTCAGGTCCGTCTACGACAAGCTTGGCCGCTGCGTGGTGGCCGTCTCCGAAGGCATCGTGGACGAGGCCGGCCGGGCATACGCCGGGAAGCTCGTCTCCGGCGAAAAGGACGCCCACGGCAACATCCAGCTCTCCGGCTCGGGCGCCCTGGGCGATTACCTGGCCGGGCTGGTCCGCCAGATGGGCGTCAAACGGGTGCGGGCCGACACCCTGGGTTACCTGCAGCGATCCTTCGCCGGCTTCGCCAGCCCGGTCGACGCCACGGAAGCCCGCCAGTGCGGGCGCATGGCCGTGCGCTACGCCGTTTCCGGCCAGCCCTCCGGCAGCGTGGCCATGAAGCGCAAGAGCGGCAGGGCCTACGGCGTGAGCTTCTTCCGGGCCGAACTCAAGGACGTTGCCCGGCTGACCAAGCCGATGCCGGCGGACTTCATCGCCGCCAACGGCCACGACGTCACCGAAAAGTTCCTGCGCTACGTCCGCCCGCTGGCCGGCGAACTGCCCGAGATGGGCAAGCTGAAGTAAGTGTTGGTAGCACGGGCGTCTCGCCTGTGGATTTTGAGGTTTGTTGTAGTCGCGTAGGTCGGGCAAACTTGCCCGACAACGGACAGGAACAGAACCAGGAGTCGGGCAGGCATGCCCGACCTACCGGGCTATAGGAGAGGCGGTCATGGCACCGCGATCTACTTTCAAATCGATTGCGATAGAACTGAGTGGCGGATATTGCCTGTCGGCGCTCGCCACCGGCATATGGTTATGCTTGTGGTTCTGCGGATATCGTTATCCTACCGCCGCTGGCCTGCCGGTGTTGATCTTGATTCCACCGCTGACGGGGACATTGGGAATCGCGCTGGCAAATCGCCTGCTGCTCGGCGGGCGAGGTTTTATTCTGTTACGGAACTGGGCACTTGCCAGCTTGTTCGCCGTCGCCTGCTGGGTGGTTTGTTTGGTTGTGCTCAGTGGGTTTTGGCTTGGCGGCTTCTCTCTGGGGGCGGCGGTGCTGTCGGTGCTGGCCTGGGCGGTCTCCATTGCCTTCGCCTGCCTGGTCTGGCACGCCGCCAGTTGCTGACAGATGCTTGCCTTTCGGGCCAAGCCAGTAAGGGCGGGCGGGTGTTGAGCCGCGTTGCGGCCAAAACCGCCCAGATGCAAGCCGGGTAGGTCGGGCATACTTGCCCGACAGCGGACAGGAATAGAATCAGGAGTCGGGCAGGCCTGCCCGACCTACGGGGTGGGCGTGCGAAGAAAATTCTCCTGGCCGGGTAAATTCCGCTTGACTTTCCTGCGACTGTGGTTATATGATCACATAACATCTGGGCGTGAGATGTCGCGGGGGCTCTGGGCTCCCGGAGGGATCTTTGACAAGTCAAGAGAGACGGGCTATAGGCTACAGCGGTAGGTGGGACAAGCTTGCCCGACAACCGGGAGAGATAGAACCAGATGTCGGGCAAGCATGCCCGACCTACGCACTACGGCGATGTGACCGCTCCAGGGCCGTCGGCCGGCATAGGGAACCTTCAACTACCGGCCGGAAACCCTCACGGAACACGCAGATTGCAGACGTTTATGACGGTTTTTGGGTCGTTTTTTTTCCGAGATTTTCCGTAGTTTTCCACCCTGAACCGCTATGAAATACAGGTAACACTTTGGCGGACAACCAGATGCGCGAAAGATCGAGGTTAGATGTGTCCCATGCCGCAAGGCCTTGTTGCTCAGGCTTGCTGCTGTAATGGCGGAGGTGGGCTGGATAGATAAGAGTCCCTAACAAAATGCCGCGTGAGCCGCGTTGCGGCCAAAACCGCTCAGATGCAAGGAAGGCCGACGACCGCCTTCGCCAAGGCTTCGGCGGTCCGCCGTAGCCCAACCGGGCGGAGGCGGAAGCCATACCCAGGGCGGTATGGCCAGGAGGCCTGACGAGGCAGATGGGCGGTTTTCGCCGCAACGCGCAGGGACGCCGCAGCTTTTGCCGCATGCCGTCGTTGCTCGGACTCGACGACCCGTTTTCAAGTTGGATTATTTGGCTTGGCAAAACTTACTTGCCGCAGGGATTAGGTCTGCCAAGTCAAATAGGCCAATGTCAAAGAGGTCGTCCTCGCCCTCGCGCCT
>PMYM01000044.1:10405-10551 GCA_003171235.1 Phycisphaerales bacterium | reverse complement strand
CCCACGATCACGCCCAGTATGCTGCCCACCCCGCCCGACAGCGACACCCCGCCCAGCACGCAGCCGGAAATGACCTGCAGTTCCAGGCCCTGGGCCACCATCGGCTGACCGCTCCTCATGAGCGCCGCCAGCACCACCCCCGCCAA
>PMYM01000044.1:0-10375 GCA_003171235.1 Phycisphaerales bacterium | reverse complement strand
TTGCCGCCGATGGCCAGGGCGTTGCGGCCAAAGGTCGTGCGGTTGAGTAGCAGGCCGAACGCCACGAAACAGGTCAGCATTATCCAGACCGGCAGGGACATGTCCTGGAAGGTCCAGTTGCCAAGAGCCGAGAAGCTCTCATTGTTCACGATAATGGACCGGCCGTCGGAGACTATGTAGGTCAGGCCTCTGACCATCTGCATGGTGGCCAAAGTTGTGATCAGGGCGTTGATGCCGACGTAGGCAATGACCAGGCCGTTCACCAACCCCACCGCCGCCCCGGCCAGGATGCCCACGGCAAAACCCAGCGCCACGCTGCCGGTGGCGTTTATCACCATGACCGACAGCACGCCGGCAAAGGCGACCACCGACCCCACCGAGAGGTCGAAGTCCCCCGCGGCCAGGCAAAACAGCATGGTGCAGCCGATAATTCCCACCGTCGATACCGAGAGGGCCAATCCCTTTATGTTTACCCAGTTGGCGAAATTCGGCACGAAAATCGACGCCGCCACGCACATGGCCACCAACACCGGCAGCATGCCCATGCCCTCCAACTGGTTGGACAGCCACTTGGAGGGCTTGCGTGTTGAGAAGGAGGCGATGGGGCTTTCGGTTGTATCGGTCTTGGTCATACTCTATCCTGGCCGGCGGGACTGCCCGACTCCGGCAGCGCCAGCGCCAGGAGCTTCTCCTGGTTGGCCGCCGCGCGATCCATCGAAGCGACGATCCGACCCTCCCGCATCACGATGATGCGGTCGCTGATCCCCAGCACTTCCGGCAATTCGCTGGAGACCATGACCACGGCCACGTGGCGGCTGGCCAGGTCGTGGATGATCGAGTAGATCTCGCGCTTGGCCCCCACGTCGATGCCCCGCGTGGGCTCATCCAGCAGCACCACCTTGACGTCTTCGCCCAGCCAGCGGGCCAGTATCGCCTTCTGCTGATTGCCGCCCGAGAGGTACATGATCTTCTGCGACAGCGAAGGCGTCCTGATCGAGAGGCGTTCGACCAGCCCGGAGGCGTGCCGGCGTTCGCGCCTGGGGCTAATCCACAACCCGCCGGCTGAAAAGTGCCGCCGGGCGCTGATGTTGATGTTCTCCATTACCGAGCGGACGGGGAAGATGCCTTCCTGCTTGCGGTCTTCAGGGCAAAGCACCACCCCCCGCCTTATGGCGTCCTTGGGCTTGCGCAGGCGAAGCTTTTCGCCCAGCACGCGGACCTCGCCGGCGCTAGGCCGGCGGGCGCCGCAGACGAGCTTGAGCAGCTCCGTCCGCCCGGCCCCCACCAGGCCGAACAGAGCCAGGACCTCTCCCTGGGCCGCGCTGAAGCTGGCCGGGGCCGCCAGGCCCCTGCCCATCAGACCCTTGACCTCCAGCGCCGCCCGGCCAAGGGGGCGCGGGGCGTAAGCAAACACGTCGTGAATGTCGCGGCCAACCATGCGGTTGATCAGTATGTCGCTGGTAACGCCCGAGAGTGAATCGAAGGTCTCCACGATCCGCCCGTCGCGAAAGACGGTGACCGAATCGGCCAGTTGGAAAATCTCCTCCAGCCGGTGCGAGACGTACAGGATGACATGCCCCGCCTGGCGCAACTGGCGGATGATCGAAAAGAGTTTCTCCACCTCGCGGGCCGAAAGGCTGCTGGTGGGTTCGTCGAAAGCGATGATCTTGGCCCCGCGCGTCAGGGCCTTGGCGATCTCAACCATCTGCCGCTGGGCGATGGAAAGCCGCTCCAGGCGGACGTTGGGATCGAAATCCTCCCCCACCATCGCAAGTTGGCGGCGGGACAACTCGCGCAGCCGCCGGCGATTCACCAGGCCCCACCGGCCCGGCAGATGCCCCAGGAAGAGGTTCTCGGCCACCGACAACTGCCCCACCAGGTGAAGTTCCTGGTAGATCACCGCCACGCCGGCGGCGATGCCCTGGGCCGTCGATTCAAACACCCGCTCTTGCCCGCCGACCCGCAGGCTGCCGCTGGTGGGACGATAGGCGCCGCTGAGAATCTTGAGCAGGGTGCTCTTGCCCGCCCCGTTCTCGCCGATCAGGGCGTGCACGCGACCTTCGTGGGCGTCGAAGCTGACGTTCTCCAGGGCCTTGACGCCCGGGAAGTTTTTGCCGATGGCACGGAACTGGAGATGCGCCTGGCTCAATCCAGCAAGCCCTGCTCTTTCAGCACCTCTTGGTAGTTGTCGCGCGTGACGAGGATGCCGTCGGTCAAGGTGAGCTTGGGCGGCTCCTTGCCGTCCTTGATCCACAGGTACATCATCTCGGCCGTTCCGTAACCGTGGGTGCGAGCTTTCAGCAGGATCGAGCCCCAGAAGGGCGTGTCGCTGCGGAATTCGCCCTGGGCTTCAGTGCCGCCGTTGATGCCCACGCCAATGGCGTTCTGGGCGTCGAAGCCCCGCTTTTCCATGGCCCGAATGGCGCCCGTCACGCCCACGTCATTGGTGCTGCAGACCAGCCAGTGCTTCACCTGGGGATGCTGGGTCAAGACGATATTGGCGGCGTCCCTGGCGGCGGACGCGTCGGGCGTGCTCCAGGGGGCCCGGAAGATGCGGTCGGCGGGAAATCCCGCCTCCACCATGGCCCCAGCCGCTCCTTCAGTTCGCTGCCTGCCCGTTTCCAACTGGTCGATAGTCACCATGCACAGGGCGGTGTCGTCGTTCTTCCAGCCGCGTTTCTGCATCTGCTCATACAGCGACTTGCCCACCATCTTGCCGATATCGCTGGCCGAGATGCCAAGGTAATGCACGTCCATTGGCTTGTTGTCGCCGCCGATGAACTGGTCATCCACTGTCAGGAGCTTCATGCCGGCGGCCTTGGCCTTGGCCGCGATGGCCGGGCCAAGCTTCGGATCCGGCGTGCAGATGATCAGCCCATCGGCGTGCTGGGCGGCGAGATTGTCAACAGCCGCCAAGGCCTTTTCGCCGTCCAGGGCGCCGATCTTCACCAGCTTGAAGGCGTAGTGGTCGGCGGCCTGCTGGGCGAACTTCCATTCGTTCTGGAACCATGACTCCTCCGGCGTCTTGACCACAAAGCCGATCACCACCTGCCCTTGGGGGGCCTTCTTCTGGCAACCGACAAAGAAAAACGCCACCGCCAGGACCACCAGCCATATCGTTGTGCGATGCATGTGGGGCTCTCCTGTTTCCAAGAAGACGTATGCCGCCGGCGCGAATCGCCGCCGCCCGCCGGGTCGACCATGCCTGCGAGAAATCCAGGACATTGATGATAGGCCACGGCATGGCCTCCTGTCCACGGCATATCCGCCCGGCAGCCGCGCCGCGACCGCGGTCCTTCCCCCCGGCCCAAAAGAAGGCGAGATTTCACCAGGCCCGATGTAAGCTCTACGCTTCTGAACAAGGAGACGGCCCTGTCCGCCAATCAGCCGCTTCAGAAGGAGGCGCTGGCCCTTGGCCGGTGCGTGGCGGGGGTTAGAAATCTCTGGTCGGTCATGCGACAGAATGCGGGAAGGGTGAAGAACATGAAAAGCCTATCGTCGGTGAACCTGGCGGACGTTCAGGCGGTTTATTCCGGCCCGGAAGGCCGGCTGTGGGAACTGATTATGGGTCAGCAGGTCCATATCGGCGGCATGCAATCCAGCCATGACCTGGCCGACAAAGCGGGCATTCAGCCGGGAACCAGCGGCATCGACCTGTGCTGCTGCAGCGGCGCGGGAATGAGGTTCCTGGTGCGTCTCCGCGGCGTCAAGCGCATGCAGGGCGTGGATGCCACGCCGGCGGTTATTCAACTGGGCCAGCAGCGGTGCAAAGAAGAGGGCTTGGACGACAAGATCGAACTTTTGCTGGCCGACGCCACCGCCACCGGCCTGCCGGCCGGTGCGGTCGATTTCGTATGGGGCGAGGACGCCTGGTGCTACGTTGCCGACAAACCCAAGTTGATTTCCGAGGCCGCCAGGCTCGTCGCCAAGGGCGGCACCATCGCCTTTACCGACTGGATCGAGGGCGAGGGGCTCACCGAAGCGGAGGCCCGCCGCTACCTGGGTTTCATGAAATTCCCCAGCGTCCTGAGCCGCGGCGATTACTGTGATTTGCTGCGCAAGAACGGTTGCGAGGTCGTCATTGCCCAGGACACCGGCCGATTCGCCCCCTGCCTGGACCTGTACGCCAACATGTTGACCATGCAGCTCGGCGGGGACGCCCTGCGGATCATAGGCTACGACATGGCCATGATGGCGGCCCTGGCGGGCGAGATGGCGTTCATGGGCCAACTGGCCCAGGCCGGCAAGATCGCCCAAGGCCTGTTCGTGGCACGCAAGAGGGACTGATGAACATTGATGCGCCAGGGCGCGCCTGGCCGTCCGTGAATGACATGGGCCAACCCGTTGTATATGTCTCCCCGTTTGTGCCGCCGGAGTGGATAGCCGCCCACGGCATGCAGCCAAGGCGGCTTGTGCCCCGGGCGCCGGCCATGCGCGGCATGAGGGAAGGGCAGTGCCCTTTCGCCTGGCAGGCCGCCGCCAGCCTGACCGCAACACCTCAGCCCTTGGGCAATCCCGCCGCCATCATCCTGACGAGCACGTGCGACCAGATGCGCCGTGCGGCCGAGATCGTGCAGGCCCGCACCCCCTCGCCGGTATTTCTAATGAACGTCCCGGCCACCTGGCGGAGCGACTCAGCCAGGGGGCTTTACGCCGACGAGCTGGCCCGGCTTGGTTTGTTCCTCCAGCACTGCGGCGGCAGGCAGCCGGGCCAGGGTGAACTGGCGGCCCTCATGCTGGCCTACGAGCGGGCCCGAATCGCCCTGAAGGCCGCCCAGCCGATGCTGTCGGCCAGGGAATTCGCCCGGTTGCTCTGCGAACTGGGCAGTTGCGATGCCGGCCAGTTGGACGGCTTCCAGCGGGCCATCAGCGATGCCTGCGGCCAACAAGGCCAGCGGGCGGCCGGGGGTATTGACCTGGCCATCGTCGGCGGCCCGATTGCCCAGGGCGAGTTGGCGATTTTGGATGCCATCGAACTGGCCGGGGGTAAAGTGGTGCTCAATGCCTGCGAGTCAGGCCAGCGCTGCCTGCCCGCCCCGCTGGATGCCCAGGCCGCCTCCGCCGACCCGCTGGCCCAACTCCGGCGGATGTATTTCGACTCGATTCCGGATGCCTTCCGCCGCCCCGACAGCCTCCTGGAGAACTATCTGCGTACGCACCTGGCGGGCTCCGGGGCCCGCGGGGTGGTGCTGATTCGCCAGGTATGGTGCGACCTGTGGCACGCCTGGACTCAGCGGCTGGGCGGGCTGTGCCCCCTGCCGGTGCTGGATGTCGTCCTGGGTGATTCGCCCGAGGGGACGACGTCGGCCACCAACCGCATCCAGTCATTTATTGAGATACTGCGACGATGAATTCCCCCCATCAAATCAGCCTGGACGACTGGGAGATCCGGTATCACCGCCTCAAGGCCGGCGGCCTGAACGAGCCGTGGTACGGCGGACCGCTGTCGCGGCACGCCGGTCGCGGGGACAAGCGGCTGCTGAGTCTGCGCTTCGACAATTCTCCCCCCGCCCTGCGGCTGTGGAACTTCCTGCTTACCGAGGAAGAAAGGCTGCACCAAGCCCGCGCCGCCGGGGGCAAGATCGTCGGGGCCATGAAAGACCTGGGGACGGCGGCGGTGATGGCCTTCTCCCTGCCCAACGTCACCGCGTTCTATCCCGACGGCGCCTGGTGGGTGCCCTGCATCATGGAGCAAGGCACGGGCGACCTGGAGGTGGCCGACGCCCTTGGCATCGACGAGTCGTTCTGCCCGGTGCGGGCGATGCTGGGGGCATTCGTGCGCGGGGCGCATTTTCCTCGCCCGGACCTGCTGGTCTGTAGCGTGGGCGCCACCTGCGACGATTTCTCGGCCATCGCCCAGCGGCTCAGTTCGTTGGGTTATCCCATCCTCTGGTGGGAAGCGCCCCACCGCCGCCGGGCGGAGGCGGGCGAGGCGGCTGTCGATCTGCCGGGCGGCTTGGCAGCGCCGGCCGCGCAGGTGCGATTTGTCCGCCGGCAGTTGGAACTTGTGCGCGCCGGCCTGGAGGAACTGACCGACAGGAAGCTCGACGACGCCTTGCTGGCCGAGGGCATAGCCCAGGCCAACCAGTTCCGCCGTTTGCTGGGCGAACTGCGCAGGCTTGCCTACACCAGAGTGCCCTGCCCCCTCGGCGCGTTGGAAATGCTCGTCGCCGAGATGCTGGCCATTCACTTCTGCTCCGACCGCGCCGAGGCCATCGTCGTCATCGGCCAGTTGCTGGATGAGGTGCGGCGGCGGTCGGCCTTGGGCCTGGGCGTGCTAGACGAGTGCGCCGTGCCGGTTTTCTGGGTAAACCCGGTAGCCGACCTGAAGGTGATGAATATCCTGGAGGAGTGCGGCGGGCGGCTGTGCGGCAGCGAATTCCTTTTCAGCCACGCACTGGATGAGATTCCCGCCGACATTGAGCCTCTGGAGGCCCTGGCGCGGACGGCCCTGGCCGACCCGATGGTCGGCCCGGCGAGCGACCGGGCGGAGCGCATCTGCCGCGAGTGCCGCCGCTTCGGGGCCAAGGCGGTGGTCATCAGCCGCATACCCGGCGCCAGCCACTGCGCGACCGAATCAGACATCATCGCCGACATGGTACGCAACCGCCTTGACCTGCCAACGGTCGAGATAGAAGTGCCGCCCATCTGCGACGCGGACGCGCCGGGCATCCGCACGCGACTGGAGGCGCTGATTGAATCGGCCAGGCAGCGGACTTAAATTGGAAACAACGGAATTAGCCACTGAGAATGGAAATGAGATGTCCTCAATGATATGTGCGGGCATAGACGCCGGTTCGCGGGCCATAAAGGTCGTCCTGCTGGATGGCAATACCGGCCAGGTGCTGTCGCGCTGCAGCGCCGACCAGCTCTACCAGCCGGGCAGGCAGGCCCAGGAGCTTTTCGAGCAGGCCCTGGCCGCGGGGGGCCTGACGCGGCGCGACGTGCGCCGCGTCGTCGCCACCGGCTACGCCCGCGCCGCCGTGCAGGCCGACACGACCGTGACCGAAATCACCTGCCATGCCATCGGCGTGCGCCACACCCTGCCGGCGGCGCGCACGGTGGTGGAGATCGGCGGGCAGGACAGCAAGCTGCTCCGCCTGGACCCCGACGGTCGGGTGCGGGATTTCGCCATGAACGACCGCTGCGCCGCGGGCACGGGTCGGTTTCTGGAGATGGTGGCGGCGCGACTGGGCGTGCCGGTGGGCGAGCTTGGCCGGATGGCCCAGGGCAACCGCTGCCCGGCGGCCATCAGCTCCATGTGCGCCGTCTTCGCCGAAACCGAGATCATAGGCCTTTTGGCCTCGGGCCGCCCGCAGGCGGAGATCATTGCCGGCGTGCAGGCGGCGGTGGCGGCGCGGGTGGCGGCAATGGCCGGGGGCAGGGTCACCCGCCCGGTGGCTTTCACCGGGGGAGTGGCCCAGGTGGACGGCATGGCCGGGGCCCTCGAGCAGGCCCTGGGGCAGGCGGTGATCATTCCAGACAATCCACAGTACACCGGCGCCCTGGGCGCGGCGTTGGCGGCGCTGCGGCAGATCGCGCCGTAAAGGGCACGCACCGACTCGATAGGCCCCCTTCAAGAAACAGAGAAACGGGAATGCCAAGAATAGCAGCGTTGGCGGCAATAGTGGTGCTGCTGGAAGCGGCAATGGCCGGTGCGGGCGATTGGCCGCAGTGGCGAGGCCCCCACCGTGGCGGCCAGGCAAACGGCGGCACGCCATTGGCCGACGCCTGGCCGGAAAAAGGCCCGCGCAAGATATGGCAAAGCGAGAGCGTCCCCAGCGTCGAAAAGGGCGGGCTGGGCAGCGTGGCGGTGGCCGGTGGCAGGGTCTACCTCTTTGCCTCCCTCAATACCGACCAGGCTCTCAAGACCCGCACCCTGTCAACTGAGGGCATCGGCCTGCTGGGCTGGCCGCCCGCGGACATGCCCGACCACCTGGTCAAGGGCGTCGAGGAGGCCCGCCTGTCGGACCAGCGGGCCAAGCTGCAACCTGAAGAACTTCCTCCCTGGGTGGACCACTGGGTCGCCATGAACGTGACCGAGGCGGAGATACTGCCCTGGGCCGACCACTGCCGCCGCCGCCTTGCCCTGGGGCGGGCTACCATCACCGACGAAATCCTGGCCAAGCTGCGGACCATCCAGGACAAGCCCTTTGCCGGGCCGGAGGAACTGGACAAGTGGCTTTCGGACAACGATATCGCCGGCCTGGTCCGCCAGGCCGTCCTGCGCGTCGTCCCCAACCGGCTGAAGCTCGCCACCGACACCCTCTACTGTTTCGACGCCGCCGACGGGCGGACGTTGTGGAAGCAGCCTTTCCCCGGCCAGCCGCACCCATATGGTTCGAGCAGCACGCCCTGCATCGCCCAGGGGCGGTGTTACTTCGTCGGCTCGGGCGCCAAGGCGTATTGCCTGGACGCGGCCGACGGCCGTTTGATCTGGGAATCGCCCTGCGCCAAGGGCCAGGTCAGCAGTTCATTCCTGGTGCTGGGACGGCGGGCGTACGTGCAGACGCCGGAGTTGAAGGCCCTGGATGCCGACACCGGCAAGGAAATCTGGACGCAGGGCCAGGTCGTCAGCCTCAACGCCTCCCCGGCCTACTGGACCGCCGACGGCAAGACCTGCCTGATCTGCCACAACGAGAAAGACCTGGCCTGCGTGGACGCCGACGATGGCAGGGTGCGGTGGCGCGCGGCGGCCGGGGGAAACTCCACGGCCTCGGTGGCGGGCGACGTGGCGGTGGTGATGTCGGAGAATCAGCAGGTCGGGTTGGCGGCGTATCGCCTGTCGGCTGGGGGTGCGGAAAAGCTCTGGAATTTTCCGCGGATGATCAACGCCGCCTCGCCGCTGATTCAGGACGGGTACGTTTACGCCTCGGCCAACTATGACCTGGCGTGCTTTGAACTGTCCAGCGGCAAACTGCTCTGGCAGGAGAAGAAGGCGCCCAGCGCGTCCATAAGCTCGCCCGTGCTGGCCGACGGCAAGATATACACCGTCGGCAATCTGGACGGCGAGTGGCTGGCCATGATCCAGGCTTCGCCGGATAAGTACCGCCTGCTGGCCAAGGCCGGCGCCACCATCGCCCGCGGCAGCACGCCGGCCATTGCCGACGGGCGAATCTACCTGCGCCTGCGGAACGCCGTGGCCTGCTACGACCTGGCGGCCACGCCCGCCACGCAACCGGCCCGGACCGGCGGCACAGTTACTTCCGGCCCGGCCGGCAGGTGATGCTGATTCCTCGCCTCCGGCGACCAATCAGCGGTTTCCACTGGGCTTATACGTCGCCCAAACGGCGATATTAGAGGCCGGCATGGGGAAGGTCAGAGTCGGTTTTACCGCCCCGTCAACGCCCGTCGGCCCGCCGGACCAGTGATCAAACGCCATGCCGGCCGGCGCCTCCAGCGCTTCGATCGTGACCTGTGCATCCGTGGAGAACGATCCCGCGCCAATGCCGTTCACCACCGTCAGCCGGTGCTGCAACACGCCCGGCGGGATGCCTGAGTCAGAAGCCGTAACCGTGACATCCGCCGCGGGCATTACGATGGTGGTCGCATTGGCCGACGCGTCGCCGATCTGGGCCCCTGCCGGCTGCGCTTTCCAGCCGGTAAACTTCTCCCCGCCCGCATCCATCCTATGCGGACCCGTGAATATGGGCACGACGGTTCCGGCTGCATAAGAACCGCCATCGGTCACGGTGCTGCTTTGTGACTTGATCATCAGTTTATACAGTTGTCCGGCACTGTCCCCAATGGCAAGCGTGGCATTACTGCCGACTACGCTGCCCAGGATGTTGTTCACGACGACGCTATAGGCGCCCGCGTCCGATTCCTGCGCGCTCTTGATGGTCAGGGAAGGTTTGTTGGCTTTGGGAATGTCCACGCCGTTTTTCCGCCATTGCCAGGTCAACGGCTCCGTGCCGCCGGCCGCCACGGAAAAGGTCACAGATTGGCCGGCAGCGGCCGTCTGGTTGGGCGGGTTTGCCACGATTTGCGGAGGCAATCCCAGCGCTGCGCAGTTGCCGGCCACGCGTCCGTACGGACTGCTCACCACGCAATGGAATGTCGCGCCATTGTCGCCGGCGGTGGCGTTAGGAATCGTGTAGGTCGCAGCGGTGGCGCCGACTATTTTGAACCCGTTTCTAAACCATTGATACTGCAAGGGCGCGGTGCCTGAGGCGGTCACTGCGAAAGCCGCCGGCTTACCGACGGCCAACACCTGCGTGGGCGCCGGCTGGGTCACGATCTTGGGCGCCTCTCCACCTTCCTTGGCGGTGACGTGCACGACCATGCAGTTCCCTGTGGATGTCGCAGCATTGATCGCCCGGAGATTCAGAACATAGTCGCCCGGGGCGTTGAAGGTCGCCTCGGTCGAGGCGGC
>PMYM01000153.1:10598-25965 GCA_003171235.1 Phycisphaerales bacterium | reverse complement strand
GGCGAGCCGGGCGTCTTCATGGCCTTCGAGGAGAACGTCGGGGAGCTGGCGATGAACTTCGCCTCGCTCGGGCATAACCTCAAGGCCATGGTCGCGCAGAAGAACTTGGCCCTCGAATTCGTCCGCGTCGAACGCAGCGAACTCGACGAGACGGGCGTGTATGACCTGGAAGGCCTGTTCATCCGCCTGGAGCAGGCGATTGACGACATCGGCGCCAAGCGCGTGGTGCTCGACACCCTGGAAGTGCTCTTTTCCGGGCTGTCCAACACCGCCGTTTTGCGGGCCGAGTTGCGCCGCCTGTTTCGCTGGTTGAAGGAGAAGGGCGTCACCGCCATCATCACCGCCGAGCGGGGCGAAACCAGTCTGACCCGTTACGGGCTGGAGGAATATGTGGCCGACTGCGTGATCCTGCTGGACCACCGCGTGGATGGGCAGATGGCCACGCGCCGGCTGCGGATCGTCAAGTATCGCGGCTCGACCCACGGCACGAGCGAGTATCCCTTCCTGATTGACGATGGCGGCATCTCGATCCTGCCGATCACCTCGACGAGGTTGACGCACAAAGCATGCACCGAGCGCGTGTCGTCGGGCGTTCCGCGCCTGGACGCGATGTTGGGGGGCAAGGGCTACTACCGCGGCAGCAGCGTGCTGGGGTCCGGCACGGCGGGCACGGGCAAGACGAGCCTGGCGGCGCATTTCGTCCACGCCGCCACCGCGCGCGGCGAGCAATGCGTGTGGTTTGCCTTCGAGGAATCGCCCAACCAGATCATCCGCAACATGCGCTCCATCGGCCTTGACCTGGAGCCGGCGGTGCGGCGCGGGACGCTGCACTTTCACGCACAGCGGCCCACGGTCTGCGGCCTGGAGATGCACCTGTTGACCATCCACAAGCTGGTGAATAAGTTCAGGCCACGGATCGTCATCATTGACCCGATCACCAATTTCGCCATGCTCGGGACGGATGTTGAGGTCACGGCGATGCTGACGCGGCTGATTGACTACTTCAAGATGCAGCAAATCACCGCAATGTTCACGAGCCTCACGTCGGGCGGCGCCTTCTCGGAATGCACGGACGTGGGCATGGCGTCGCTGATGGACACCTGGCTGCAGTTGCGGGATGTGCAGAACGGCGCCGAGCGGAACCGCGTGGTGCACATCCTGAAGTCGCGGGGCATGGCCCACTCCAACCAGGTGCGCGAGTTCCTGCTGACCAATAACGGGGCGGAGATTCGCGACGTGTACGTCGGGCCGTCGGGGGTGTTGCTCACCGGCAGCGCGCGGGCGTCGCTGGAGGCGCAGGAGAAGGCGCAGAGCCTCGTGCGCGGACAGGAGATCGAGGGCAGGAACCGGGAGCTGGACCGCAAGCGGCAAGCCATGGAGGCGCAGATTGCCGTGCTGCGGGCGGAGTTTGAAGTCGAGCAGACGGAAGCGGCAAAGACAATTGGGCAGGACCAGACGCGCGCCGGGGTGTTGGCCGGCGACCGCATCCGGATGGCAGGCCTGCGGCAGTCCGATGCCGGCGCCGCGGGCAAGACACCAATACACAAGCAAGGAGCCGCCGCATGATAGCCAAGCCCCAGACCGATCCTGCCATAGCAACGGCTGCGGCCCCCGCGGTCTCGTGGAAACTTCGGCTGTACGTGGCGGGGCAGACGCCCAGATCGCTGGTGGCGTTTGCCAACCTCAAACGCATTTGTGAAAACCACCTGCAAGGTCGCTACACGATTGAGGTGATCGACCTGCTGGAGACGCCCCGATTGGCCAAGGACGACCAGATTCTGGCCATCCCCACCCTGGTGCGCAGGCTCCCCGAACCGGCGCGCAAGATAATCGGCGACCTCTCCGACACCGAGCGTGTTCTGGTGGGGCTGGATTTGATTCCCGCGCCCACAACCTCCGCGTGATTGCCCTTTCGCCGGGAAAACCAGTATGACGGACAGGCCTTCAGAATCCAAGCTCGCGGCGGAACTGGAAAGCCTCCGCGCCCAGATGGCCGAGGCCGAGGAGGTCTTGCGCGCCATCCGCAACGGGGAAGTGGACGCGGTGGTGGTCGCCGGCGAGGGCGGCGAACGGGTCCATACCCTGGGCGGGTCTGACCGCCTGTGTCGGCAGCTCGTCGAGACGATGGGCGAGGGCGCGGCGGCCTTGTCCGCGGACGGAGTCATCCTCTACTGCAACGCCTACTTGGCGAAGATGTTGGGGAAACCGCTCGATCACGTATTGGGCACCGCCCTGCGGGACTACCTGAGGCCCGCGGACCGGAAGGCGCTTGACGCCGTCCTTGCGCAAGCCCACACAAAACCCAGCCGCCGGGAAGTCAACCTGATCTCCAACGAGGGCCGTCTGGCGCCCGTCTATCTGTCGGCCTCCCGCTTGCGCAGCGAAGGGGCGGGGACGGTGTTCTGCCTGGTGCTTACGGACTTGACGGAGCAAAAATGCCACGAGCGAATCGTGGCGGCGGATGCCGGGTTGCGAAGGGTCAACCGCGCCCTGCACCTGATCAGCCTGTTCAATCAGGAAATGGTGCGCGCCACGGATGAGGCGGCGTTGCTGCAAGCCGCCTGCCGCCTGGCGGTGGAACAGGGCGGCTACCGCATGGCGTGGATCGGCTTGGCGGAGGGGGATGAAGCCAAGTCGGTGCGCCCGGTAGCCCAGGCCGGCTTCGATAACGGCTATCTGGACACGTTGAACGTCACCTGGGCCGATGCCCAGCGCGGCCGCGGCCCCACCGGCACCGCCATTCGCACCGGCCGGCCCGTGCTGGCCCGCAACATTCCCACAGATTCCGCGTTTGGGCCTAGGCGCGAACTGGCCGATCAGCGCGGCTATGCCTCGTCCATCGCCCTGCCGCTGCACGGCGGGGGCCGCTGCTTCGGCGCGTTGAGCATTTATGCGGCGGTCCCGGACGCCTTCGATCCCGAGGAGGCAAAACTGCTGGGCAAACTGGCCGACGACGTGGCCTACGGAATTGAGGCGTTGCGCCAGCGGGCCGAGCGCGAGCGGGTGGAGGGATCGCTGCGGGCTTCGGAGAGTAGGCCGGCCCTGGAATAGCCTTTCTGAGCCTCAGAGTACGAACTGGCCTGCTCGCGTGCGTCGCCTCTAACGGTGTCCAGCACGCCGCCGCTGCCCCAGGTGAACGCCAGCACAAGCCCGTCGTCCGGTCGTGGAGCAATACCAACGCCCACCCCCGCTATACTACGCGGAGCGCAGAAGAAGGCGTTCCGGGTGGTTTCATTTTGGCCCCGCCCCCGCCGGCGGCGGGCGGCACCCAAAGCTCCGCCTGGGTGATGGGACGATCATCGGAACCTACTACTACCCTGACCAGTTGCACGCCAACGCCGGGCCCGGCAGTTACGAGTGGGTCAAGATCGGCCGGCGGTTCCATATCCGGAAAACCGGCTCCTGGCAGCACAGCGTCAACCAGGCCCGGTCAGGATCGGAAAGCCCATGCTCGGCCAGGGGGCATTCTTCTCGTTGAGAAGGGTCGGTTCCGAGCCTAATGACGGCCAGAATCCGCCGCTTGGGAGCAAGACCGGCCAAAAGAACGCTCGCAGAATCATGCGGGAAGGGGATAATCAGGAAGAGCGACCCGCGACGGTTGCGGGCCATCAGCGCTGGAAGCAAGGTATGAAACGCGAGCGAAAATGGGCATGGCGCGTCGCCCTGGGACTGGGCATTGCGGCGCTCGTCGTGCTGGGCCTCTGGCTGGTTCTGGGGCCCACAATCATTAAGCGTGTAATCGCCGCACGGGTCGAAGGGCTCGGACTCCCGAAGCCCAGCCTCCGCGTCGTCGGCTATTCCCTGGCCCATCTTGAGATAACCCACCTGTCCGTCGGCCAGGACGACCGCCTGTGCATCGGTTCCCTCGGCGTCGACTACAGTGTCTGGCAACTGCTGCGCAAGCGGATCGATTCCATCGAGATCATCGGTTTGGAGGCGGAGATCCGGCGGAAGGACGGCGTCTGGGACCTCGGCCCACTGGCGAGCCTGCACGGCCCGACCGGCGGCGAGACTCCGGCCGAAATGCCCTTCCGGCGAATTACGCTGCGGGCCTCAACTCTGGCCCTCGACCTCGATGGCCGACGCCTGCAGATTCCCATCTCCGGCTCCGTGGAGAACACCGGTCCGGACACCCTGGCGCTGGACATGACGGCCGTCGTCGAGGGCGTCACGCTCCAACTCATCGGCGCCTTTGACACCAGGAGCCAGGACTTCACGCTCGCCCTGGCTGGCGACGTACCCGACCTCGGCCGCGTGCTTGCAGCCCTGGCGCCGTCACTCGCGGCCGCCGCGGGACAACCCTGGGGCGGCCTGACCGCCAAAGTCGCAATCGCGCGCAACCAGGGCGCACTGAGCCTCGACGCGACGGCGCAGGGCGCGGGCTGGCAACTCTCCCGGGTTAAGGTCAGCGAGACCGGGCTCGAAGACTGGCTCCGAGGCAAGACCGACCTCGCCCGCGTCCAGGTACACGGTGAGGCCGGAGTCGACAAGCCCTGGCTGCTCGTCCAGAAAACTCCCTTGGCCCCGTGGATCGACGGGCAGGCCATCGCCAAGGGTGAATTCTCGGCCGACGGAATCCTGGAACTCAGCCGCACCCGGACCGACTCGGGACGGAGTTGGGCCTGGTCGGCGACCGTGCCCACGGTGCGGGCGACCCTCGCCTCCTCCGACCTGGTGATTCCGGCCAGCGGCGCCAGCCTCAAGGGTGTGATCGCGAATCTCCGGATGACCGCTACCGCCGGCACGGGGGGCCTGCGGGTGGACCTGCTCCCTGACTCGTGGGTCGCCATCGCGTCAGCCGAGGTCCCGGCGAGCGACCGGACTGTGGCGGAGAGTTTCGCCAAATTCGTCGTCAAGGAACGCGACAATCAGCCGCTCCTGATTGTGACGCTCGAAGACGGGAGGCCGGTAGCCGCCGTCGCCGCCCTAGTCGCCGAGGCGGCCGCCCCCATCACCGTCGCGGCCGGCGAGGGAACGACCGCGAAGCTCGCGGCGGTCCGTTCGGTCATCGAAGGCGCCTGGAGCGATAAAGGCGGAGCACTTGCCGGCAGCCTTCGAATCAGCGGCATCGACGCGAGCCTTCGGCACAAGTTCGGAGATCACCTCCTGGCCGCTGGCGTGCGCGACGCGTCGCTGCTCGTGACGGCGCGACGGGATTTCCCCGCCGGCCACGGACCCGGGGCGCCGCTCCCGATCGAGTTCGTCGTCAGCACGCCGCCGGGGTCGCCGGGCGTCTCGGCTAGCGTGGCCGGGGTCGAGGTGGCAACAGGGGCGGTCGAAGCCCGCGGCACGGCCACGCTGGTTGATGGGGCGCCGCCCGCGGTGAGCGCCCGGGTGTCACTGGCCGACGTCTCGGTGCAGCACAAGGAAATGAGACTAGCCATGGCCGGCCTGGAGGCGGATGTGCCGCTGACCTGGAACGTGGCGGCGCCGCCCGAGCCAGGTCGCCTGGCCGTGAAGTCAATCGAACTCCAGGGAGTCGCCCTGCCTTCCCTCTCGGGCACGCTGAGCGTGGCCGACACGAGGGCGGACTTTACCGTGGCTTGGGAGCCGCTGCCTGGGGCCAAGCTGCGAGTGGAAGGCAGCGCCGCCCCCGGGGCCGGGTCTCGGGGGCCCACGGCTCGGGCCTACATCTCGCTTCCGTTTTTCGAGATCGCGGACGAGGCAGCGATCGGCCGCCTCGTGCCGCAGCTCAAAGGACTGCTCGCCACAGGTTCGTTCGCCCTCGACGGTTATGTGCGTCTGTCCCCCGACGGCCTGGTGCCAAACATCGCCCTGACTGTCCTCGACGGCACATTTAAGAGCAAGGCCTGGGAAGCCCAGGCCGAGGGAGTCTTTGCCACGGTCCGCATCAACAGCGTCGCCCCTCTGCTCACGCCGCGCAAAGAGTTCCAGGTGGCCCTGGTTCGCCGGGCGACGATGGGCAAACTCGACGTCAAAGACGGCTTCGTGGCCTTTCGCCTCGAGCCCAAAGAAGCCGACGGCCGCCCGACCGGCTGGGCGGCCTATGTGCAGCGCGGCGAATGCGGCTGGGTAGGCGGGCGCCTCTACGTCGAAGACTTCCGCTTCGACCCCCAGGTCAAAGAGCACACGATGACCGTTTTCGCCCGCGACCTTAAGCTGGGCGACGTGTTGGCGCTCATCCCTGACGAGAGGGCCACTGGCGTCGGCGCCCTCGATGGTAAGTTGCCCGTGACGATCGGAACCTGGCCAAACATTCACTTTGGCGAAGGCGAGCTGCGCACCGCGCCCGGCCAGTCCGGGTGGTTCAAGGTCAAGGACACTGAGGCCCTCGGCGCCGTGCTGGAGAGCACCGACCCGCGATTCAAGGCCGACAGTCTCTACGTGGAGATCAAGAACCGGCTGATCAACGCCTTCAAAGATTTTGAATACGACGAGCTGAGCCTCGTCTTAACAAAGGGCGACGACGGGAAATTCCTTGGCCGTGTCAACACCAAGGGCCGGGGTCGTACGGGCGAGAGGCAGAAATTCGAATCAGTGACCCTGAACTTCCACGACTTTGACGAGACCCTGCGGAGTGTTATACTAATAAGCCGTGAAGTTGGAGCACTGAAATAACCCGCCCGCCGGGCGAAGGAGATCCGTGATGAGGTACTGGCTGCTGGTTGCCGTCGTAGCAGCGCTATGGGCGATTGCCGGGTGCGCGGTCACCCACGACGTCAAGGTGGAACCGGTCGAGATCAAGCCCATCCACATTACGATGGATATCAACATCAAGGTGGATCGCGAGGTGGACGCTTTTTTCAATGAAGTCGAAAAGAAGGCGGCCCAGAAGAATCCGGCCGTGGAAACCCAGCCTTCGACAGGAGACAAGAAATGAATGGACACGGTTGCAAAACGGTCGTTTCACTGAGCTTGTGTGCCGCCATCCTGGGAGCCCTGGCCTCCGTCGTCTGCGCCGACACCAAGGCCCAGATCACCGACCGGATGGCCAAGCGTCTCGAGGCCATCAAGAAAGAGAAGGCCGACGGTAAGATCGGCGAAACCTTCGACGGCCTCGTGGACGCCGTCAAGGCCCAATCCCTCAGCGACAAAGACCTCAAGAAACTTGTGGAAGATGAGAACGCCGACCGCAAAGCGTTCTATGAGTTGGGCGCGAAGGAAGCGGGCACTACACCCGAGAGCTTCGCCCTGAGCGCCGGCAAACGAAACTTCCGGGCCGCCAAGCCGGAGGAATGGCTCAAGCTCAAGGACGGCAAGTGGATCCAGAAGAAGGACCTGAAGGACTAGCAGGCGCCAGGCTCGCTGTACCCTCCGCAGGCTCTGTCCGGGGCTGGGCGAGGACGGGCCTCAATGGGCCAAGCCAAACGAGAGTTGCCAACGGCTCCCCCCACGCCGGGTTCGCCGCTTTTTCTACAGCCCCAACAGTCTCTTGACCGCCCACGCTCGCTTGTAGATCGTGCTCATCGTCACGCCGAAGGCCTTCTCCAGTTCGCTGTTCCGCACTTCGGGCACGCCGCCTTTGGGCTGACCTGCAACACGCTGGCCAGCCTTAAGTATCGGGATGCGACCCACTCGATCCTCTGGCCGTCCGCGCCTGCGCAGCCTCTCCACTGGGTGCTTTTCGACGATTTCCAGGCGCGGGTTCTTACTCAGCCTTAGCAGCCCGTTGAAAAAGGATTCTCCCCGTAGCACGGGCGTCTCGCCCGTGTCCAGAGGCCTTCCTTTTCGATGGTCGNNGGGCGAGACGCCCATGCTACATTTTCAACGGGCTGTTAGAGCGGGCGGCCGGGCACAGGGCGGAAGGTTGCGGATTCGCCGGTTTCGGCGACACCCACAGCGCCCGCTCTGGCCGGCAAGGCGTCAGCGGCCCAAGCGCCTTCTTGTGCGCCCTCGGGCGCAAGTGTGGAATCCGCCAAGGTCGGCGCGGGATTCAAAATCCTGTTGGGCTCACACCCAGTGAGGGTTCGATTCTCTCCTTCGGCAATCCGGGGTCAATCTTCCTTGGCATCCTCGGCTAGCAGCTTGTTGGCGGTGCGGGCGGCGGCACGGCAGGCCGAGGCAACGTCCTTGGCGCCGAAGCGGGCCTGATCCAATTCCTCTATGACCGCGGACTCGACCTCCTGGAAGTTCCGCAGCGAGGGGATGTCCTTGCCGTAACCGGCCGTGCGGAGGTAGATCTCCTTGCTGGGGGGCTTGTCGGCGGGGTTCAGGAAGCAATCTTTGGAGTTGCAGAGGCTCTTCAAAACCGGCACGCCGACGTGGTGGCGGGTCATGATCTCCTGGCCGACGGGGCTGACCAGGTAGCTGATGAACCGCCATGCTTCCTTTGGGTGCTCGCAGGTGGAACTGATGCTCATGCCGAAGCACTCGTAGCCGGAGGTGCGAACGGCGCCGTACTTATCCAACCCGCGCGGCGGCTCGGCCACATCCCACACGAAGCGGTCACCGATCTCCTCGGTGAAGTCGAAGCGCCACTCGCCCTCGGCCTCCCACATGGCGATCTTGCCGGCCTTGAACGGATCCTCGGGCCCGCCGGCAGTACTGCCCCCGCGCGCCCCGGAGCCGGCGCGGGGGTCGGGGGCCACGCCGTCCTTGAGGGCCAGGCCGAAGTACCACTCCATGGCCGCGATGGCCCGGGGGTCGTTCAGGTTGCAACGCGTGCCCTCTGGATTGAACAGCTCCACGCCGAATCGCCGCAGGATCGGGCAGAGGACGTAGAAATACGTGCCGGTGATGTTGGTGCCGTAAATCTTGTCAGCCCCTTCGCCTTGGGTGAGCTTCTTGGCCACCTCGACGAACTTGTCCAGGTCCCAATTCGCGTCGGGGTAGCTGATCTGGTCGTCGGCGTGAGCCTTGTTGTAGTCGTCGAAGATATTCTTGTTGTAGTACAGGGCGTAGGGGTTCTGCAGCCAGGGGATGACGTAGGTGTTGCCGTTAAGCTGCAGGCCCTGGAAGCTGCCGGGCCAGAAGTCGTTCTTGTACAGGTCCATGAACTGCGGGTCCTGCTGCATCAGTCCATCCAACGGCAGCAGGGCGTAGCGGTGCATGAACATGGGCACGCGCATGCTCATCATGGGGATAAGGTCTGGGGCGCACTTGCCGGCAATCATGACCTGCAGCTTGATGTACAGGGCCGTCTGGGGGATATCCAGCCGCTTGATCTTGATGTCGGGGTTGTCCTTCTCGAAGACCTTGATCAGCTCGTCGAACATCTTCTCCTGGCGGTCGCCGCCGCTGGTGGCCATGGTGACGACGGTCTTGCCGTCCTCGGTGTCGTTCTTGCTGCAGCCGGCGGGCGCCAGCAGGCAGAACCCGACAGCCAGCAGGCATAGGCCCCAAATCTTGAACGTGGCATGGCCGTCCCGGCCATGCGTCGCATGGGCAAGATGCCCATGCCACATTTTTGCGGCGGTTCTCATGGTTAGAACTTCCCGAACCCGCTCATGACGATGCCCTCGGTCACGCGCTTCTGGCAGGCGAAGAACAGGATGAACACCGGCACCAGCACCTGGACGCTGGCCGCCATCAGCAGCGTCAGCTCCCGCTGGTAGTCGCTCTGCATCTGGGCCAGGCCCACCGGGATGGGGAACATGTCCTTGGTGTGGGTGACGATCAGCGGCCACATGAAGTCGTTCCAGCTTCCCAGGAAGGTGAAGATGGTCAGCGTCACCAGGGCCGGCACCGACAGCGGAATGATCACCCGCCACCAGATGCCCAGCCGGCTGCAGCCGTCGACGCGGGCGGCGTCCTCCAGCCCGCGCGGGATAGTCATAAAGAACTGCCGCAGCATGAACGTGCCAAAGGCGGTGAACACGCCCGGCAGTATCAGGGCGTAATACGTGTTCATCCAGTGCATCTTGGAGATGAGCACGAAGATGGGGATCATGGTCACTTCGGCGGGGATCATCATCGTGGCCAGGTAGAGCAAAAACAGCTTGTCGCGCCCCGGGAATTCCAGCCGGGCGAAGGCATAGGCGGCCAGGCTGCTGGTGGCCACGCGCCCGATGGTGACGGCCACGGCGGCGATGATGCTCACCATGTAGTAGCTGCGCAGCGGGATCTTCTCCCACACTTTGAGGTAGTTCTCCCAGTGGATGCTGATCTGGCGGGTTTTCGGGTCGCGCGGGACCAGGTCGGTCGGGTTGGCGTAGATGGCATCTTCGGTCTTGAGGCTGGTGGAGATGGCCCACAGGAACGGCACTATCATGGTGAAGGCCCCCGCTAAGAGCAGGGCCATGATTATGCCTCTGGCCGATTTGCTGTCGCGTCTAATCATATTGGAAGGTGTACTTCTTGCGATACCGCCACTGGAGCAGCGTCAGGGTGAAGATGATGGCGAAAAGCACCCAGGCGATGGCCGAGGCGTAGCCCATCTTTGAGAATGAGAAGGCGTTGTTGAAGATGTAGTAGGCAATGGTGGTGGTGGCGCCGGCCGGGCCGCCCTGGGTCATCACGTACTGCATGTCGAAGGCGTGGAAGCCGGCGATCACGCCCATGACAATGACGAAGAAATTCACCGGCCCCAGCAGCGGCCAAGTGATGTTGCGGAACTGCTGCCAGCGGCTGGCGCCGTCGATGGAGGCCGCCTCGTAGTACACGCCCGGAATGCCCTGCAGGGCGGCCAGGTACAGCAGCATGGTAAAGCCGCCAATGCCGCCCCAGATAGCGATCATGATCATGGCGGGCTTGGCCCAATTCAGGTCGCCCAGCCAGTTGGGACCCCAGGTGACATGGGTGAGATTGGTTCCAAAGACCCCGTTGGACTGGTCAATGAACCAATTTGGAACACTGCTCAGCACGCCGTTGAGGCTGCCGTAAGTGGGATTCAACACCCAGACCCAGACCAGTGCCAGGGCCACAATCGGGGAAATCGACGGCAGGTAATAGATGGCCCGGAAGACAAGCCGGCCGTGAATGCCGCGATTGAGGGCCATGGCCAGAATCAGCGCCCCGACCATGGTCAGCGGCAGCCCCAACATCATGAACAGGGTATTGCCAAGGTAGTGCCAGAAATTGGGATCATTGGCCACCAGGTGCTGGGGGCCGGTCGAGGCCGGCCCAGCCGTGGCTGCGTCGACGGGAGCGGCATCCTCATCTTCCGTCGCGCTTTCATAGTGGAAGCCCAGCAGCTTCTTGTAATTGTCCAGGCCGACGTACTTGGCCGGGGTAATGTTGTCGTACTTGTACAGCGACAGCGCCAGCGAGAAAACCACGGGGATGGCGGTAAAGGCCATGAATCCAACGATGTTGAACGACAGGAACCCGTATCCCGTCAGGGCTTCCTTGAGCTTTCTGGCCGTCGAAGGTTTCATGGCAATCCAAGATGCTCGACGCCGGCCCAGGCCGGTTGATTCGGGGGAGTGTACCAACCGCCTCTGAACGTGTCGAGCAAAAGACCGTCATCTCGGTCGCGCGTGGGAAACATGCCCGAGGAAAAAACAAAAGCCCACGGCAGGCCTGCCGTGGGCTTTAAGCTGCAAAAAACCTGCGTGTTTGGCGACCTCAGGCGTCTACTTGGTGGAAATCACCAGGCTGTCG
Organism: Phycisphaerales bacterium; assembly: GCA_003171235.1. Taxonomy (GTDB): domain Bacteria; phylum Planctomycetota; class Phycisphaerae; order SM23-33; family SM23-33; genus FEN-1344. The sequence continues at coordinate 14,463 of PMYM01000153.1, read as the reverse complement.
ATCTTCATCGTGTCTCTATAGGTGTAGAATCCGATCTTGTCATGCTGGGGGCCCTTGAGGGGCTCCTTATCGGCGTAAGTGAAGATGACCTTGCCGTCTACGGTCAGGGTGATCTTGCCGTTGTCGTTCTCTGCCACCACCTTGTAAGTCTTGTCGGGCGTGACGGCGAACTTGCCCTCGGTGCCTTCCACGAATTCGCCGTTCTTGAGCAGCCGGCTGAGGGTGTTGGCCTTGCCGCCAAGCTGCAGCAGATAACCTCCGCTATAACCTTCCTCGCCCGCATTCAGCACCAAGCTAAGATCGCTGACCGACTGCCCGGAGAGCGAGCCTGTAAACTCCACGCGGATGGCGTTGCCGGGGAACGATTTCTTCAGCACGATCTGGGGATGGTGCGACTCGGCCTCGGGCATGACCAAGAGGGCGCCGCCCTCGGGCTTGACAACGGCTTCGAGCTTGAGGAAATCGTCACCCGCAACGGCGTCTTTGAAATTGGAGGTATAGGCGACCTTCCAATCACCGGCCGGGGCGGGCGATACTGCCGGCACGGCCACGGGCTTCACAACCGGGGCGGGTGCAGTGGCCGGGGCGACGGCGGGTGCGGGAGCCGGCGCCTTGGCGGTGGTGACCGCCTGGGGGTGGCCGGCCATCTTGTGTTTGTGCACATGACAACCGTTAACAACCAAACCCAGGCCAACTAGCGTCAGCAACATCATCCGCGACATGACAATTCCTTTCATAAAGGTTGCGATCACGCAGAAAGGTTGTACCCGCCGGCCTGGCCGGGCACAAGCCCCGCGGCGTAGAATCGGGGCCGCGCCGAACGAATCCGGCAGCGGCCCCGGTGTTTCAACTCAGCTTGGCAGTCGTTACTTGGCGGCTTCGCCGGCCTTGCGATAGATCTTGAGATTGTCGATCTTGAGCGTGTCGCCGTAGGTGTAGAAGCCGATCATTGCGTGGTCGTCGCCCTTGAGCGGGCTGGCGTCAATGTACGTGAAGGCGTCTTTGCCGTCGATGTTCAGGCTGATCTTGCCGCCGTCGTTGATGGCGACGACATGGTATTTCTGGTCAGCCTTGACCAGCGGCTTTTCCTTGACGGTGGATTCAACGGCCTCGCCGGCGCGGATCAACTGGGTCTTGGTGTTGGCCTTGCCGCCGAACTGCAGCAGGTAAGCGTTGGCGTAGCCGTTCGGGTCGCCGTTGAGGAGGACGCTGATGTCGCTGAGGGTCTCGCCGCTCAGGCTGGCGTCGAACTCCATCTTCACGCTACCTGGGAACTTGGGTTCCTTGAGCATCACTTCGGCGTCGGCGTCGGCGCCTTTGATCACCAGCATGCCCTCGGCGATCTGGGTAGTGGCGCCTTCCAGGACCGTCCATTCGCTGCCGAGCTTGTCCTTGCTGAAGTCGTTGCTGTAAGCCGGCGCCCAGCCGGCCGGGGCGGTGGAGGTGGCGGGCGCGGAGGAGGCCGGCTGGGTCGTGCTCTGGGCGACGACCAGGCAGGCGAGCGATGCCAACAGGCAAACAACAACCGTCTTGCGTACCATTACAGTTCCTTTCAATTGTTCCAGGTTGCGTCCGGCCGGCGGCCGGAGGGAATGCGCTGGCATCATACTAGGGGGCGATGCGGAAGTCCATGCCTCTCTGGTAGCACAGGCGTCAGGCCTGTGGTGGGTGGCATGGTCACGCTTCTTTTCGCGTGACCATGTCTTGGCCCCGAATGGGGCCAGGGATGGTAGCCGTGGGCGAAGCAAACCCCGAGCGAAGTCGAGGGGCGAAGCGAGCCCACGGAAAGCGGCCTGGCGAAATCAAAGCGATCGGCTGGACCTGCGCGCGAAACCGACGGTACTCGCGACGGCGTAGCCAAGCTGGGAAGCTGTCGCGATCCCGTGCCACGTTCCGGAAAGGGCAGTTATCCCTGCAGCACATCCAGCATGGAATACAGTCCGGCCGGGCGGCCCAGCAGCCACCCGGCGGCGCGCAGGGCGCCGCGGGCGAAGGTGTCGCGGGTGTGGGCGGAGTGCGACAGCGTGACGGTCTCGCCGATATTGCCGAAATACACGCTGTGCTCGCCGACGGTGTCGCCCAGGCGCAGGGCGTGCATGCCGATCTGGCCCGGCTTGCGCGGGCTATTGCCGCTGCGGCCATGGACCGGCGACGAGGCCAGGTCGCGCCCGGTGGCCTGGCAGATGCTGCGGGCCAGGCCCAGGGCGGTGCCGGAGGGGGCGTCCTTCTTAAAGCGATGATGGGTCTCGGCGATCTCGATGTCGTAGTCGGGCCCCAGCATCTTGGCCACCTCGCCGGCGATCTTGAACAGCAGGTTGACGCCCAGCGACATGTTGGGCGCCTGCATGATGGGGATGGTAGAAGCCGCGTCGGCCACTTCGGCCAATTGGGATTCCGTCAACCCGGTGGTGCCTATGACCATGGCGATGGCCCCTGCCTTGGCCTGATCCAGCCAACCCAGGGTGGCCTGGGGCGTGCTGAAGTCGATGATGACCTGTGGCCGGCCCTGCAGGCCCTCGCTGATGGCCAGGCCGGCCGGCCCGGCCCCTGCCACCAGGCCCACGTCGCTGCCCAGGGCCTTGTGCCCGGCCGCCTCCATGGCCGAAACCACCTGGAAACTCTTAGGCTCAGCCATGGCCAGGGCCACTATTCGGCTGCCCATGCGCCCCGCCGCACCCGTCACCGCTAGCTTGATCATCGCCGCCTCTCCTGTGAAGCTGCCTGCAAACAGGAATCGCCGGTGAGATTACTCGAATCTCGCCGGCGATTCCAGAAGGCCGAAAAGCTGTAGCGTCGACAACTCGCGCAGGAACGCTCGCCCCGCCCTGCCACTTTCCTTCCTGGCGAGCAGGATCAGCCGCAGGGGGCGATTCTCAGCGCCAGCGCCCTGGGGTATATCGAACGCCCTTGCCCTGGTCGTCCCGGTCGTACCGCGGGGCAACCCACTCGCGCCGGTGCTCGGGGGGAACTGCCCAGCGCCCGCCCACCCATTCCCAGCGATGATCATTATAGTGCCAGTACCCGCCGACCCAAATGTAGTCACCCGAGGGCGGCCCCGGGCGGATTTCCACGCGCAGCGGCGGCGGCGGTTCCTGAACGACCATGACCTGCGGCTCCTGCTCCACCACCACCGGCGCACGTTCCACAACCACCGGCGCCCGCTCAACCACAACGGGCCGCTGCTCGTGAACGACTACCACTTGTCTCTCGCGACACCCCGCTGCCGCCAACCCAAGGGCCAGGATGCCCAACGTGCCCAAAAGCCCGATTCTCATAGCATTCGTCCTTTATTCAAGAAAGCCTCGTGCCTCTATTAGCCCCCTGGCTGATAGCCCCGCGATATCGGATAACCGCTCATCCGCCCGCGTACAATGATAGGCTAAGCCCGCCCGGCGCGGCGGTGGAAAGGCTCTCCGGACAGAGAGCCGCGAGAAAGCACCGCGCCGACGCGCCAGGCCGGCAGGCGAAGGAGAAGTTCATGACCACGCTGCAACTCAACGCTCAGGAGGCCAAGATATTGGCCGGCATGCTCCGCGACGAGCTGGAGGACACCACGGTCGAACTGCGGCGAACGGAGAACGTGGAATACAAGGACCATATCCAGGCCAGGTTTGACCTGCTGCAGAAGCTCATTCGGGAACTCACCCCCGCCGTCCAAGCCGGTTCCTGAGAGACTCCCTGCGGCGCCGCCCGGGGATGGATGCGATGCGTCCAGGCACGTTTTGGCCGCTGGGGAGGCAAATGCCAAGCCGGGGGGACAAGCCCGGCTACTGCTCCGGCTGGGCTTTCAGGCTGGCTGCCCACGTCAGGAAACCCGCTTCGATCTGATCGAACTTGCTGTCGAAGACCTTCTCCAAGGCCGTGA
>PMYM01000153.1:0-10558 GCA_003171235.1 Phycisphaerales bacterium | reverse complement strand
TTCAGCCGCCAGTTGGGCAGGCCGATGATGCGGTCTTCCCTGATGCAGCATTGCTCGTGCAGGCTGGCCAGGCCCTCCTGCAGCCAGCGCGGGGCGTCGGGGAAGTCGCAGGCCATCAGGGCGTGGGTTAGTTCATGGACCAGCGTGCCCGCCCCGGTCGCAGTGTTGATCACCAGGGCGCGGCTCTCGGGGCGATAGTAGCCGAAGCGCGAGACGTCGCTGTCGCCAAACAGGTTCTTGGCCCCGCGCAGGTAGCTGGCGTCGTCCTGGAAGAGCAGAACCAGGATGACCTCTTCGGGGCGCGTCTGGAAATAGGTCCGCCACATGATCTGGGCCGGCTGGAGGATGTCCGCGACGGCATATTCGGCCAGTTGCTCGGCTGAGCAGTTGCCCACCACCACGAAGGGCGGCTCGACCAGGCCCAGGAAATTGCTGTCCAGGCGTTTTAGCAGATCGTCGGCTTGCTGGCGGCAGCGATCCTGGCTGGGCATGCTGGCAGGCTGGGAGGAGGCGTTCTCCGGCAGCATCGGCTGGGAAATGGCCAGGGCGGCGGCGCCGAGGCCCAAGACACACAGAAAAGCCGCAATCCTAAGTCGCATGGCTGATCCCGCCCTTATTGCCGCCGGCGCAGCCCAGAGGCCGGCTTGAGGATTCTATCCCCGCCAGGCCGTCACGTCCCGCAAAATCCAGAAAGAAGAGATGGAACCTCTGAAGACCTCGTCGCGGCCGTAGGGCGAGCGGCTGCCGGGCCGCTCGCGCAATTCTCGTGGGGTGGCCGGGTGCCATGCTTCCCCTGTCGTTTAGGGGAAGCATGGCACCCGGCTCTGGGAAGAAAGAACGAGAATCCGTTCATCTCGCACGCGGAACCGCTGGCTTCGCTCACGAACCCGCGTGCCCTACAGGACTACCCTCTACAGCCTTCTGGGCAGATAGCACATCGTCCAATGCCTTCCTGGTTTCCTTATCTTTAGGGTCATTAGCGAGTATTGCCTCAAGTTGGGCTTGGACTATCTGTAATGACCTTCTCAGCAAGGCCCTGTCCCCCACATATACCGGCTGAACTTCCTTGCTCAGAGTCTCAGCCCAGACACGAGCTCCAATAATGGAGTGACGTTCCGCCGGGTCGTATTTTTTCATCTCTATCGGCATAGGTTTATTGACCCTAGAATAACTTCCAACAAGGCCATCCTCTGCGCTCTCGTGTCGATATCCCTCCACACAAAAAAGATATTCGATGCCACAATACTCTGTCCATAGCTCCCCCTTGCCTACCCATTGGCGATTCTGAACTCCTGGTTGCTCCAATACATATCCGTCGCCCACAATACGACCTTCCGCCTTCATGGCATTAAATATACCTCCTGACGGTGGCTGTAAGATGTTCGATTTCATCGGGTCAGTCTTGGAGGTAATAACCAGCATTATCACATTATTGAGCTTTTTGCCGGAGTCGGCGTCCTGAATTGTGAGGGATACGCGAGCTGACGCAGGGTATGTCCATGACACCGACTTCCTGGCACACCCTAGGAATACAAGAATGATAATAGCTACAAAGGATATGCCAGTATGCAAAGATACATTGAGAGTATTCATTTTAGATCCTTTACCTTCTCTTGGTGTTCCACCAACAAATCGTGTACCCCAGGAACTACTATTTTAGTTTGCAGGTCGGGCATACCCCTGCCGGGCCTGCAAACTCGCCGGGGGCCGCGCTAACCCAGCAGCCCCTGCCGGTCCGGCTGAAGCATGTGCCGCAGTTTGCCCATGGCCTTGAGTTCGATCTGCCGGACCCGCTCTTTGGAGATGCCCAAGTGCCGGCTGAGCTCTTCGAGGGTCTGGGGCGGGGCGTCCTGGTCCAGCCCGTAATGGTTGACCAGGATGGAGCGTTCGCGGGGCGAAAGCTGGGCCAGCACCACCTCCAGGCAGTCCCGCAGTTCGGAGACCGGGACCGCCCGAGCGTCGTAGCGGCTTAGGCCCCCGGTCACATCCAGCATCTCCTCGGGAGCGGTGGCGAAACGGTCCAGCCGGTAGCGCTCCTGGGGCACCGAGCGGGCGAAGTTCTTGATGATGGCCCAGGAGGCGTAGGTGGAAAACTTGAAGCCCCTGGCGTAATCGAACTTCTCCACCGCCTTCATCAGCGAAACCGTTCCGTCGCTGATCAATTCCATCAGCGATTGCGGCCCGCGCAGGTGGCGGCGGGCAATGGAGACCACCAGCCGGAGGTTGGCCCGCACCAGGCTGCTCTTGAGGCTTTCGGCCTGCATCAGCAGCCGCTCGATGCGCCGCAGTTGCACCGAGCGGGCCGATTGGCAGTCGATGCCCTGGCGCAGGTGGTCGGCCTGGTACTTCAGGAAGTTGTACTGCTGAAAAAGGGCCCGCTCCTGCGTCGCCGTCAGCAGCGGGGCCTGGCAAATGCCCATGATCGCCTGCTCGGTGTCGTCGCCCTTTTCCAGGGTCACCGGGGCCGGCGGGGGCGGGGGCGGAAGGTCGGGCGCCAGGATCAGCGTTTGGGCCTCCGGCAGGTCGAACTGCGGGTTGTAGATGTATTCCATCTTGCGCTGGAGCAGTGCCCTGGCCCGGGCCTCGTTGATGAGGCGGTAGATGCTGCCCCGTGTGCGCCGGTATCGGCCGGCCAGGGTGGAAGCGGAAATGCCATGCAGGAAACAGCGATAGATGGCCTGCCGGCTGGCCGCATCCAGCGGCGAAGATTGCCCGGGGAAAATGGCCATGCCGGGGTTGGCGCGATCGTAGTTGCGCAGCGTGTAGCGGATGGTCTCGACCGCCCGGGCGGTGCGGCGCGCCAGCCGCCGGCTGATCGCCAGCAGCGAGCCCCCCTGCCGGAGGGCCATCCGCCGCGCCCGGCGAACCACAAAGTCCACCTCGGCCTGGGACATCTGGCTGAAACGCACCGACCGCAGGACCTGCCGCCGACGCTGGCGGGCAAAGCTGCGCACCGAGCCGCTCAGGAATGCCAGCCGCTTTTTGCCGTCGGGGAAAACCAGCCGCCTGGCCACCAACCCGCTTTTGCACCAGCGCTGGACGGTCTTGGTTGAAACCCTCAGCCGCTGCGCCAGCGAGCGCAGGTTGTAGGCCGCCTGGCCGTAGTCGGATGTCTTCAGATCGAAACTGTCGCAAATTTCCAGGATCAAGGCCCGCAGGTCGTGCCGCAACGCCTTGCCCGCCAGCGGTTGAATTGGGCGGGCGCGGGCGGAGCGATACCCCGTCAAACGATACAAAACCAGTTCGTAGGGATATTCCAGGTCGGGCTGGACAATGCTCAGCAGGGACTCGGCTGCGTCCACGTAATCTTTTCGCAGGCGTGTCAGGCCGGCCGACAACTGCTTTGCCAGTTCCTCTACGGGCTTCAGCAAGTAGTTGCCCATAGACCCGTCTCCCGCGGCCACAGCCAGTTCGAGCAGACACGGGCTTCCACCGGAATTATCCCACCCCTGGACAAAAAAAGCAAGCCGGCAAATCAGGTTGCCAAGGCGATGATCTTGACAGGTAGATAATGCCTCAAGGGCAGAAACCGCGGCGGCATTACATTCTGGCTATGCCAGATATGCCCAGCGGCCAAGCCCAAGGCGAGGCAACGAACGTGATTTTCTATTCTCCGGCAGGTTCGGAAGCAGGTTGGGAGGCAGAGGGCTGGACCAGGACCTGCTGCAGTCGAACCAGCGTGGACACGTACGGCGAATACTCGCGGTTGGCCAGAGCCTGAACCAGGAACTGCTGGGCCTTGGCGCGGACCTCCTGGCTGCGGGTCAGGAGATACTCACCCAGGTATGCGTCAGCCAGCATGCCCTGGTATATCCAAAGCGTATTGGCCCCCTCGCCGGAGCGGAGATAGGTGCTGGTGATCTTCTCCAGATCGTTCTGGGCGGCGCGGAATCTTTCGACCGCCTCGTTCTTGGCCTTGGCGGTATCCACCGCACAGCCCAGAATCAGTGCACTGTAGGTATCTTCCTGCCCCAGCCCCTTGGCCACTTCAGCCAAGGAGGTGCCCAGGGGAACAATTTCGTCGGAAAGGGCAATGCGTTGGCTGTTGAGCTTGCCCAGCCAGAGACTGGCGTCGCTCTTGAGGGCCAGTACGGTCACCAGGTGCTGTTCGGCGGCCTCTCGCATCTTCTTGGCCGTGTCCTCTTTCCCGGGGGGTAGAGCCTTGGCGATCTCTTGAGCGGAACGAAAGGCCTGGTCGGCCTCGGCCTGGGCCTGCTTGAGGACCTCAACCGCCTGGGTCAGCGCCTCTATTGCCTGCTCTTCCTGGCCGCGGGCCTTGCGGCAGTTCTCGACCACCTTGTTCACCGGGTTCACCGGCTCCTTGAGCTGGGCGAAGACTTCGGTGGCGGCCTGGGAGTACTTTTGGCCGGTCTCGGCCATGGCTGCTTTCTGGGAGGTGGAGGATTGCAGGGCGTCCTGGGCGTCCGTGATTCGGCTATTGATCGAGGCCAGGAGGGGGGCCTTGACGGCCTTGTCGGCCTCCAGGGCGTCGATGGCGGACTGATTGGCGGCGATCTTGGCGGAATTCGCGTCCATCGCCCGCTCCAGGTCTTTGACCTCCTTGAGCAGCGCCACGCCGGCCTCGCCGGAGGCGGTCAGGTTGGCCTTGCGCTTTTCCTGGATCTGCTTGCTCAAGTCGTCATTGGTCTTGACCAGGGCTTCGTTATCTTTTCCCAACGCGGCGATCCTGACATCCTTGGCAGCCGTTTCCTTCTCCAGGGCGGCCAGTTCATTCTGGGCCTGCTGCTGGAGCTGCTTGACGGTTTCGAGCGTGCCGGAGGAAAGGGTATTGGCAAAGCCCGACAGACTTTCGTTGGCGCCCACCTGGGCCACCAGCACGCGGACGGCCAGCCGGTCGGGCCAGCCCTGCTCGGCAAAGCGCAGGGCCGAGGCGGCGAAATACCGCCCGCGAGCCAACTGGATCTGCCCCTTCAGCAGCAGGGCGTCGGACTTCAGGCTGGCGGGGACGTTCTGAAGATCCCCGCCCAGTTCGTTGAATTTGGCCAGGGCCGCTTCCAGCAGCTTGAGCGCCTCGGCGTTTTCCGCCGGCGTGACCTGCTCAGGCAGGGAAGTCGCGGTCAGCTTGACGTCGGTGACGATGACGACGTTGCCCGAGGCATCGGTATAGGGGGGATTGGAAAGCAGGGCCGACGCCTGCTGGTAAAGGCGACGGGAGTCATTGAGGGAATCGATGACTTTCTTGGAGGTCTTGGCCGTATCGCTGCAACCGACCATCGCCGCCAACAGCACTACCCAAAGGAATGTTGCCTGTCGCACGTTGACTCCTTCCTACCAGTTGGTCAGGGCCGCGCGCCGCCCCGGGCTCGGAGCGGCGCATTGGGCGCCGTCCGCCGCGAGCTGCCGCGCCGGCAGACATCTACTTTCGCCTGCCTGTTCTATCAGATGGCGGGCAAGCTTTCAACTGCCATCGTTACAAGGATTTGGCATTCATGAAAGCCCAAAGCGAGAAGCTAACTGGCATCAGGCAACAGGCATCAGGCAACAGTTGGTCACGCCTATGGGCCGTCGCTGCTACAGACTACAGGGTGCAGGGTACAGACTAAAGCGGTCCTGCCTTGAGCTTGCTTTCTCTTCTTTCGGCTTAAAAGACCAGAATCCAGAAGGCGGGCAAGGCCGATTGTTCCCTGTTGCCTGTTGCCTGTTCCCTGTTGCCTATTTTTATTTCAGCTTTTAGCTTTCAGCTTTCAGCTTTTATCGGCTTGTCCTGCAAGGCCCCCACCGCCCCGCTGGCCTGGGCCAGCACCTCCCGCCACTGCCGGACCGACCAGCGCTGAGGGCTGGCCAGCATCAAGGCGTCCTGGCGTGCTTCCACGTGAATGGGGCGGTCGGCCCAGCCGCCGAAGGCCTCCGCCAGCCGGGCAGTGCACTGGGGCGCACCGGCCAGCCGCCAGGGGCCGGCGCAGCGGTCCGACAGGCCCGCCGAGAGCGGCGCCGGCTCGTCCTGGCCATGCCAAAGCAGGCCCGTCGGCAAGTGCCCGGGCGGCTCGAAGATCATCACGCTGTATCGCCGCGCCAGCCGGGTAGGCCCGTGGCCCACTTCAAAGCTCATTTCGCAGCCGCGAAAAGCCCCCATTTCCGTATGCCCGTGCAGCACATTCCGCACCCGCAGCCCGTGGCCCGCACGGCAAAGGGCGAAAGCCTGGCAGCGCCACGTCAAGTCGAGGGGATCGCCCGGCGAGAACATCAGCCCCAACTGGTGGGCCAGCCGCGCCAGTTGCCTGCGCCGCCGCCACAGGGCCAGGACCTTCACCGACAGCACGGCCAGCACCGCTGCGGCGACCGTCAGCAGGAGGCTTCGGGCGAGCATGGCAATACCAGCCTTTCACTCGCGTCAAGCAGCAAGAGATAAATAGGATTCCGCCGCCTTGGCGGCACGCGCCCGAGGCCGCCAGCCCCGCTGCGCGCTGCCCAGCCGGGGCGGAACCTTCAATCATGCTCAAGACGCCTGCGCGGCAAGTTCAACCGGGCGAGGCCTGGGTGGCGGCCGGCTCGTCCAGCAGCGGCAGCTTGTAGTCGATGCGGTAGCCGTCCAGCAGCGGGTGGGCCAGGCTCTTAGTGATCCAGTTCTCAATGATCCGGTAGTTGGCCTCGTCCTTCCTGCGGAAGACGGCCTCGTTCTTGCCGGGATGCACAAAGCGGGCCAGATTGGCCGGCAGGCCGTATTGCAGCAGCAGCGAATTCTCCGGATACTCCCGATCGACCATCTTCACCCCGCCCTTGCTCCAGGCCGAAAGGATGTAGAAGTTGGTGTACATGACCTTGTCATCGTTCAGCGCCACGTTGAAGAGCTTGAAGCTGCCCTGGCCCTTGGCACCGCCATGGCAGGCGCTCGAGGCGCAGCTTCCGGCCAGGACCGGCCAGATCTTCGTCTTGAACTCGCGCACCGCGGCCGGGTCGCTCTTGACCAGCACGTCGTCGCGCATGCCGTAGCTGTCGCGGCCGGCGTATTCCATGATGAGGCGGGCCTGGTCGACGGCCTTCCAGGATTTGAACTGGCGGTCGCCGTCGCTCTGATCGAAGGGCCTTATGCTGCTGCCGCGCATGCCCTCGATGAACCGGTCGATGACCTTGTTGCGGAACTCCACCATGACGTTCTCGTCGGGCCGCAGTTCGGCCAGCCGGATGTGATAAATGCCCTCGTCCTTGAGCAGCATGGAGAGATTGAAATCGCCCTGGGTGGAGGCGGCACGCGTGGTCGTCGGGGCCGTGGCGGCAGCGGCGATATCTTTTTCCACCAGCCGCAGCAGCAGGCGGCTGGGCTCGTGGTTGGAGTTGACCTGCAAGGCCGCCAGCAGCGTCTGGCGGGCCTCGGCCAGCAGGCCGTTCTTGTACGCCCAATCGGCCAGCTTGTACAGGGCGTCGGCATCCTGGGCGTTGGTGGCCGCCAGACGCTGCTGGTACTCGTCCTGAACGGTGCGGACGTCGGCAATGCTGGACACCTCGTCGGCCTTGAGGGGCACGTCCCCCATGCGGGTCTTGACGACGTAGCCGTCCTTGGTCTGGACGACTTCTCCGATGAACTTCCGCCCGTCCTTGGTGAGAACTTGCTTCTGCTGCGCCAGGGCAAGCCCCACCCAGCAGGACAGGGCCAGCAGCATCAGGGAGATCACAACATTGCGTCGCATGGCTGGACCTTCTTTCCTTGGGGCCCGCGCCGGGGCCCCTGCTTTAATGGGTCCGCAAATCCGCCCGCCGGCGGCGGCTCGACCCGAGCCGGCCGGGAAGGCCCGAATCCGCCGGGCCCGTTATGCCTCACAGGCGGCGGTGGGATTCGAACCCACGGATAACGGTTTTGCAAACCGTCGCCTTGGTCCACTTGGCTACGCCGCCGTCACTTGCGAGAGTATATATCGTCCCAAGCCCCGAGGCAAGTTTGCCCGTCGGCGCAGTTTCTTTAGGACTGCTTGGCCGCCCCCGCAGAGGCCTGCATCTCGCTGCTGAGGCTGTTGAACTGCCGCAGGTAGCCGCCCATGTTGGAGTCCATGAATTGCAGCACTTTGATGCTCTGGAGCAGGTCGGGCATGGCTTTGGGATCGGACCGGTTGGCCTTCAGCAGAAACCGCATCCGCTCCAGTTGGGCCCCCCACCACTGGCGGCTTTTCTCCGGCAGACCACGGGCCAAGTCGTCGTAGTATTGGGTGGCCTTGTCGTTCTGGCCCAGCTTGGCGGCGCATCGCGCCAGGCCCCAGATGTTGGCGGCGTCCTCGCCCCGGCGCTCGCCGCGGGCGGCGGCCTGCTGGGCGAACCGGCGGGACATGCCGCTCAGTTCGCCGAACATTTCGGCGGCCTTGGCGAGGTCTTCCGGGCTGCCGCTTTCCAGGGCATAGGCCATGGCCTGTTTGAAGAAGTAGGCCTGCTCGGGGGGCGAGTCGGCCGCCATGGCGCCGTAAAGCTGCTGGGCCACGGGACGGTATGCCTCCTGGGCGGCCTTGAGCTTTTCGCTGAGGGGGTCGTCGATGCGGATGTCCTCGATCTCCTTCCGCAACGACTCCACCACCATCTGCACCACTTCGGGGGCCACGTTGCTCTGCAGCAGCACGTCGCGAGCCTTGCCGGGGTTGGAGGGCAATAAGGTGACAATGGCCGTCTGCTGCACCTGGCGGTAGGTTTCCGGGTCGGCGTTCTTCCACCGGTCCAGGGCGGCCTGGGCCTCGCGGCAGGCCTCGTCGTTGCGCTTGAGCACGTGATCGAGCAATTCCACGCGATTCAGGTCGGCCTCCACGGCGTAAGTGCGGATCAGGTTCTGTCGCTTTTCATTGGGGCTGGTGTACTGGCTGGCCTTGTCGCGGTAGTCGGCCAATTCCACCAGCAGTTGGTTGGCCAGGGCTCGGCGGGCGGCTTCGTCCTTGTACTTTTCGTTGAGGGCCAGGCCGCACCTGCTCATCAGCACGTCGTAGCGGGAGGGGAAGTACAACTCGTTGCTGGGCGGGATGCGGTTGAAGGCCTCGACGGCCTCCTCGCCTTTGCCCAGCACCTGCAGCGTCCGCCCCAGGTGGTAATCCAGGTCCAGGTTGGCCACCTTGGGATCCTGGGGCCACTTTTGCAGGGCTTGCAGCACCTTGAGCATCTTTTCCACGAAGTCCAGGCCGATGGTTTCGGCGGCGGCCTTGACCGTGGTCACGCGCCGCTTGTCCATCGTCGCCTGCAGGTTCTGCCAGGCAAAGACGGCAATGTCCAGGGCCTTGTCGCTATTGGAGTAACCGGCCAGGAACTGCAGCGACAGGTCAATGGCCTCCTGGTTGTTGCCGCTGATGCCGCGCAGCACCGCCAAGTGGTAGATCGCCGGGGCGCGCTGCTCGGGGCTGGCCTGCTTGGAGTCCAGGATGGCCCGGCACTTGCTTTCGAGCTTCTCCGCCGCCTCGGCGTTGCCCGGCGCCGTGGTGGGCGATGGGCCGGTGGCGGTGCGCGGCGCCGCCGACCGCAGCAGCACGCCCATGGCGGCGTACAACTGGGCGGGGGTGAGCTTGAGGACATCGGCCTCTTCCAGCGAGGGGGTGATGATCTTCTCGATGTCGTCCCGGTGGTCGGGGTATTTGGAGATCAACTGCGCCACCGCGTCGTTGGCCTGGGCCTGGAACTGGTCGATCTGCTTGCGCTCCTTGGCCTTTTCCGCCCCCGCCAGGGCTATCTGCCGCTGGAGCAGCATGCCCTGGAAATCCACGGCGAACCGGCCGGAGGCGGGGATTATCTTCTCCAGCCGGGCGAAGTAATCCTTGAGCGCCTTGTCGGCCCCGTCGGCGTCGCCCTGGCGGATGTAGCTTTTCACGATTTCAAAGAGCAGGTCGCGCTGCATCTCCGGGGCGAGTTTGGCGCCGGAGGCGCGCCCGAAGCACTGGCGGGCCTTGTCGTATTCCCCCAGCTCGATGTACGCCCTGCCCATCAGGCTCAGGCATTCCAGTTTCACGCCCCCCGAGTTCTCCTCGGCGTCGGCAAAGAGCTTGCTGAAGTCCACGCAGCGGCGCAGCACCGTTTGCCGCTCCTCGTCCTGGTCGGCCAATCCGCTCAGGCCCAGCCCGCGGAAGAAGCACACCCAGGCGCCGCGGTACTTGGCCTCGCCCAGCAGGTCCTCCAGCGCGCCCATGTCGGTGACCCGGTTGGCGTCGCGCTCCCAGGCCATGCTGGCCGCCTCCATGTCCCGCACGACCTTCTTGAGCAGCTCGTAGGGCGCCTTGGTGGCGGCGGCGATCTTGGCGCGGTCCCCGCCCCGGGCCAGGAAATACCGTTCGCGCTCGACGTACGGGGCCGACTTGGTGATGCCCTCCATGATGATCCGGTCCACGGCCGCCCGGAAGTACTTGAGCTTGTCGTCGCTCTTGCGGAGGGCCTCNNCCTGGATGACCAGCAGGTCCACCGGGTCGTTGTGCTCGTCCTTGGCCAGGGCGTCCAGCACCTCGGTCATGCGCAGGTTGCCCAGTTCGCGGGCCAGGATGTCGTTGTCCAGGGCGTCGTAATCGCTGGCGGCCTGAGTGCTGGCCGGAGTCTTGGCCTGACCCAGGGCCCCCGCCGGCGACAGCCGCATCAGCCCCATCGCCAGGAG
>PMYM01000025.1:3672-12884 GCA_003171235.1 Phycisphaerales bacterium | reverse complement strand
CGCAACGCGGCTCACGCGACATTTTGTCAGGGGCGCTGAATCCCTGCCAGTTTACCTGGCCCCGATTGGGGGCTGGTGGTTGCGGGCTGGCGATGCGGGATTCTCGCCAAACGCTATGCGCTACGGGCGATCATCCGGCGCAGGCGATGCCGCAGGTGGCGGATTTGGGCATTGGCCGCGGTCACGTCGTCGTTCTTGCCGGCGGCGCGGGCGGCGTCGCGCTGGGCCTTGAGGTTGTGGAGCCTGCCCTTGAGCAGCGTTTTCTCCGTTCCGGCCGCGGCGTGGTGGGCGTGCAGGCCCAGGGCCTTGACCAGGGCGGGCAGGAGCTGCTCCTTGTGCCTGGCGCTGTAGCCCTCGGGGGCGTCTTTTCCCAAGCCCTGGGCTACTTCCCGAAGCTGGACGACCGTCATGTCCCGCAGTTGCTCGTACGTGTGCTCAGCCATACTTCTCTCCCTATGAACCGGCCTGACATGTGACATGCATGATAGGAGCTTATTCGAGCCAGTCAAGACCGAGACTGTATTCCCTCCGCTCGACCTTTACGGCTGTTCTTCGGCGGGGGCCTGGTGGTGGGGGCTCTGGGCCCACTGGAGCTTGCTGGTCAGGCGGGAGAAGAACGTCCGCCCGGGGTGGGGCACCACGCGGGCGTTGCAGGCGGCGCGGCGGATGGCGACCTGGGCGCCGGCCTGCAGCGGGGTGGATATCTGCCCGTCCACCACCAGGGCGGTGCCGGGGTTTACGTGCTGGGCGGTGATGGTGATGACCGAGTCGCTGCGCAGCACCATCGGGCGGAGCGAGAGGCTGTGGGGGGCCACGGGGGTCAGGACGATGACCTCGGCCTGGGGTTCGACAATGGGCCCGCCGGCCGAGAGGGTGTAGCCGGTCGAACCGGTGGGCGTGGCCACAACGACGCCGTCGCCCATGTAGGTGGCCACGTTCTCGCCGTCCTTGGCCACGTGCAGTTCGATCATGCGGAAAGGCGGCCCGGCAGTGATGGAAACGTCGTTGGCCACGGGCGAACTGAAGTCCGCGCCGCGGGGGGAGCGCACCTGCACCTCCAGCATCATCCGCTCGGTGGGGGCGACCTTGCCGGCCAGGATGTCGTCCAGGTGGCGCTGCAGGTGCTGGACGCTGTAGTCGGCCAGGAAACCAAGTTTTCCCATGTTGACGCCGACCAGGGGTATGCCGGCGCAGGCCACGCGCCGGGCGGCGGCCAGCAGCGTGCCGTCGCCGCCGAAGACGATGCACAACTGGGCCGGCGGCGGGGGCGAGCCGTCGCGATTGGATTGAATGACCAGCTTTCCGCGCTGGCCCAGCCAGTCCCGCAGGCGCTCAAGCTCGCCGGCCACGCCGGGCTTGTCATTGTTGGCGATGATCAGGATGGTTGGCGGCATAGGTAATAGTCTAAAGCTGAAAGCTTAAAGCTGAAAGCTGAAATGAAGTTAATCGGTTAATCGGTTAAGCGGTTAATCGGTGAATCGGCCAGCGGGATCCGACTGCTTTCTGATTAACCGATCAACTGATTAACCGATTCACTCTCTTCCTTAAGCTTTCAGCTTTGTTTCTTGTTCAGGGCTTCCGGGCAAAGCTGCTCGACCAGTTGGCGGAGGAAGCCGCGCTGCCAGACGTCCTGGTCGCAGACCTGAGCGTTCCAGACGACGATGTCCAGGTCGATTGTCCGCGAGGCGAACTTGTCGCCCGTCCGCTCCCTGCCCATCGCCTGCTCGATCTGCCGCAAGCGCCGGCGCAGGCCCTCCTGGTCATGCTGGGTTTCCAGGAGCACGCCCAGGTTGACGTAGTCGCTCTGGGCGGGGTCGGCCTGGCCGTCCGGGCCGAGGGCCTTGGTGGCCAGCGGTCCGGCCAGCGCCAACACCTTGGCCGCCTGCCCCAGCCGCCGGAGGGCTTCCGCCGCGTGCTGTTTGGGCTGAAGGTTCGAGCCTATGGCCACGACGGCGCTGTTCATCGCTTTCGACTCCCCTGGCATTGCACCGACACTGAATCGGCAAACCGCAGGGCATGGGGTTTGTCCACTTCGACGCTGGCCTGCTGGACCCGAGGTTCATCCATGACGATCTCCAGCACGCGCCCAGCCAGCCGCTCCAGCAGGAAGAACTGGCTGTTCTCCACCGCCTCCAGTATGCGGCCCTTGAGGGCCTTGTAATCGACGGTGTCCTCCAGCCGGTCGGACTGGGCGGCCTGCTCGCCGTCAAAATCGACCTGGATGTTGACGACAACCTCCTGCTTGTGCTGTCGCTCCCACTCGTATACCCCGACGATGGTCCGCAGACGAAGGTTCTTAATCTTTATTGTCATGGTCGTTCCCAATCCAAGACTCTACGCAGAGAACGCAGAGGCGCAGAGAAAAGAAGAAGTGATTTTGTTGGTTCTTTCGTTTCTTACGATTCATGTTGTTTTTCTCTGCGTCTTTCTCTGCGTTCTCTGCGCCCTCTGCGTTGGAATTCTTTTGCCGTAATGATCACTCCACCCGGCACCAGACCGCCTTGAGGTAGGCGCTTTCGGGCGTGTCGGCCATCACCGGATGGTCTGGCCCGGCGCCGGTGACGCGCAGGATCTGGACGTTGCGCCCGGCGGCGCGAGCGGCGCGGGCCACCGTCTGCACGAAGGTGGGCTGGTCCACCAGCCCGCTGCAGGAACAGGTGAGCAGGATTCCACCGGGGGCGACCGCCGCCATCGCCAGGCGATTCAGGTCGAAGTACTTCCGCAGCCCGGCCTGCATGTCCTCCCGCCGCGAGACGAACTTGGACGGGTCGGACACCACCACATCCCACTGCCGCGAACCATCGACGGCGGCGCGCAGGAAATCGAAGGCGTCGTCGTGGTGAAAGTCTATGCTGGCCGAATTGAGGGCGGCGTTTTCGGCGGCCAAGGCCAGGGCGTTTTCGTCCAGGTCCACGGCCGTGACGGACTTCGCCTGGCCGCGGGCGGCGGCATAGCAGGCAAAGCCGCCGGTGTAGCAGCACAAATCCAGCACGTTCTTGCCCGGCGTGAGCACCGTAAGGGCCAGGCGGTTGTCGCGCTGGTCGCAGAAGAAGCCGGTCTTGTGACCCTTCGACAGCAGCACTTTGAACTTCACCCCGTGCTCGGTGACGACCACGCTGTCGCGGTCCTTGTTGCCCTCCAGCGTACCCAGGCGGAAGCCCTCGGCCTGGGCGATCTTGCGGTCGGCCCGGACGATGAAGTTGCGGACCGACAGCCCCGCGTCAATAAGCGCGTCCTGGATGCGATGCAGGCGGGCGAACATGGCCAGGCTGAACAACTCGAAGACCACGTACTGGCCGAAGCGGTCGGCTATCAGGCCCGACAGCCCGTCGCCCTCGGCGTGCACCAGGCGGTAGGCGTCGGTGACCTCCTCCAGCCGCAGCATGTCGCGCCGCAGTTGCACCGCCCGGGCCAGGCGCTGGTCGATGAACGACTCGGCCGGCCGCTGGGGCGAGTGCGAGAACATGCGCAGGGCGATCTGGGAGAGGCTGTTGTAGAACCCCCAGCCGAAGAACTTCCCCTGGCGGTCGACCACGGCGACGATGTCGCCGTCGGCCGGCGCCGGGCCGGCGACGTGTCCGACCATGCGCTGGTAGATGAAGCTGCCATAGGAGGCGCTGCGCAGGTGTACGACGGGGACATCGGGTGGGATGTTTGCCGGCAGGGGGGCCTGTTCATCTCGCGGAGGCCGCTGGAGGGGAGGCGGCATGGGCCCAGGGCCAACCTCGGGCCTGGCTGGGGCTGGGCGACGGCCCCGGCCGGGCAGGCCGCGGCCAAAGCCCGCTCCGCCTTTGTCAGAATTCCGCCGCCGCGGGTCCGGACCAAACGAGTCTCTTCTGCTGGTCATTGCGCCAATGTAGCATCGCCGGCGGGATGCCGGCAAGTTTGCCGTTGACTTTCCGCCGCGATGGCCGATGATAACAGGGGAAGAAACTGGGATATCAAGCACGTGGAGTCTCAAGGATGAGAGCCCTCGGAATCGTCGCCCTATCGGCCTTGGCGTTGTCGCTGCTGGTCGGTTGCCCCCCCAAGCCCAAGCCCCCGGAGATGGCCTCGGGCAAGAACTACGCTCGCCCGCTGCCCCAAGGCCAACTGGCCTTGCGCAAGCTGGACGCCCGGGACGTGCCCGACTTCACCCCGGCCTGCGAGAACATGGGCTCGGACCTGTCGGTGTCCATCGCCAACAGCCTGGACTACCTGGCCAAGCCCTCCAGCCGGCAGTTCTTCCCCTACGGCGAAATCACCCACGACCAGGCCGTCGCCACGCTGCTGGCCATGCAGGACCTGGCCAACCGCAAGCTGCCGCCGCCCGAGGCCAACCGCATGCTGCGCGAGCAGTTCGACACCTACATTTCCGTGGGCTGCGACGACGCCGGCACGGTGCTCTATACCGGCTACTACACGCCCATCTTCGACGCCTCGCCGGTGCGGACCGACCGCTTCCGCTACCCGCTGTACAAGATGCCCGCCGACCTGGTCAAGAACCCCCAGACCGGCGAGACCATCGGCCAGCGCAAATCCGACGGCTCAATCGTCCAGTACCCCGACCGCAAGACGATCGAATCGGGCAACATGCTAGCCGGCAACGAGTTGATCTATCTGGCCGACCCCTTCGAGGTGTACATCGCCCACGTGCAGGGTTCGGCCAAGCTCCGCCTGAGCGACGGCACGCTCCAGACGGTGGGCTACGCCGCCAACAACGGCTACGCCTACCAGAGCGTCGCCCGGGCCCTGATTGACGACAAGCGCCTGCCGGCCGAACAACTCAGCCTCAAATCCATGATCGACTACTTCCACGCCCACCCGGCGGAGGTGGCCACGTACACGGCCCGCAACCCGCGTTTTGTGTTCTTCCAGGTCATCCAGGGCAACCCCCGCGGCTGCCTGAACGAGCCGGTGACCAACTGGCGGAGCATCGCCACCGACAAGGGCATCTTCCCCCGGGCCTGCATGGGCTTCTTGCAGACCCGGCTGTATCGCGATACCGGGGCGGGCATAATCAAGCTGCCCTACAGCGGCTTTGCCCTCGACCAGGACGCCGGCGGCGCCATCCGCGCCCCGGGCCGGTGCGATGTCTACATGGGCGTGGGCGACCGCGCCGGCGAACTGGCCGGCCGCACGCAGGAAGAAGGCAAGCTGTACTACCTCTTCCTCAAGCCCCAGTACGTGCAGCAGCAACTCCGCGGCGGCGCCGCGACCGCCGCGCCGTTGGCGCCGCCGGCAGGTCTCCCGGCAGCACCCTCTCCTGTGCGGTAGCATCATCCAAATCAAAGCGACAGAAGGCATGGCCGCCGGGCAAAACCGCCGTGGCCATGCCTTCTGGTTTTGTCGGCGCCCCTTGGCGCATGGGGAGATAACCGGCAACCGGCGCGGCAGGGGGCAAAAAGCGCGCGGGCTCCAAGGCCGCCGGGCACTATAATCCAGGGATTCATGGCCAAGTGGTGGACCAGGTTGCGGCGATACTTGCCCCGACGGCGGCGAAGGGTCTGGCGGTATGTCAGCCCGCGGCGGCGGCAGGTGGCCTTTTCCCTGTTGGCCGTCATAGCCCTGCTGGGCTGGGGCTATTTCTACGTGGTCAACGACTCCCGGGTGCAGACCGAGGTGGAGCGCTACCTTTCGGCCGCCACCGGGTGCAAGGTCAAGGTTGACCGGGCGCAATTCAGCCTGCTTTCGGGCATCCGCGTCAAGAACCTCTGCCTGTACATAGGCCAGAGCGAGCTGCCCTTCCTGCAGGCCCAGACGGTGGTGATGAACCATCGCCCCTCCGGCCTGATTCTGCGCGGGCGGCTGGAGCCGACCGAGATCGTCTGCCTCAGCCCCGTGGTCTCGCTGGTGGAGGACGTCAACACCGGCCGGCTCAACACCGACGACATCTTTCCCCTGCCCCAGGTGAGCACTCAGCCGGGGCGGCTGCCCCTGGACCTGCCCGTCATCCGCATCCGCGACGGGGAATTGAACGTTTACGACAGCGACGCCGGCCAACTGGTCAAGATCGGCAGCACCAGGATGTCGGTGGTGCTTCGCCCGCGCGAGGACCGCGGGCTCTACCAGCTCGAATTCGACGAGCAAGGCCAGAGCGGCTCGGGCATCAGCGGGCAGGGCACCCTGGACACCAGCACCGGCAGGACCCAGATCACCGGCTTTTTCGCCTTGTCGGACCTGAGCAAGACCCTGCCTCGCAAGTACCGCACCTGGTACAAGCGCTACCAGATCACCGGCCGCCCGCGCGGCTGCGAATGGACCATGGCCGCCCACGTCGGGGCCACCACCCAGTCCAACGATCCGGCCCAGTTCGAGCGCGGCGCCGTTCGCCTCAACGACGTGAGCATGGAACTGCCCCCTGAGGAGGGGGGCCTGAAGCTGGCCAATGTCCGCGGGCGGCTGATCTTCGACCCCGCCGGCATCGAGGTCAGGGAACTGACCGGCAGGCTGCCCCAGTTGGGCGGGGCGGCCTTTTCCCTCCAGGGCCGCTACGACGGCTACGACGCCCAGAGTTCCTTCGACCTGGCGTTGAAGCTGGAGAATATCACCCTGCCCATATCCGGGCCGCCGCCCGGCCGGCTGGGGGACGTGCTGGCCCAGGTGCAGAAGTCGCTTGGACCCGCCGGCAAGGCCGCCCTGGCCGCCAACATTCAGCGCCTAAACGGCCAGGTGCATGTGCACGGCCAGGTGGACCTGCAGGATTTGACTCTAAACGTGGGGCCCAGGCCGCTGCCGGTGGAGCAGGTGGAGGGGCAAATTCTCTTCGACGACGACTGCCTGGAGTTTCGCCAGATCCGCGCCCGCGCTGGCGTCGGCACGCTGGAGGCCAAGGGCACCCTGTCCGGCTGGGGGGAGCAGACCGCCTGCGACCTGACCATCTCGGCCAAGGACATGGAACTGACCCGCCAGTTGCACGACGCCCTGCCGCCGACCGTGCAGGCGGCCTGGGACGGCCTGGATGCCCACGGCCGGATCAACTGCGTGGTCGCCGTTCGCCGCGGTGGGACCGAGGGCGAGCCGACCGACGTGCAGGCCGAGATAGACCTGGACGGCCGGACGTCCGTCCGCCACGCGGAGTTTCCCCTGCCCTTGGACAAGCTGCACGGCAAGGTCAAGGTCAACGCCGACCGGGCGGTCCTGGAGAACGTCACCGGCATATCCGGCAAGGCCACCTGCACCATCAATGGCTGGGCCGCCTTGACCGCCAACGGCGATTATCAATTGCGTTTTTCGGCCGATGACCTGGCCCTGGACCGGCAGCTCTACCAGGCCCTGCCCCAGCAGGCACGGGAGATATACCAGGGGTTCAACCTGTCCGGTCAGGCCGACGTGATGGACGGCGTCGTCACTCGCACCGGCGGCCAGACACAGTATCTGTTGCCGGTGACGCTGGAAGAGGTCACCATGACGCCGGCCATCTTCCCCTACCGCCTGGAGCACGCCAACGGCAACGTGACCATCAGCCCCGGCAAGGTGGTTATTGAGCATCTGCTGGCCCGGCACGCCCAGGCGCGGGTGA
Organism: Phycisphaerales bacterium; assembly: GCA_003171235.1. Taxonomy (GTDB): domain Bacteria; phylum Planctomycetota; class Phycisphaerae; order SM23-33; family SM23-33; genus FEN-1344. Next base: position 5,383 of record PMYM01000025.1, on the reverse strand, counting down.
ACCTGCTCCGGGGCAGCTTCGACCTGGGCGAGCGGCTGGAGCGACTTAGCCTTCAGGCCGAGGTGGAAGACCTGCCCCTGGACGAGCAATTGCGGGCGGCCCTGCCCGAGGGCCTGCGGGCGGATTGGGATGCCTTTTCGCCCTCTGGGATAACCGATCTTTCGGTGCAATTGGCCACGCAACTGGGGCCGTCGAGCCCGGCCGGCGAGGGCGGCGGGGCGGCCACGGCGTCTTCCAGCGCCCCGGCCACAGTCCCGGCCCCGGCCCCGGCCGCTGTGGCGGACTACCGGCTGGTGCTGCGGCCGCACACCATGCGCGCCCGCCATCGGCTTGTGCCCTGGCCTATGAGCGAATTGGCCGGCACCATCATCGTGGAACCGGCGGGGCTGACTTTCCAGAAACTCGCCGGCCTGGCCGGGGCCGCCAGGTTTGAACTGGACGGGCGAATCCTCACCCCGCCGGACGGGCTGACCGCTCAACTGGCCCTCAAGAGCGGACCGCTGCCCATCGACAAGCCTCTGCTGGACCTGCTGCCCGCCCGCCTGCGCGAGCAGACCGGCATATCGGGCGGGACCGTTGCCGCCAATCTCAAGAGCCTGCGGATCGGGCCGGGCGCCTCTGCCGCCACGGCCCCGGCCTCCGCGCCCGCCACGGCCAAGGCCTCGGGCGAACTGGAATGGGCCATGGACGGGCGGTTGGACCTGGCCGATCTCGTTCTGGACCCGGGCCTGGGCGCTGCGGTGAAGTTGTCGGCCAGCCTGGACGGCCAACTGGCCGCCGCCGGCGCCGATCGCCTGCGCGCCGCCGCCGACCTGAACGTCAGCCGCCTGGACCTGGGCGAGCGGCACATGGGGGACTTCACCGGCCGGATCGAGAAAGACCCCTCGTCGGCGCTGATGAAGATCAACAACATCGTCGGCAACATCTGCGGTGGGCGGCTGGCGGGCTTCGCCGAAGTCAAGCTCATCTGGCCCATGCCCTACGGTTTCAGCCTGTCGGTGGAAGATGCCGACCTGGAGCGGCTGCTGGGCCTGGCCGCCACAACCACCCAGCCGGCGGACGTCAAGGGCAAGCTCACCGGCAGCCTGCAGATGACCGCCATGGCCGGAGATCCAACCAGTCGCATCGCCAACGGCAAGTTCCACATCGGCGAGGGCAACATCTACCGCGTGCCGGTGCTGCTGGGAACCCTGCCGCTGCTGAACCTGTACCTGCCGGGGGAGGATTCCTTCCATACCGCCGACGTGGACTATTACCTCAAGGGCACGGCCCTGGCTTTCACCGAGGTGTACCTGCAGGGCTCGGGCATGTCGCTGCTGGGCGCCGGCAGCGTGGACCTCAAGACCAACCGCATGGACATGACCTTCCTTTCGGGCAAGAAGGTGCCGCGCATGTCGGCCCTGGAAGAGGTGCTGCAGGGCCTGACCAACGAGATCGTCACCATCCGCGTCACCGGCCCTGCCAATAAGCCCCAGATAAAAAACGTGCCCCTGCGCAGCCTGGGCGTCGCCTTGCGCGACCTGTTCAAAGGCAGTGACCAGTAGCCAGTGGCCAAGAGCCGGTAGCCAGTAGAACGGGCCACTCTAACCTCTCACCTCTAACCTTGCACATCGCTGTGATGAGGGATAAAAAGAGGCGACTCTTCTAAAGGCAACGCCATGGCAAAGGTGGGCATCATCGGCGGCAGCGGTTTGGGCGACGTGCTGTGCGG
>PMYM01000025.1:0-3662 GCA_003171235.1 Phycisphaerales bacterium | reverse complement strand
ACCATTCCGCCTTCGATGGTCAACTACCGGGCCAACATCTACGCCCTCAAGGCCCTGGGCTGTACGCACGTGATCGCCTCCGGGGCGGTGGGCTCGCTGCGCGAGCACATCCACCCCAAGCACCTGGTCATACCCGACCAGGTCATCGACAAGACCTATCGCCGGCCGCCCACGTTCTTTGACGACCTGGCCGTGCACGTGGAATTCGCCGCGCCCTTCTGCGCCATTCTCCGCCGGCACCTGCTGGACTCTGCCGCCTCCCTCAAGACCACCGTGCACGACCGCGGCACTTACATCTGCATGGAAGGCCCGGCCTTCTCCACCCAGGCTGAAAGCCACATGCACCGAAGCTGGGGCGGCGACCTGATCGGCATGACCGCCATGCCCGAGGCCAAGCTGGCCCGCGAGGCCGAACTGGCCTATGCCCTGGTGGCCCTGCCCAGCGACTTTGACTGCTGGCGTCCGGCCCCCAAAGACGTGGACAAACACCAGTTGCTCAAGGAGATCATCGGCAACCTGATGGAGGCCACCGCCAACGCCATCGAACTGATAAAGGCGGCGGTGTCGCGCTTCGCTCAGATTGCAAACACCCCCTCGCCCTGCCACACGGCCCTGGAACTGGCCATCTGGACCAACCGCTCCAACATCACCGCCGCCCAAAAAGACAAGTATGGCCTGCTGATAAAGAAGTATCTGTAAGGTAGGATAATAGGGCCAAGAAAAGGATATCCACCGGGTAATGCCTGTAGAATGGTCTGTGAAAATGACAACCAAGCAAAAAGCCGTAGAGATCATATCCAAAATGCCTGATAACGCCACCGTTGGCGACATCATGTTGCAACTGTACGTGCAACTCAAGGTGGAAAGAGGCGTTAGGCAATTGGACCAAGGGTGTGGCATGAGCCATGCGGCCATGAAGAAGCGGCTGGCAAAATGGCTCGCGTGACCTGGTCGCCGCAGGCAGCGTCGGACCTGGAATCCATCTGCGATTTCATCGCTCGGGATTCGATAGTCTTTGCCCGGTTGACGGCCAAGCGAGTCATTGAAACGGCCGAACGCGCGGCGCGATTTCCCAAATCGGGTCGAGTCGTGCCGGAAATCGACGACGCAAACTTGCGTGAGAAAATCGTCGGGAATTATCGTCTAATTTACCGTCTTAAACCTGGAAGAATCGAAATTGTCACCGTGATTCACGGCGCCAGGTCGCCTGAGGCGGAAGACATGAAGTAGCGGGAAATGCGAAGTTGACTTTGCGCTTAATATGATCAGGCGGCAAACTAACAACCAGTCTCTAAAACGCAAAAGGAAGAGCAAATGAAGACCTCTTATGCAAAGCTCGTTTTCCTGGCTTGCCTGGCGGTTGTGGCATTCGTGGGGCTATTTCAGTACACAGTTTTGGGACAGGATTCCCCGGCATCCATGCCTGTCCAGGAGAAGGTCGCCACGAAGGTGTACAATGTCCGCGACTTGATTCAAGTTGAACAGGATCATTCTTTCAAGTCGCAGGTTAAACCGGTCACGCAGTTGACAATGGAGCCGAACCCATGGTTGAGTGGGTTTGGGAATTGTGCCGTGTCCACGCTGCCGCCCACCAAGCAAGACCAAGTCAATGCCATTTTGGAATTGATTCGCTCTACCATCGCAGCCGAAAGCTGGCGAGAGAACAGCGGGACTATAGGCACCCTTCGTGAGATTAATGGTGCCTTGGTCGTTGCTCAAACGGAGGCCAACCACAAGCAGATCGAGACACTGTTGGAGCAGTTGCGGAAGGCCAATGCAGCCAGACGGACCGTCCTGGTGCAGGCCAAGTGGCTTGAACTGGACGGGGCCGGCTTGGACAAACTGCTGGGCGGATCGGGCGTGAAGGCACCGGCGGAAGTCGCAGCCGATGCCATCAAGGACCTCCCCGTGCGCTATCGCGCCCAGATCACCGGCATGGAAGGCCAGGATGTGCATCTGGCCGCCGGGCGCGGACAAACCGTCTTGAGCGAAAACTTCGTCAGCGATCCGAAGACGGAGATGGTGCATTGGGGGGCCATTCTGAATTTGTCCGCCGTCATGAACCCCGATGGCACGGCCACGGTGGATTTCAGCAGCCTGATAGCCGAACCCGGAGAGATCAAGCCTATCCCGATGGTTCAGCACAAGGCATCCTCGCAGCCGGCGGTAGGCATGCCCGAAAGCCTGGACCGGCTGGAATTCAACCTGCAAAGCTTTGGCGGCACGGCGAAGGTTCCCCTGGGCAAGCCCGTCCTGATCGGCGGCAGCAATCTGGCCCCGCCGGGCGGCGGACCCAACGCCAAGCTGCTTTACCTGGTGCTGGAAGTATCGGCGTCGAAATAGGAGGAGCAAATGAGCGAACTGTGGGTGACGACAACGTTCGGCTTTGAAGGTTATCGCGTCACGCGGCACCTGGGCGTGGTGCGGGGGATCATCGTGCGTTCGCCGACGATCTCGCAGGGCATCCTGGGCGGGCTGAAATCGATGGTGGGCGGCCAGATCGGGGCCTTCACCGAGATGTGCGAGCAGGCCCGCCGGCAGGCCTACGAACTGCTGATCGAACATGCCGTGCAACTGGGGGCCAACGCCGTGGTCGGCTTCCGCTACGACGCCAGCCACGTGGCCGAAAGCTCCACCGAAGTGCTCTGCTACGGCACGGCCGTGGTGATCGAGCAGGTCCGCGCGGGTTAGGCGCGATCGATCCGGTAACATAAGCGAGAACCTTTCAAGTGGCATCCTTAAAGCCCACGGCTGGCCAGCCGTGGGCTTTACTATCCAGGAAGGTTGGGCCATGCCGGTGGGGGCCGGTGGGGGCTCGACCGGCGGCGGCTAAACTGATATCCTGTTGCCATCATGTTTGAAGCCCTGACCGACAAGTTGAACGACGTCTTCCGGAAGATGTCCGGCCGCGGGCGCATCACCGACGACAACGTCAAGGACGCCATGCGCGACATCCGCCAGGCCCTCCTTGAGGCCGACGTCCACTTCAAGGTCGCGCGCGACTTCTGCGAGACCGTGGTGCAGAAGGCCCGCGGGCAGGAGGTCATTAAGACCCTCCACCCCAGCCAGCTCATGGTCAAGATCGTCTACGACGAGTTGACCCAGCTCATGGGCCCGGTGGACAGCCGCATCTATTATGTCTCGCCCCCGCCCACCATCGTCATGATGGCCGGGCTGCAGGGCTCGGGCAAAACCACCACCTGCGGCAAGCTCGCCCGCTTCATGCTGGCCCAGGGCAAGCACCCCGTGCTGGTGGCCTGCGACTTGCAGCGCCCCGCCGCCGTGGACCAGTTGGCCATCGTGGCCGAGCAGGTGGGCGTGCCCGTCTTCCGCATGGACGGCCAGACCGACCCGGTCAAGGTGGCCGGGGCCGGCGTCAACTGGGCCTCCGCCAACGCCTGCGACGTGGTCATCATCGACACCGCCGGCCGCCTGCACGTCGACGAAGAAATGATGAAGCAGGCCGAGGCCATCGCCCAGGCCACCCAGCCGCACCAGATATACCTGGTCTGCGACGCCATGACCGGCCAGGACGCCGTCAATTCCGCCCGCGAGTTCAACGAGCGGCTGGAGCTGGACGGCGTCATCCTCACCAAGTTCGACTCCGACGCCCGCGGCGGCGCCGCCCTCTCGGTCAAGGCCGTCACCGGCAAGCCCATCAA
>PMYM01000218.1 GCA_003171235.1 Phycisphaerales bacterium | reverse complement strand
TAGCCGCGAACTTCGCGAACAACGCCAACAGGAAGAAGATTGGCAAGAGGCAACAGCGGGGTGCCGTGGGCTGCGGAGTCCCGCAGGGACGACGCAACCACGAATGCCTCGGGTTTGCTGTAACCACAACAGCATGAAGGAGCCGCTATGAGCAACTCCATCTACCCGCTGATCGCAGGCCTCGTGGTGTCGGTGGCCGCACTATCACCAGGTTGCAGAAGAGAAGCTCCCAAAGAGAGCAAGGACGTGACTGTGGAAAATGGCAAGCCCCAGGTGTTATCTTGGCACTATAACAGTGTCGCCAAAGTATTAACGCTACAAGCGAATAAGTACGTGCTCCAAGGCCCGGTGGATTTTCATCTGAGAGCGATGTGGCGATATGATGTGGGAGATAAGAAGTGGGTTAACCTTCACATTGAACCGACAAGTGTCACCATTACCAAGAATGAGTCAGCGGATAAGTATGTTGCCAAGCTGTCGCTCGACATTGGACTCTATTGGCTTGCATGGACCGAGAATGATGTAGGTTATTCCAGTCTTGTACCATGCGGAATGCTATGTAATGACCTTATGATCGGCCCTCCACCAAGCGGATATGTCGTTGCCTGCATCCCCGATGCTAAGGGAGGAGCACTAGCTGCATTTGTTCCTGACCCCAAGATTCATTGCCGCGATACGGCTACAACTGCATCAACATCGACAACGGGTAAGGCTGGTTGATGCCGAGATTAAGACGGAGACCGCAGGCGAGCTGGCCGTCTTTGCCTTCTCCTGTCCACCTGTTCCACTGCTCGCCTGCTCTGTAGTTCTTCAACTTTGATTTTGAGACTACAGAATCAAAGCTGAAGGACTACTGTGGACCTGGCTGCTTGCTGGGGGTTACAGGGCCGAGGCCACCAGGTCGCCCACCTGGGTGGTGGAGTAGCCCATTCTGCCGGCGGCCTGCGACTTCATCTTGGCCGTGGTGGCCATGACGGCGGCCTCCACCTTGTTGCCGGCGTCGACAAGTTTGGGCTGGCCCTTGTCCTGGCCGGTCTCGCGCAGCAGCATGCCCACGGCCGCGATGGCGGCGATGGGATTGATGACGTTCTGGCCGGTGTACTTGGGGGCCGAGCCGCCCATGGGCTCGTACATGCTCACGCCCTTGGGGTTGATGTTGCCGCCGGCGGCCACGCCCAGCCCGCCCTGGATCATCGCCGCCAGGTCGGTGATGATGTCGCCGAAGAGGTTGTCGGTGACGATCACGTCGTAGTGCTCGGGGTTCTTGATGAACCACATGCAGCAGGCGTCGACGTGGTTGTAGTCCTTCTCGATTTCGGGGTATTCCTTGCCCACCTCGCCGAAGGCGCGGAACCAGGTGTCGCCGGCGAAGGTCAGCACGTTGGTCTTGTGCACCAGCGTCAGGCGCTTCTTCTTGCTGTTGCGTCGCCGGGTAAGGTCGAAGGCGTAGCGGATGGCCCGCTCGGCCCCGAAGCGCGTGGTGCAGTTGACCTGCGTGGAGACCTCCTGCGGCGTGCCCTTGTACTGCACCCCGCCCATGCCGGTGTAGATGCCCTCGGTGTTCTCGCGCACGACGACAAAGTCGATGTCCTTGGGGCCCCGCCCGGCCAGCGGAGTTTCCACGCCCGGGTACAGCCGCACAGGGCGAAGGTTGATGTACTGGTCCAACTCGAAGCGCAGCCGCAGCAGCAGGCCCTTCTCCAGGATGCCCGGGGCGATCTTGGGATGCCCCACGGCGCCCAGGTATATGGCGTCGTAGGAGCGCAACTGGGCGATCTCCTGGTCGCTGATGACCGGGATGGACGGGGCGGCGGGGTTGCCCCCGGCGGCCAGGTAGCGCTCGCCGCTGACGTTGAAATCGGTCGTGGTGTAGTCAAAGCCCGCCTTGGCGGCGACGGCCTTGAGCACCTTCAGACCCTCGGCCACGACTTCCGGCCCGGTTCCATCTCCGCCGATCACGGCGATCTTCATAACTTATCCTTTCAAGCCTGACTGCATTGCGGAATCACTGAAAAACAAGCTCAGCAGTTTATAGCCGCAGCGAACCATATGCAAGGGCGTGCCATGCTCCAAGTGCGAAGTGCGGAGTGCGATAGTGCGATAGTGCGAAGAAGAAGAGCCCCTCCCTACTGAAAGCCCACGGCAGGCCTGCCGTGGGCTTTGCAATGCGGAAAAAAAAGCCCGCGTCGGTCGGCTGTAAGCCGAGTTCTGTTCCCCGCCGCCGCGGGCGCTGGCGGCGGGGCGAAGGCCATTTCTCTAGACGCCGCCTTGCGGCGGCGCTCTCCGGTGGTTCCGGGCGGGCTTTTACGCCCGTCCGGCCGGAAGCGGCCTACCCGCGGTCCTGCCGCCCCGGCGAACCGGGGAGGCGGTCCCAACCGGACCTGGACCGCTGCTTGGCCTTGCACCCGGTGGGGTTTACCATGCCGGCGACGTCGCCGCCGCCGCGGTGCGCTCTTACCGCACCTTTTCACCCTTACCGGCGCCGCCCGAACTGGCTTACGCGGGGCCAGGACCCCGCCGGCGCCGGCGGTGTGTTTTCTGTGGCACTTTCCCTGTCGCCTGGTCGGGGCGATCCATGGTGTCGCCCGCATGACTTCAGCGACGGTGGGCGTTACCCACCACCGTGGTTGGGCGGTGCTCGGACTTTCCTCCCCCGGCAAAGCCGGGAGCGGCCTTCCACCGACCGACATATTCATTATACGACCTGCCGCACAAGCGGAACACGGCACATCTTTGATTTTCGATTTTCGATTGTCGATTTGCGATTTGGGAAGAGCGTCTTCCTCTTGCCTCAGGCTCCTGCTGTTAAATCGAAAATCGTAAATCGCAAATCGCAAATCAAAGGGCCAAAATGCCTCCCCAATTCATCTTTGAGATGCAAGGCGTCAGCAAGAGCTACGACGACAAGCCGGTGCTGCGCGACATCAG
>PMYM01000135.1 GCA_003171235.1 Phycisphaerales bacterium | reverse complement strand
AGCATCAGGTGGTTGTCCGTGCCGCCGGTCACCAGCCGCCAGCCCTTCTGGGCCAGCTCGCCCGCCAGGCAGCGGGCGTTGGAGACGACCTGGCGGGCATAGGCGGCGAAGAGCGGGGTGCCCGCCTCGCCCAGGGCCACCGCCTTGGCCAGGATCTCGTGCATGAAGGGCCCGCCCTGCAGGCCGGGAAACACCGCCGAGTCCACCTTCCGCGCCCATTCCTGCCTGCACATAATCAGCGCCCCGCGCGGGCCGCGCAGCGTCTTGTGCGTGGTGGTGGTCACAAAGTCGCTGGCGGGGAAGGGGCTGGGATGCACCTTGCCCGCCACCAGCCCGGCGATGTGGGCGATGTCCGACATCAGCAGCGCGCCCACCTCCTTGGCGATCTGGCCGAAGGCGTCAAAATCGATCGTCCGCGGATAGGCCGACGCCCCGGCGATGATCAGGGCCGGCCGCGACTGCCGCGCCAGGTCGCGCACCTGGTCGTAGTCCAGCCGCTCGCTGCCGGGCTGCACGCCGTAGCTGACCACCTTGTACGTCATGCCCGAAAAGTTGATCGGCAGGCCGTGAGAGAGGTGCCCGCCGTGGGCCAGGTCCATGCCCATGAGCGTCTGGCCGGGCTTGAGCGCCGCCAGGTACACGGCGATGTTGGCGCTGGTGCCCGAGTGCGGCTGAACGTTGGCGTGCTCGCAGCCGAAGACTTCCTTGGCCCGCTCGATGGCCAGGCTCTCAGCCTGGTCCATGTTCTCGCAGCCGCGATAGTACCGCCGACCGGGATAGCCCTCGGAGTACTTGTCGCAGAAAACCGAGCCGGATGCCTCCAGCACGGCCGGGGACACGTGGTTCTCCGAGGCGATCAGCTCCAGCGTGCCGTGCTGGCGCTTGCGCTCGGCTTGCAGGATTTCGTACGCCTTTGCGTCCACGTCCGACAGAAAGCTCATTTCTACTCCAATCCACCAGGCGGCGCGGGCCACCGGCCCGTGCGCGGGATAACCGTGGGCGGGCAAAAGCCCGCCGCAACCCAGCCTGCAGGGCCCTTGGAAAAGAGCCCAATCTACTCTGCCCCCGACCGCCAAGCAAGCCATTGGCATGCCGATCCGACGGGCGCGCCGTGCATCGCCCACCCGGCGGGTATGCCGGAGCCTGGCCAGCGATCTGAAACCGGGGGTGGCGTGGTTTGCGACGCGACGCGGAGCAACCACGCGCCCTACCGGTCTGCTCGCTTACTTGAGGAGAAGGAAGGTTCAGTCACCACAAGGGAGGGATCGACCCATTCGAGAACCCAGGCCCGACGGGCCGGCAAGAATTTAGCCGGGGGTGGAGCGGCCCGAGCCAAAGCGAGGGACGCGCAGCCCCCGGTAACGGCCTGGGCAATGGGGCAGAGGCAGTGGCCCGACCGGCCAAGGCATCTATTCTTCCTGCCGATGGTGTGATTACCCTGGAGGGCGTGCAAGAAAGTTGCACGCCGTACATTTGGCTCAATTCCCAGAAGCTCGCCGCACCATCGCGAGCAGGCTCAATTTCGCGCGCAGGCCCAGCCGTTCGCTCTCCCTTGTGCGGCGCCTTTTCCGGGGGCTTCGCTGCACACGGCTTTGCCGTGTTTGCTTCGCCCCCGACTAAATTCTCACCGGCCCTGTGGGCCTGGTTGTGTCCTGCTTTGTGGCCTGGCTGGAACGGCTTAGGATTGGGGTTTGCCGGTTGCACAGGCTCAAACCCGTGCAATCCTGACGTTGCCAATACGCAATCCTGAATTGGGCTTAAGCGTCCGGCCTTTGAAAACAACCGAATTGCGCGAGCGCCCCAACAGGCGCTCGCCCTACCCAACTATTCAAAATCCAACTTACCTTGGCGCTTGGGGTGGGCGGCGTGGCGCGGGGCCTCCGGCAGGGTGTGCTGGGCAGTGCGGTCGGGCATTTGCAGGCAGCGCGGATGCGGGCGGTGCGGGTCGGCCAGAAGCTGCTCGATGGTCAATATCTGCACCCGGGGAAAGTCTCTCCATTGTCACTTTATCTCTTCTTCCCCCTCTGTTTTCTCCGCGTCCCCTGCGGTGAAGTCTTTGTCCTGACCAGCGAGCGGAGAACGTCGGCGTTGACTAGGTCCATGTCTCGGCCGTGGGAGTCAGTCTCTTTCCTGGTTTCCAGGATCAGCGGGATGTTCGCCAGGCGCGGGTCGTTGACAATGTTGGCAAAGCCATCCAGGCCGATCTTGCCTTGGCCGATGTGGGCGTGGCGGTCGCGCCGGCTGCCCAGGCCAAACATCGAATCGTTCACGTGAAACGCCCCCAGCCGAGTAAATCCCACCGCGCTTTCGAAGCGGGCCATGGTCTGGGCGTAGGCCTGGGGCGTGCGCAGGTCGTAGCCGGCGGCGAAGAGGTGGCAACTGTCCAGGCAGACGCCGAAGCGCGCAGCCGGGCGCAAGTGCGTCAGTATTTCGGCCAGTTCTTCAAAGCTCCCGCCCAGCAGGCTGCCGGCCCCGGCAGTCTGTTCCAGCAGCAGGATGGTCTTGCCCCCGCAGGCGGCGACGACGGAGTTCAAACCTTCGGCCAGGCGGGCGATGCCCTCCTGGGGCGTGCTGGCGGCCCAGGAGCCCGGGTGCAGCACGTAATACTCGATGCCCAGCCGGCAGCAGCGGTCAAATTCCTCCCTTGTCGCCGCCAGCGACATTTGCCCCACCGGCCCGACGGCCGCCAGGTTGATCAGGTACGAGGCGTGGGCCGCCACCGGCTTGACCGGCACGCTCGCCCGCGCCTGGAGGAAAAGCTCGATGGCCTCATCCGTCAGCGGCGCCGCGCGCCACTGGCGCTGGTTGCGGACGAACATGGCCATGGTGTTGAAGCCGAACTGCCCGGCGCGCTGGACCGCCCGGTGCACCCCGCCGGCTATCGACATGTGCGCGCCAAGAAGCATGGAATACCAGGATAGGCTACAGACTACAGGCCTAAGGCTACAGGCGGTCGGGGGGAATTTCAAATTTGGGAATTTCAAATTGCAAATTGGAGGAGCCAAGGCAACGGGTTGATCGGTCTTTCAATTCCCAGATTTGAAATTCCCAAATTTGAAATCTCTAAGGTTTCCAAATCTGAAATCCTTCGTATCTTATGCGTCATGCGTTTCCGGCGGCGATACATCCTGTATGGCTTGTGCCTGGCGTTCCTGGCGGTCTTTCTGGTGCTGCCGATCGTCATGGCCATACGCGGGGGGTTCGTGGACCAGGGAAGGCCCAGCGGGTACTGGGTGTGGCGCGAGCTGCCCGACGTGTCGGTGCTGTGGCGAATGAACTTCTGGCAGGGCCTGGACCGCCTGGCCGACAACGCCCTGTTCAACGCCCTGAAAGTTGCCGTGCTGGTGACGGCCGGCGTGCTGCTGCTGGCCGTGCCGCTGGCGGTGCTGAGCGACCGTTACCAGTTCCGCGGCAAGAACCTCTCCTCGGCCCTCTTGATGGTGCCGATGATCCTGCCGCCCTTCGTCGGCGCGCTGGCCATGCGGCAGATCCTCGCCCGCGAAAGCGGCTCGATCAACCTGCTAATGGCCATGATCGGCCTGCCCAAGCTGGACTTTTTGGGCAGCGGACTGCCGGGCGTGGTCATCCTGGAGGTGCTGCACCTCTACCCCATCCTGTACCTTAACGCCGTGGCCGCACTGGCCAACGTGGACCCGACGCTGGTGGAGGCCGCCCGCGGCCTGGGGGCCTCGCGCTGGACGGTCTTCCGCCGCATCGTGCTGCCGCTGATCCGGCCGGGACTGTTCGCCGGCGGCACCATCGTCTTCATCTGGTCCTT
>PMYM01000273.1 GCA_003171235.1 Phycisphaerales bacterium | reverse complement strand
TATTAGGATAGGCTCTTAGCCGCGCTAGCGGCGCGTTGCACGCGAAATCACAGGCAAGACACAACAAAGGGAATTAAAGAGATGGGGAAGCAACTGCTGGCAATCGCGATTACTGGTCTCGCCCTGGTTTTTGGCACCTTCACCTGGGGGCAGAGCCGCCCCGGCGCTTCAACTTCCACCAGCAAACCATCAACGGTGCCGGCCGAACTGACCACACAACTGGCGGAGGCAATCCAAACAGCATCCAGGGTAGACGCCCCTGGCGTGGACGGATTCGTCAGCGCCCTGGCAAGCGTGATGAAGAAGCATTCGGTAAGCGTACCCAAGGACCCATTGAAGCCCAAGCCCTCCCCCTCGCTGCCCAAGCTGACCAAAGAGCAGCTCGAGAATTGCAGTTCAGACGTAATGACGCATCTGCTCGACCTTATCGCCCATGCAAAAGCGGAGATTGTTGGCCCGGCTGAGGCGACGTTACGGATAGAAATGTTGGAATGCTTCTGCACATATGCGCCGAGCATGAGCCTGCGCATCTCGGCGGCCGATAGGCTGCTGGCGTTGGCATTACCCGACGAAGATAGAGATCCGCGGTCGGCCTTTCAGGTTGATCCCCACCAAGCGGTGGAAGTGGCCCAGGCGGCAGTGAGTGAATCGTTGGCGGCAGCCAGAGACGGCCGCGACACTGCGAGCATGAGAAGCTTGGTCGGCCTGCAGTTGGCCAAAGTGGCCACCACTATGGTCGGCGTGGATCTCCTAAACCTAAAGGACATTTCACGCCAGTCCCTGGAGCAGTGTTTCAAGCAGTGGGATGAACGATTCGCAGCCTTGGAGAAGGATGCCCGAGACGATGATTCAAAAAGAGTGCTGGCCAATATCCGCAAAGAGACCTCAAGGCCCACCATCACAGATGGCCTTGTGGATGCCATGCTGCTCCCCAGGCAATGCAAGCCGGTAATGGAGGCTTTCTTTCGGGCATTGGACAATCGTGACAAGGAAGCCATGAAAGCTGTGCACACTCCGACAACGGCCGCCAAACTTGCGGAAGTGGATATTGACGCTTGGGTCAAGGAAATGTTTGGCGAAACACCAGTTCAGATTCGCCTGCTGTCGACCCGGGCACGTTACCAAAGGAGCCAGGATGATATATCCATACCCTGCAATGTCCTTTGGGTTGACCAGGACGGAGTCGAACATCTCTCTCTTCAGATAATGCCCGTTGTCAAAACAGAAAAGGGCTGGCTGATAGGCGAGAAGTAGCTTTCACGCGCCCCGGAAGTGGGACAAATTGACACACTGATTCCCCAACGCTAAATGAGCGTGCCTGCCTTTTGAATGACCGAAACAAATGGACTTGCAGGGGGTTATGTAACATCAGACAATCATGGTTTCACCCCCGCCGATGGCAGCGGAGGGTGCGGCCCTGGAGAACGGCTTTCCCACAGAAGAGGATTCTCATGCGTCGTGGTTATTCCCTTGCCGTCGTGAAAGTGCTTGTGGTTTTGACTTGTGCATCCGTGCTGGCCTGCCTGGCGATAGTCGGGCGGAGCGCCCGGGCCGCTGAGCCCGACAAGACCCAGGGCGCCATCCTCACGCTGGACGGCACGATGTGGCGATACTACGAGGCCTGGCAGAGCGAGGCGGTCAAGCAGGATGACGGCAAGATCATGCGCTGCGCCCCCCGCTACCCCTCCGTTCAAGCCAGCGTCAAACTCACGCCGGTCAAGAAAGTCACCGGCTCGCCCTTCCCGCCCGAAGACTGGTGCAAGGCCGATTTCGACGACAGCCGCTGGGTCCGCCGCTACGGCACCACCGTCACCAGGTACCAGGGCAGCTATCGCAGCCTGGCCCTGATATGCCTGCGCGGCAAGTTCCAGGTGGCCGACCCCGCCAGGGCCGCCGACCTGACCTTGAACCTGACCTACTCCGGCGGCGTGGTGGTGTATGTCAACTGCCAGGAGGCCAATCGCGCCAACCTGCCCGCCGGCAAGTTGGCCTTCGACACGCTGGCCGACGACTACACCGGCGCCGACCACAAGCGGCAATTGACCCTGCCCATCCCGGCCAAGCTGCTGCGCAAGGGCGTAAACGTGCTGGCCCTGGAATTGCACCGCTCGGCGGCCAACGCCGATGCCCTATCCCGCGGCAAGGAGGACAACCGCGTCTCGGCCGAGGCCCTGACCCTGACCGCCCCGCCGGGCGCCGCCGGCATCGTGCCCAACTGCTCCCGCCCCAAGGGCGTGCAGGTCTGGAACCAGGACGCAATGAGCGACACCACCTTCACCCATTACGGCGACCCCAACGAGCCCATCGCCCCCATCCGCCTGCGCGGGGCGCGCAACGGGACGTACTCAGGCGAGTTCATCATCAGCGGCACTGAACCCGTCACGGACCTTAAGATTTCAGCCGGCGAATTGAAGGCCGCCGGCGGCGCGATCATCCCCGCTGCCGCCGTGCAACTCCGCTATGCCCGCAAGGTGCGGGAATACTGGATCTACGACGCCATCGGCTGGCGCGTGCAGTTTGACCCGCTGGACAGCGAGGCCCCCACGCAACTGCCCGTCCTGACGATCCGGAACAATCCCTGGGCGGCCTTTCAGCCGGTGTGGGTCACCCTCCGCGTGCCCAAGGACGCCAAGCCCGGCGAGTACGCCGGCACGGTCACGGTGTCGGCCCGCCAGCTCAAGGGGCCGCTGCAGATTCCACTGCAGATTCACGTCTCCGACTGGACGCTGCCCGAGCCGCAGCAGTTCATCACCTACGTCTCCATGGTCCAGTCGCCCGACTCGCTGGCCCTGCAATACAACGTGCCCATGTGGTCGGAGGAGCACTGGAAGCTGATCGACCGCTCGTTTGAATTGCTGGGCGGCGTCGGCACCAAGGACATATACCTGGAGATCGCCCGCCGGACGCACTTCGGCAACGAGCACAGCATGGTGCGCTGGATCAACCAGCCCGGCGGCGGGTACAAGCTGGATTTCTCCATCGTGGAGCGCTACCTGGACACGGCCGTCAAGCACCTGGGCAAGGTGCCGGTGGTGTGCGCCGACTTCCTGGAGCCGGGGCCCTACCAGACCCAGGGCTTCCCCTACACGGAATTCGACCCCGCCACCAAGCAACTCACCGAGGCCACCGCGCCCAAGTGGGGCACGCCGGGATCGGCGGCCTTTCTCAAGCCGGTCATCGAGGGGCTTGAGGGCGTGCTGGCCAAGCGCGGCATGAAGGACGCGCTGTGCATCGGCATGAACGACGGCGGCGGCGCCGGCCCCCACCCCGACACCGAAACGCCCTACAAGGACGTCCAGGCCGCCTGGCCCGCCGTGCGCTTCTACCGCGTCTGCCACATGTGGAACCTCACCAAGAACGAGGAACGCCCGGATCACCCCAAGTGGGGCAGCGTGGCCCTGGTCGGCGGCGTGATCGGCGTCTTCTGGGACGTGGATCAAGACCCGCCGTACTACGGCTGGAGGAACCCCGAGATCATGCTGGTCTACCCCCGGACCGACAACATGGACTTCGCCGGCGCCCGCCTGGCCCAGAACTCCCGCCTGCCGGAGCACCGCCTGGCGGCCGAAGGTTCAATGCTCACCGGGCGGCGAGGCCCGGGCGGCACCGCCCGTGGCAATATCGCCGGCCAGGTGGGTTCGGCCAAGTTCCAGGGCCTGCGCGGCTTTGGCCCGCTGGGTGCGGATTTCTGGCCGGTCCTCGCCGGGGCCAAGGAAAACAAGACCATCATCGGCCGCTACGGCGACGGATACAACGAGGGCGGATGGGGAACCGTCAGTTTCAACAACGTGATGCAGAGCGTGCTGGCCCCCGGCAAGGACGCGCCTGAGTCCACTGCCCGCTTCGAAATGATCCGCGAAGGCTGCCAGGAGGCCCATGCCCGCGTCCTGGTCCAGAACGCCCTGCTGAACAACAAGATCAGCGGCGAGCTGGCCGCAAAGTGCAAGGATTTCTGCGACGAGCGCAATCGCCAACTCCACTATATCTCCCAATTCTGGCCCTGCACCGGTGCCCAGAACGGCGACCCCATCACCCCCGACCTCATCATGCCCATGCTCTGGGAAGACCGCTCGGGCGAACTGTACGACCTGGCCGGACAGGTGGCCAAGATAACCGGCAACTGATATGGTGGCACCGCTTTTTAAGCTGTGCTTTTCTCCGCCATAAAGGTTGACTGTCAGAGTCTGTAGGTCGGACATACTTGGTCGACACCTTGCTGCCCACTGCGAAAGCGCCGCTCAGGTATGCCCAACCAATAGACTCCTGGCCAAGTTGTACGGGCGCATAGTCAGTCATGGCTGGGTTCCCCCGACGTTCCATGCTTGTTCCCTCTCCGTGTACGGGAAGTCGGACTCAGGGTCATCATCGCCCTCCTGGCTTCCAGCAGGTTGCGCCCTCGGTGCAGTTTCAGTCTCTCAAATCTCTCCTCATATACGTCAGCAACGGCCTCTCTCTGTTGGGGTGGAAAGGATGTCTCAACTTGGTCGAGCCACTCGTGCAGTTTGGGAAGCGTCCTGGCCGAGAACAGCATAGTGTCATAGGCACCATCCAGTTGGGCCTTTCCATCGGTCGCCAGGGATCGCATCTCTCCGTCGATCAGCATTGCATCGCAGTAAGGCATGTACGAGCAAATCACTTCCACGTCGTATTGATCGCTAGGCTTGGGCTTTCGCCCCGAGTCTCTGGACTTGAGCGCCATCGCGGCTCGCATGACGGCATTAATTCTCACAGCGGGAACGCTTCGGAATTGGGGAGAAAAGAAGAACTCCCGGACCTTGCTGTTTCGGTCTTGTGACTGCGATTCCTGCTGGATTGTCATGAGTACCATCTGGACGACCTGTGCTCCCGGAGAACTCAGCAGGGCAATGGGGTCAGGCGCCCTCACCCCGCACATCATCTCCAGGAGTTCCCGCCTTTCTTTGTCATACGTTCCGAGGAGGCCGCGTGCGAACCCCTCCGTCTCGCGCTGCACGTGTTCCTCAAACGTTCCCTGCAGGTAGGTTGGATCAGAGTACAGCGACTCCATGGCCTTGTGAACAGCCATCTTGCTTTCGCGTCGATCAGCGACTTGCTTGAAGTCCAGGGCGAAATCTACATCTATGGCGAAGTGGTCGTGCCAGGTATTCGGGTTGTCCTCGAAGGCCTCCTTGGAATCGAAGCTCCAGTCCGGCATTGTCCCAACCATGAATGCTTGAAGCGCCTGGTATATCTGCCTTGCCTGAATATCCCAGGAGGCACGCAGCCGGTTGCCCATAGCCAGCTTCCTGCAAGTGTCCATCAGAGCGGCATACCGGTCCTTCGAGAACTCCGACTCGGCTCGATGTTCCCAGGACGTGGGGCAGATTATGCGCTGCCACTGGACCATGGACTTCAGGCGGTCGAAGAAATCAGACCACTTGCGGTCCTTCCCTGCTTGCCGGCTACGCATCATGTGACTGATCGCAAGCTGGTCCAGATAAAGAATCTTCTTCGTCAGTTTGGGCAGATCGCATCGGTAAGTCGTACAGCATTTCTCGCACGCCAGTTCAAGGTAATCCTGCTCGCCCCATGCCTTTCCGATGTGAAGGCATCCGAATGAAACGGCCCCGCAATCCGGGCACTTGTGCTTCTTCCCGAAGATTATCGGCATGGTCATTTCACCTCAGTCGGTAGGGCGAGCGACTGCTGGGTCGCTCGCGCAATCCGAGTTTTGACGTTACTCGACCCACATGCACTCTGCCGATTCTTCCGGGGCCGGTGCGCCCGTGCCTATCCGGCGGTGTCATACGGAATCCGCAGGGCCCCGGGTATGCGCCCTTGCCGGCGCAAGAGACACCGCCTGCCCTCGTCACCGGCGACACCCCGGCATGGCGTGATTCTAACCCCAAGACGAGGGCGGGCAAAGAACAATTGCGCGAGCAACCCAGCAGTTGCTCGCCCTACCTGACCGGTTGTTGAAGTACAGCATCCTTGAAACGGGGGCACTATTACGGGAACGGATAGCGAATCAAAGAGAACGCCCCAGAGCGTCCTTGGTAATAGTTAATGTTGAATATGGCTGAGCGCCGGTCGATTTCCCGGCCTTCTCGCCTGGAGTCTCTGATCTCAGATCGAATGGCGACTTCGGCACTGAACAGACCCAGTCCGAACCAGATTGTGAGGGGGACAGGGAACAAGTACCAGTGCGCGTAAAGCACAAATGCCAAGATGCTTGAGGCGAGCCCTGCCAAATTCACCAGTGGGAACAAAGAAGGAAGTTGCATCACCAGGAGGGTGCGGTTAAGCGGGCGGAATCGTAACAGCAGGAAGTAAGCCAGCAGGCCCCAGGTGAGGACGGCAGTAGACATGGTAATAATGGCGCTACCGAGGGAGAGGCGGATAGTCAGAAGAATGGCGACGCTGGCGTGGAAGAGTAGGGAGAGAATGATCGAGGTAAGGAAATGCCTGGCGGCACGTTGGCCTATAACCAGCGGACAGAGCCCGGAGGCCAGAAGTGTGCAGAAACTTAGCCACCCAATCTCCAGTATTGAGGCCACGTTGTCGATCCTCTATCTTTCTGATCCGCCTGGTTCTCCGCTCTTGGCCGAACGGGGAGGACGGGCCAAGGCAACAGCAATAACGACAAAGGCCGCCGCTGCGGCCGAGTCAAACACCTGCCATGTCTCCCGCCGGAAATGAACCGGAACAAGGGGATTAAACAGAAGGGCTGTAAAGCCAAAGGCCCAAGAAACCCAATACTTACGGAAAGCCCAACCTTGGTACGCGACGAAAACCGCGACCGCGCAGACTACCCAGCGCATGACCGTGTAGTAGTCGTAAGGCCACTTGCCCAAGGCCGCCAAGAGCATCGCGGCTGCGATCATAGCCGGAATCAGGTGCGGACGGCGGGCAAGTAGATTCCGAATCGACACCAGTACGCCCTGCGGCTTATCTGCCGGCAACGGCCCGTTGTCTGACATGGCAACCCCTTTCGCCTGCTATTCTACGGCGGCGATTCGCGCATGGCAAGGCACTAATGGCGAGTAAGACTCCCTGCCAACGGGCAGTCAGCCGATAGGCCGAGTCATGGATTAACAAAGGTCCGACGCACACGGCGAGAAACCAGGAAGTAGGAAATCCAGATAACGCACGCGACAACAGCCATTGACGACGTGATAGCTTCGTCATCCAGGCGGAACCGCCAAATGGCCACGCCTCCTTGGGCCAAGGCTTGCGCAGTCAAGAGGGCGATAACACCCGGTTTGGCTAGTTTCTTGAGGGTGAAGTACAGATACCCCACCCCCAATACTAAGAAGCAATAAATGACTGACCCGACGTACATCACTGAACTGGCGGCTGACGACCCCTCACCAGAGAGTTGCTCAGAGCAGAATTGCGCGTCCCGGAGGGCCGTAAATACGGCCCCCGCCATGACTCCAGTGAATACCCACAGCCACCCCCGTAGAGCCATTACTAGGTTCACTCGTATTTCGCTGGGATGCACGACTGTTCCGGGGAGGCCGCATCGTGGACATTCCTGTTGACGATGCAACATTTCGTCCGGGGCATCAAGCGCCTCGCGACAGAAAGGGCAGTAGTATTGAATCATGCCTTCACCTTTGCCTGACTTGTACGGTCGTCGCAAATATAAGTGAGCCCCTTTCGGCCGACTGACTGACTTGGCCCGCGATCCGTCGGCCATTTTACGGGAGCGGCAGAATCCGTCAAGGATAATAGCGCCCAGCCGGTGCCATCTGGCGGGAACGCGCCAAATGCCCCAGGATCGACTTTGTTGGGGAGGGTGGCTCCTAGGTCGATACCCTTATTTTAGCGTTTTTGGCCCCTTGTGGCGCAATGACTTACAACGCTGTTTTGGGTTCAAATCGTTACAGGGGGTAGTTATTTATCGGGCGGCCCTAGCGCCGGGCGAAGATGCCCACCGCCCGTAGAGCCCGCCGGATGGCTGGGGAGTGCTGGGCCGCGACTTGCAGGGAATACCTTAAGGTTGCACGGCTGACACCCTCTCCCTGTGCCGCAACCGCCACAGACGCCCCCGCCAGGAGCAACTACGCCGAAAGATGACTACGCCCGGCGCGACTCGAACGCGCGACCTGCGGTTTAGGAAACCGCCGCTCTATCCTGCTGAGCTACGGGCGCGATTGGATTTACAGGGGAAAGTGTATCCCATTTCGCCTCCCCCCGCCACCTGGATTGATCGCAATCGGATCGGATGCGGCCCTTCCGCTTGAGCATCGCTTTACCCGGCCCACATTGCGTTTCCTCTCACGGCGCCGGGGCGGGCCCTTTCCAGGCGCCCCCGCCGAAGGTCGTGACATAGGCCGTCTTGGGATCTTCCGGATCCCAGGTCATGCGCAGGCAGTTGGCAAAGGGCGGGGCATTGGGCGACTTGAGCTGGGCCCAGGTCTTGCCCGCGTCGCGACTGAGGAACATCCCGTGCGTGCAACTGCAGAAGACCACGAGGTTGGGGTCTTTGGGGTGAAGGGCCACGCTGAAGCCTTCGATGTAGTCGCTAACGGCCTTGTCAAAAGGCACATTGGTGTTGTTCCAGGAGGCGCCGCCGTCGGTGGTCTTATAGACGCCTCCATTGTGACCCAGGCCGTCCATGGCGGCGACGTAGATGACGTTGGGGTCGTCGGGATGGAGGGCGAAATCGACGGGGCGGAAGATGTCGTCGGGGGAGATGCGTTTCCACGATTCGGCCTGGTCGGCGGACTTGTAGAGCCCGCCGGGCAGATCCCGATCGACGCCGCGGCCTTTGCGGCGGCCGGCGACGCAGCAGAAGAGGGCGCCGTCTTTGGCGCGCCGCAGGGAATACACCTGGCGGTTCTTGGCCGGTTCGATTCCATCGCTCTTTTTCGCCCACGACTGCCCGCCGTCGACGGACTTATAGACGCCCTGGCCATAGCAGGCCGCGTACAGGATCCGCTTGTCCTTGGGGCTGGCAGGGTCGACCAGCACGGAGCAGGCGGGGGCATTGGGCAGGCCGTTGGAGGACTTGGACCATGTCTTGCCGAAATCGTCGGACCTGGATATGCCGCCGGACCCGCCCCCGCCGCCGGCGGCTCCCCACATGGGGATATCGTGGGCATCGGAGCCAGCCGCCCACAGCAGGCCGGGTGTGTCCGGATCAAAGGCAAGGTCGTAAACCGTGTTGCGCCAGGGGAGGGAGCCCGAGGCGTCGCTCCAGTTCTTCCCCCGGTCCTGGCTGCGCATAAAACCGATGTCGGTGAAGCAAAGGTACATGCGGTTCTTGTCGTGGGGGTCGAAGACGCACCGCCAGCAGGAGGTGTCGTCGGTGCCGCGCGTGGCCCAGAACTGGGCCTTGGCCGGCTTGCCCTGGCCGTCCATGCGACGCGAACACAACTGGTTCCAGCTCTTGCCGGCGTCGCGGGTCATGAAGATCTCAGCCATGTTGACAAAGAGGACCTGCCGGGAGTCGGCCGGGTTGACGCAGAACCCCGAGGCTGAGTCCCCGAAACCGCGGGAATGATCGTAGTACAGCCAGGTAAGGTCGGAGTTGGACTCCTTGAAACGATCGTCGCTGAAGAAGCACGCGCGCCAGGTCTTGCCGGCATTGTCGCTGCGATACACGGTCCAGGCGTAAGGCGGAAGCACTCCCGTGCCCAGGTTGCAGGCGTAGACCACGTCGGGATCGGCATCGGCCGTGGCGAGGCTGAAATACTGGTCAATGTCCATACGGGCATACTCGTCCTGCTTGCCGATGGCGGTGTTGATGCCCTCGCCCATGGCGGACTGCCAGGTTTCGCCGCGATCGGCGGAGCGGAAGACGCCGCCGGCGAACTTGTCGTCAACCTTCTTGCTTGGAATGGTGCAATAGACGACGGTGCGGCCGGTTTTGGGGTCGGAGGCGCCGCAGAAGGCGCGGATGCCCAACCAGGGCAGACCGTGCGAAGCCTCTGTCCAGGTCTTGCCCGAGTCGTTGCTGCGGAAGACGTTGCGGGCGTTGGCGGCCAGGCAGATTCGCTTATCGGACGGGCTGGTCTGATCGACGAGAATGCCCAGGAGGCTGGTTGGGGCCTCCGGCACGGCCAACCAGGCGGCGCCGGCGTTTTCGGAGCGATACAGCGCGTCGGCGGCGGAGAAGAACATGAGCGAGGGATTGCCGGGATCGAGGGTGAGATGCCTTGCGCCGCTACGGTCGATCATGGGGACCTGGAGTTTGTCGTTCATGCGGGTCCAGGTTTTGCCGCGGTCGCGGGAGACTCGAAGACCATCGGGGGTGCACACATAGACGATGGCAGGATCGGTCGGGTGAAAGACGGGGGCCTCGGCGTAGCGGACCATGCGCCAGTCGACCATCTGCCAGGATTCGCCGGCGTCCTCGGAGCGGTAGAGCCCGCTCATGTCGGAGGTGACGAAGAGGAGCTTGGGGTCGTGCGGGGAGGCGGCGGGGAAGAGGAAGCAGCCGCCTCCTCCCATGCCGACGGCCTGCCATGTGGATTCGGCGGGATTGTCGGCGGCGGATGCGCAAGCGGCCAAGGCCGCCAGCCAAACAGCGGCGAAAAGACCCGTCCTGCGTATTCCGGCATGTTCACTCACGGCTCTCTCCTTGTTTTTGCGGAGCATTCAATTCTATGTGCCAGATGTGGTCTCGGTCCACGTGCACATTCCCGAACGACTCCTCGAATGTCTGGCACTTGGAGGGGTTCTTGTGCAGCAAGTGCCCCAGATCGGTGGCAGGCTGGTAGGTTGTGGTTATGGTGAGGAGCATGTCATATCCTGAACTGCGGCAAGGTTCGCCCATCTTCTGCCAATGCAGTGACGTGGTCCTTCAGGAGGTTGTAAAGTTCTCGAACATCCGGAGGCATGATGTGAATTTTGCCGTTCACGATCCTAAGGGTTCCTGCGTTAGTCTGCATTTCCGAGGTCGCTCTCCCGCCATTATGCACGAGGGCATTTCTCACTCGTCGGGCCCGGATAACCCTGTCATCATCCAGACAGGTGTCTCCAATCGTGGACCCAAAGAGTGTGTTCAAATCAGCCTGCAGTTCGCGCGCGTCATGTGGTCTATAAACGGGCTTCTTGTTACCGATGCACACACATTGCCTAAGAAAGTTCTCATACGCATAGTAAACAGCCCCGTAGCACAGTCTCTGCGAACTCCACAGGCTGAGAGTGAACTCCCCGATTCCCAGAAAACCTGCCCATATCTCTTGCCGATCAAAAGCTGGCGGGGCTTTTCTGATGTCCTCTTGTACGTCCGCGCTCACCTTATCGATGATGCCCACAAGTTCTTTCCGCTTGGTAAGGCTGAAAGTATGGTTGGTCCTGTCCAAAAAGTGTTCGCGCAGCGCCTTTGTGAGTTTCTGCCAAAACGGTTCCTTACTCAGTGAATACCCGGCATGAAAGCCCTCCAAGCTGTCAATGACGACCCACGGCAGGCGCCCGGTGTTCGCCGTGCCCTTCCAGTCAGCACATAGGTCAAAGGCGAGAGGTTCGAGCTTGGTCAGGTCGACTAATTGGAAAAACGAGCGTGCCCAGGTATGATCGAAGAAACTCTCGTAGGAATCCAACCGGTCGTCAATTACCAGATTCGTCCCGTCTTCTGTCGTGCCCTGTTGACTGGTCATCCTAATCCTCCAGCCGTTCGCCGCCCGTCAATTTAGATACGATTGTCCTGCCTCGCATACCCACTTCCAGGGGCACGTTTCTCAGGCTAACTCTACGCCGGATAGCCCACGGTCTGGGCGAAAAGCACGCGTTGGTCCGGCCGCAGGTTAAGGTCTTTGGCCAGACCTGGCTTGTCGCAGTTGTGGAACCAGGCGGCCAACCCTTGAGAGGCGGCAAACAAGTAGACGTTGCCCGCGATCAGGCCTGTGTCCACAAAGTAGTAGGATTTCTGGATGTCCGCATCCTTCAACCCCGGCTCCTGAAATTGGGCCTTGGCGAACTTGGCGATGTCCACCACGTAGATGAGCCTCACCGGCGCCTTGGCCCCGGCGCCACCGCGGCCGCGGCCAACCTTTGCCCGAAGGTCTCCCTCCACCACCGGAGCCAAGCGGTGCGGGACCGCCTCGTACAGGTACACGCCTTCGGGCAGGGCGACGTAGACGTCAATCTCCTGCGAGTTGCTGGCCGAGGCGGCCGTTCTGCCTGTTCCTCCTCCCGGCCCCTTCTCCCGGTTCACCCCGAAGGCGGCCCAAAGCAAATTCGACAGCGCCTGTGGGGGAAACTTCTTGTCGCTGATGCTGCGGATGGTCTTTCTTTCCGACAGCGACGCCAGCACCGACTTTCCGCCATCGGTCTCTGGTTTGAGGAGTGTGATCGGTTCCAGGCGAATTGCGGGGTTGGAGGTCGTGCTGGCGGCCGGGGCGGCCCCGGATGCCTTGCCGGAGTCCTGGGTGCTGGATGCCGGGGCGAGGTCCTCGGCCAAACTGGAGGCGGTGACGGCCAGCGCGGCAAGGGCCGGCACGGTCTTCAAGAACTCTCTGCGGTTCATTTGGTTCTCCTGTATTGTCGCGATCTCGATTTCCACCCGTCTGGACATCGCTCAATTGCCGGGCCTTGTCGCGGTAGCGTCGATGGGCCACGTCAACACATCCTTGCCGTCGACGGCAAAGGTCTGCCGGCCGGCCTCGCGGCGCATCTGTACCCGCGGCGGGCTGGCCGACTTGTCCGACCAGGACAGGGCGACGACATTCTGCCACTGCGCCCCTGATTTCTGTAGCCGGATGACGGGCATTTCGGCGCTCCCGCCGTGCCCGCCCCCCATCTTCGTCACGCCGGCCACAGCCGTCACGCCGTCGGCGGTCAGCAGTTCCAGCCGCAGCTTCGATTGCTTGCCCTCGGCCGTGAATCGTGTGGCGGAGTCCGCCTCGGCCGACGGCTTATTCTCCGTGTGGAAGAGGAGTTCCATTGCCCTTGGCTGCGACAATTCGATGTCGTCCGCCACGATCAACACGCTGGGTTTGACGAACGCGATCCGCCGGACGAACCGCTTTAGGCCCAGGTCCGCCGGGTAGGCCTCAGTCGCGTCGCCAACGATCTCGTCCAGTTGCGGCGTGCTGGTGGCCGAGACGACCCGCGGCCGAGCCTTGAGTTTCAGCGCCTGGCTGCTGTTAAACCACATTTCGCCCTCGCCCATCTGGCCCTTGCCGTCCACCAGCAGCGTGTTGTGCTGGCCGGTCTGCTTGGGCTGATAGCCGTCGTCGCGGATGAGCCATTCGCCTCCGCCGAACACAACGAAGTGGTTGGCGTCGGGGTGGACGTGCCCGCCCCCGGGATCGTAGGCAAACTTGCGGATCGCCTCATGGCCGATGAACGGCCCGCACTTGAGGACTACCAGCGACTCGTCGCCCAACCAGTCGCTACGGGCCGAGACGATGCCGAGGTCGGCGAAATGCTGGAGCGTCGGCAGCGCCGGGGCGTCGGCCGGGGCGAGCGGCTTGACCTGCGGGTCGTGCCAGATGAGGTTGAGCCAGCCGGCCTCGTTGCCCGAGACCTTGGCTTCGTCCAGCTCTCCCGCCAACCATTGCGCCCGGCCGTCGTTGAACTCGCGGGCCAGCCCGCGGAGCAGATAGTCGGGCCCGTACCAGTTGGAGCGGGGGCAATCGGCAATATCCACGATGCAGCTGTTCCTCGTCCAGGCTTTGCGTGGCAGGGAAAGGTACAGCCGATACGCCGCCGTGTTCCGCCACCAGGGGCTGTCATAGAGGTTCACGCCCAGCAGGTCGCGCGACAGGTGCATGAACTTGAGCATGTATTCGACGCCGTAGCCCCAGTAGCCGACGCCCTCGTGACTGGCCCCGTCCGGGCCCAGCGATGCCATCGTCCGCTTGAATTTGTCGGCCGCCAACCCTACCCACAGGATGGCGTCCTCGTGCTCGTCGAAGATCGCCAGGCCGGCCGTGGACAGCCCGGTGATGCTCACCCAGAGGTGGTTCTGGAGGTAGGATTGCCCCCACCATGTCCGCCCCGTCGCCGCCGCTTCAAACATGGCCGACCCCCGACGGATGAGTGTCTGGCGGATTGTCTTGCGGGCCGACTCCTCCAGGTCCGCAAAGCACCAGTCGTACACGATCGCCAGGCCGAACAACTGGTGTCCGGCCGCCAGGTCCATGCCGTCGTTCTGGTTGAGCCCCCAGGTCGGATACGAGCAACTGGCCAGCGCCCAGTCGCGGGCGGTATTGAGGTAAGCCCTGTCCTGCGTGATCAGCCAAGCCATCGCCAGGGGGGGCATGGCGTTGCCAACGTCGCGCTGCCAGAGTTGCTCCTCGCCGCTGTACTGGTCGTGCAGTATGTATTTCGGCGGGCCGGATTTGACGGCCGCGTCCGCCTGCTGCCGGACGTTCTTCCACAGCGCGGCGTGAGTCGTTTCGGTTGCCTTGCGCAGCCCGGCCACGCCGGCGGCATCCAGGTATAGCCGCGGATGCACGTTCTGCCGCCGCTGAAGCGGCTGGGGCAAAGGGGCCAGGCGGTACTGTTCCAGCACGGTCAGTTTCTCGATCGGCTCGACTATCACGTCGTCCAGCCGGGCGTCGATCTCCGCCGGCCTGTCGGTTCCCTTTTCCAGGGCTATCCAAAACGCGGCCACGCCGGCTGGCGCGCGGAACTCCACGGTCAGGTTCTGCCACGTGCCCATCCGGGAACTGTCGTACTGGTTGGTGTTCGCCCGGCCCAGGCTGTTCTGGCTGTCAACCGGAACAAATTCGCATTTGAGGAACGGCGCCGGCGTGTCGGCCCCGACCCGATCCACGCGCAGCCATGCGGTCAGCCGATAGAGCTGCCCCGGCCGCATCGCGCGACTGGGGGAACGGACGTAGTTCCACCCGCCCTTGATGGAGCCATTCACGTGCAGACAGCCTTTGCTGGCAGGGACGGCGGCGCCGGGGGCGACCACGTCGACCGCGATGGTCTTCTCGACCGGCGTCCAGTCGGCCGGGCCGGATTCAAAATCCCAGGCGACACGCTCCGCCGGCTGGCTGGCCGGGGCGGCGAGGCTCGCAAGGTTGCCCGCCGCAACTGCCGTTGCC
Source organism: Phycisphaerales bacterium (assembly GCA_003171235.1). Taxonomy (GTDB): domain Bacteria; phylum Planctomycetota; class Phycisphaerae; order SM23-33; family SM23-33; genus FEN-1344. The sequence goes on along the minus strand of PMYM01000273.1, from coordinate 9,253 downwards.
ATGATCAGCAGCGTGCGGCTTATTCGGGGGGTGCGCATTCTGTTTGCTCCATCCGGGGCTTGTCGCAACTCGAGACTTCGCAGATGGGATTTCCCATATTGCCCTTGGCCCGCGACCGTCGCAGGCCGCTCTTCCTGATTATGTCCTGTTTCTGCCCGCGAACAGGGCTTAAGAAACCGCCGCTGTATCCTGCTGAACTGCGGGCGCGATCGGATTTACAAGGGAAAGCGTATCCAATTTCGCCTCCCCCCGCCACATAGATTGAGCGTAATCGCATCGGATGCGGCGCTGCCGCCCTCTTGCCCCGCGCCGACCGCCCGCCGTATGGCAAAAGCCGGTTTACTTGCCGCCCGTCATCGGTCAAACTTCCTGCATGGACAAGGCCCACAATCTCTCTCGCAGGTACGTGATCGACCCCTTCTATTCGACAGATCGCCCCAGGCCCACGGGCAAGGGCTTGTCCTTGTTCACGCCGCTCGAGAAGGGACCGTGCTGGCTGTACAACGCCGCCGACCTGGAGGCCTGGCTGCTGGGGCGCATGCGGCAGGAATCATTCTTCACTTGCCTGAACGTGGGCCACCCGGGGCTCTTCAAGGCCCCCAGAGCAACGCTGCATGCCCGGCGCGGTTTCCGCCTCAAGCGCATCCCCCGCAGCGCCCGGCTGGAGATGTTCCATAGCGGCATGATGCAGGTCCGCGTCAACGGCGTGCTGGCCGCCCACCTGCCCGCCTGCCATCGCCCAAAGCGGCGAACGATCAACGTCCGCCCTCTGCTCAGGATCGGCGACAACCAGATCACCTTCCGCGTCTATTCGCTCGACCAGCCGCCGACCCTGGCCCTGCTGAGCGATTGGCTGAACAGGCAGGGCGGAGGCCCAGGCAAGGCCGGCGACCCCTCTGCCGACTGGCTGGTCAGTTGCGACGACTCCAATTACATCAAGCCCGCCTGCCTGGCCTTCGTGGGCGAGAAGGCCTTTCCGCATCAGGAGACGCTGCCTAGCGAATACCTCCCCGCCAGGCGATGGGACGGCAAGGTGGCGGACTTCGGGGTGGAGCTTCTGGGCCGGCCGGTGGTCAACGTTTCTCGCGGCCGGGGACGCATCACGCTCCAGGCCGGCGAAAGCCTCTCCGAGGCCCGCGACCCTGCCAGCGTCCACCTGGAACAGCGCCGGGCGGCGCTGACGGTTGCCCCCGGCCCCAACGCCGCCGCCGAAAACCTGGCCCTGCGGTATCTGGCCGTCAAATCCGCCGGCAATGTCCGGATCGACTCTGTCGGCATGGAGGTTAGCGCCTACCCGGCCTGTTATCGCGGTGCGTTTGCCTGCAGCGACGAGCTGCTCAACCGCATCTGGATGCACTCGGCCTATACCCTGCGGCTGTGCATGCGCGAGTTCTTCATCGACGGCATCAAGCGCGACCGGCTGTGTTGGGCCGGCGACTTGTACCTGGGCATGCTGGGCAACTTCTTTGCCTTCGGCGAGCGGGAAATCTGCCGTCGCAGCCTGACCGCCCTGTACGGCCAGGACCAGCGGCAATGCCCCATCAACGGCATCGCCGATTATTCGCTCTACTGGGTGCTGGCCCTGCGCGAGTACCTGATGCACTTCGGCGACGTGGGCTACCTGGACTGCCTCCAGCGCTCCGGGCAAAGCCTGCACGAACTCCTCCGGGCCTACGCCGATCACGAGAATGCCGAGGGTTTCCTGCCGTCCTCAGCCTTCAGTTGGGTGTTCATCGACTGGGCGGAGATGGACAAGGACGGCGTCTGCGCCCCGCTGCAAATGCTGTATGCGATGGCCCTCCAGGCCGCCGCCGAGATCGCAACCCTGCAAGGCGACGGTGGGCATGAGCGCCTGTACCGGCGGCGCGCGGGCCAGTTGCGGCGGCGAATCGCCCTGGCATTCTGGGACCAACGGCGCGGGGCGTTCGTGGACAACCTCGTGAACGATCGGCGCGGCCCGCGCGCTGGCCGGCGGGGCAGGCGCATCGGCCGGCACGCCAACTTCCTGGCCGTGCTCTCGGGCGTATGCTCGCTGGCCCAGCGGCGCCACATAGCCGACGAACTCCTCCTAAGCGACCGCCTGCCGCCGGTGGGCACGCCATACATGGCCACCTTCGAGTGCTGGGCCCTGGCCCGCTGCGGCAGGACGCCGCAGATGCTCGACCGCGTCCGCCAGCTCTGGGGCGGCATGCTCCAGCGGGGCGCCAGCAGCTTCTGGGAGGGCTACGACGCCTCGCAAGGCCAGGTCGAGCAATTGGCCTTCTACGGCCGGCCATATGGCAAGAGCCTCTGCCACGCCTGGAGTTCCGGGCCGCTGTTTTTGCTCTCGCGCGAACTGACCGGCCTGCGACCCCTCCAGCCCGGTTGGAAAAGTTTCACCAGCCGGGCGCAGCCCACCGGGCTGGATTGGCTGTACGTCACCGTCCCCACCCCGGCGGGGTCGGTTGAATTCGCCAGCGACGGCAATCGACCATCGGTGCAGCTCCATCGATATCGCGGGCAGCCGTCATAACCCTGCCAGGCGCCAGGAACATGGTCACGCGGGAGCCTTTGGCCATGCGGATCGGCGGATGGCTTTGCACAACGCGCGGCAAATCGAATAAGCGCGAACAACAGAAGGCGACAAGTTATTGAGAGAGATGTCTGCTGTTTTTTCTTGCCGGCTCCTTGCTTTTCGTGTTCTTTATGCGCTTTGTGGTTTGAGTTCCGACCTTGTGCTTGCTATTGAAGAGGAATCGAAATGGGAGTGAGTTTCGGCGGGCTTTTCATGCTGTTGACGATGTCGTTGTCGGGCGGAGATGTGTTGGACATGGTGGGAACCGATGCCTACTGGCAACTCAAGGGCGGCAGGCCTTCGGTTGAGGCCTTGCTGACTGAGGCCGCGCCAGGCCAGGCCGCCACCGCCCCCGACGCTTCCGAACTTATCAAACAATTGGGCGACGACAGCTTCGACGTTCGCGAAAAGGCCACCCGCAAGCTGGCCGAGATGGGCAGGGCGATCCTGCCGCAGTTGACCAAGGCGGCGGCCTCCAGCGACGCCGAGGTGTCGGCCCGCGCCAAGAAGCTCATCGAGGGCATGCAGGGCGGCGGCCAGGCGGCGGCAATCCGCCGGCTCATGACTATCCGCACCCTGGGCGAGGCAAAGGAAGCCAAGGCCGCCGACCAACTCAAGAAGCTCCTTCAGGCCAAAGAGCCCTTCGTGGCCGAGTACGCCAGGCGGGCCATCGCCCAGATCGAGGGCAAGCCCTACCAGCGGCCCCTGCCGACGGCGGACGACATGAAGAAGGATCTGGCAGCCCTGCCGGCATCGTGCGCGGTTGTGGCCCAGGCCAGGATGGTTTTCGCGGCTATGACGCCCAAGAAGATGGCAGAAATGATGCCGGCGGAAATGGGCGACGCCGCCAAAGCATCTGAGAAGATGGCGGAGGGGTTGATTCAAGCCCTGGAGACCTGCGGCAACATCCGCCTGGACGGCCTGAGCGCCGGTGTGGCCGGCGACATCGGCGACCGCAAGGGTTTCGTCGTGCTGGTGGGGCGGGGAGAGTTCGACGCCGCCGGCGTGAAGATCGCAGTTCAAGCAATGACGGGGGGCCGGGGGTCGTCAGACGTCAGTTCTTCCCAGCCGACGACCCAACCGCTGCCGGCAGGGGTGGAAATCATTCGCCTGGACAGGCAATTGTGCCTGGTGCTGTTGGGCAACAATCGAGCGGCCCTGATTGTCGGGCCGCCCCAGCAGGCATTGCCGGTGGACGAGGTGGTCAAGGGCCTGGTCAGCGGCAAGGGCGGTGTGACCGGCGACGCCGACATGGCCAAGCTCCTGGCCAAGGTGGACATGACAAGCCCCATCTGGGCAGCCTGCCGCGTGACGGAATGCTATCGGCAAGTGCCGCACCTGGCCGGCGTTGACACCATCATTGCCACTACCCAGTACAAGAACGACACCCTGACGGCCAACCTGACCGCCGTCGGCGCCAGCCCCGAGGCCGTTGAGAAGTCCCGCCTGGCCGTCGAGGAAGTCCTGAAGGAAGTGCAGGTGGAGGCCAGCCGCGAGGCGCAGCGCACGGAGTTCTTAAAGCCGATTGCCGAGGCCCTCCAGTCAATCCAGTTCAAGCAGGAGGGTTCGACGGTCACCGGCTCGGGCACAATCAAGCAGTTTGAGCGGGTTCTCTTGTTGCCGATGATGATCCTAGGGTATGAATCACGTTCTCATATGGAAGCCGTGCAAATGGCCGCACCCGTACCGGCCGGATAGTTTTTGGCAGGGTGGCATGCAACGCCGTGAACTAAGCTGCTTGAGTTTTGACATAAAGGGCCTTTGCCTGCAAGAGTTGCTCTTGTGTGGCGATCTGAATTTGTGGGAGGCCCGGCGGTTTGTCTTTTTTCTTGTGAGCCCAGTCGCGGGCCTTCTTCGGTGCTCTTCGCGTATAGGAGTCTTTCACGGCCGCCCGCAGGCGTTTGAGCAGGGATCGGGCCTTGGGCCAGCCGGACCCGCGCCGGATGGCCAGGCGTACTTGCCGCAGCGCCGTGGCCACCGACAAGGACAGCGGGTCGCCGCCGGCCACCACGATCTGGCGAACGCTCATCATCCCCAGGACCCATAACCCCATCAGGCTCCAAGACAGTTCGCATTGGGCCTGGCGCGGGGCGCCCGAGCGCATCTTGCGACGGGTCAGCGTTTGCTTGAGGCTTCGATAAAACACTTCGATGCCCCAACGCATTCGGTACAGCACGCCCGCCTGGGAATCGCTCAACGCCACGGCATCCGGAACGCTGGTGAGCAGGAACACCGGTTTGCGGCCGTCGTGAAGTTGGATCAGCCGCAGGACCACGGGGGGAAGGTCTTTCTTGCGATGCTTGTCCGGCCAGAGATAGACGGTGTTGTCGGCTTCCACCTGGGCAAAACCCAATTGCCGCAAGAGCGTCACGTTGCTCCCCACGCGAATCAGGAACTGGCTGCCGCCTGCGAGGATCGACGTTACGAGGTCGTAGCCCACGAATCCGGCGTCGGCCACCAACAGGGCTTGCGGCGGCAGAAGGCCCAGCAAGTCTCGCAGGTGGTTCCGCTCGCTGTCGGTTCCTGGACCGATTCGAAAGGCCCACGGCAGGCCCGTGCCCATGTGCAGGATCGTGGTCAGGAACAACTGCGGGCCGGTCTTCTTCTTGCCCGCGCAACGCAGGACCTTCTGGTTGGCCGCGGTCCGGGGACATTCCACGCGAGAGCCGTCGACGGCGAACGCGCACCATCCTTGACGGAGCCAGTGCAGGGGGGCCAGGTCCCGCAGCCGGAGACGCAGGTGGGCGACCAGAACGTCCAGTAAGGCCGGGGAATGCTCCACCAGGGCTTTGATGAATCCTTGATAGGACTTGCCCAATGGAACCTTGGGGAACAGCTCTCGCAAGGTGGTCCGCACCGAGTCGAATCTCGCCGTCAGGCCGGCGATGGGGTCCCAAGCCATCAAGATCGCGCCCAGCGCCAACATCCATGCCGACCACGCCCATCCGCCGGTGTCCACCGCCTTCCAGACGCAAGGGGCAACAAACTCCCTCATCGCCCGCAGAAGCTCTGGCCGATGAACACCAATGGAAGTATCATCTGCCGTCCGTGGCATACGAACCTCCTTCGATGAAATTTGCGTTCCAACAAACTCATCGGAAGGAGGTTCTTATTTTGTCCATGACAATGAGTTACACTCGTTCCAGAAAGCCGTAGTTCACGGCGTTGGGTGGCATGGTCACGCTTTTTTTCGCGTGACCATGTTTAGCCTTCCAATGGCGGCAGTCTGTAGGGTGGGAGACCGCCCGCAGGGCGGTCTCCCACCCTCTGCGTGAAATGGTGGGACATCGGCCTTCGGCCGATTCGTCCCACCCTACATGCCTGTTGTTGCTGGCGCAATGCCCGCCGAATCAAACCTGCTTGAGGGCGGCGATGAGTTCCAGCACGGCCGCTTTGCCGTCGTTGAAGAACATCAGGGTGTTGTCGGCGGCGAAGAGCGGGTTGGGTATGCCGGCAAATCCGGGGCTGAGCGAGCGCTTGATTACCACCACGGTGCGGGCCTTGTCCACGTCCAGGATGGGCATGCCGGCGATGGGGCTGTTGGGGTCGGTGCGTGCCAGCGGGTTGACCACGTCGTTGGCGCCGATGACCACGGCCACGTCGGTCTGGTGGAAGGTGGGGTTGATGGCGTCCAGATCCTTGAGCTTGTCGTAGGGCACCTCGGCCTCGGCCAGCAGCACGTTCATGTGCCCGGGCATTCTGCCGGCCACGGGGTGAATGGCGAACTCCACCTCGATGCCGCGCTGCTCCAGTTGCACCTCCAGCTCGCGGACGGCGTGCTGGGCCTGGGCCACGGCCATGCCATAGCCGGGCACGATGACCACCCGCCGGGCGTCGGCCAGCAGTTGGGCGACTTCCTCGGCCGTGGCCGACTTGACCTTGCCGCCGTAGATGTCGGGCTCCTTGCCGGTCTTGGCCACCGCCCCGAAGGCCCCGAACAGCACGTTGGCAAACGAGCGGTTCATCGCCTTGCACATGATGATGGAGAGGATCAGGCCGGACGAGCCGTCCAGGGCCCCGGCCACGATCAGCATCTTGTTGTGCAGCACGAAGCCCATCAGGCAGGCCGACAGGCCGGCGTAGGCGTTCAATAGGGCGATGACGGTGGGCATGTCCGCCCCGCCGATGGGGAAGATGAGCATCAACCCGAAGGCCAGCGCCAGCACCACGAAGACGGGGAAGAGGTAGCTGGCCCCCGGCCAGGCCACCAGCACAACCCCGACGCCTAAGGCAGCGGCCAGCACCGAGAGGTTCACGGCATTCTGGTGGCGGAAAGTGAGCGGCCGGCCGGGCAACCATTCCTGCAGCTTGCCGAAGGCCATGAGACTGCCGGTGAAGGTCAAAAAGCCCAGCAGCATTTCCAGCATCAGGGCGATCATGTCGAAGAGCGGGATGTTGGGCTTGTTGAGCAGGTAATGGGCCGAGCCCACCAGGGCGGCGGCGGCGGCCCCGAAGGCGTGGGACAGGGCGGTTCGCTGGGGCACGGCGGTCATGGGCATGAAGACGGCCAACGGCACGCCGATGAGCGCCCCGGCCAGCAGGGCAATCACCAGCCAGGTGTAGTCCAGCCTGCCTTGGCCGACCAGCGTGCCCACGATGGCCAGCACCATTCCCAGCTCGCCTATCCAGACTCCGCGGCGGGCGGTGGCCGGGGCGCTGAGCCACTTCAGGGCCAGCACGAAGCAGGCGGCGGCGACCAGGTAAGCCAGCGGCACCAGGTAGCCGCTGACCCAGTTCGGGGCCTGCCTGCCCGCCTCGGCCAGGATGGCCAGGGGAAAGGCCGTCATGTCAGGGGCCTCCCTTGCGCTTGCGGAACATCTTTAGCATGCGATCGGTGATGAGGTATCCGCCCACCACGTTGGAGAAGGCCAGCGCCACCGCCGCCACGCCCAGCACCTTGGCTAGCCGGCCGTAAGGCTGCTCGGGCGGGTAGTCCTGCCCGGCGATGACGATTGCGCCCACCACGGAGATGGCCGATATGGCGTTGGTCAGCGACATCAGCGGCGTGTGCAGCAGCGGCGAGACGCGGCGGATGACCTCCAGGCCCAGCAGCGTCGCCAGCAGAAAGACGAACAGGTCGGATGTGAACTCCTGGTCCATGCGCGGCTCCTCATTGGCTCTTGGGTTGGGGTTGACCAGGCGACTGGGCCGCCTGCGGGAGCACCACCTGGCCGTCATGGCAGACCGTGATGGAGCGAAGAATCTCGTCGCCGCCGCCCATGACGATCCGGCCGTCCTTGACCAGGTGGGTCAGGAGGGCCGAAACATTGTGGGAGAACATCTGGCTGGCGTGGTGGGGCACGGAGGAGGGAAGATTCACGGCCCCGATTATGGTCGCCCCGCCGTGTCGGATGGTCTGCCCGGCCACGGTCAACTCGCAGTTGCCGCCCTGCTCGGCCGCCAGATCCACGATGACCGAGCCGTCGGCCATGGCCTCCACCGCCGCCCGATCGATCAGCACCGGCGCCTTCCTGCCGGGCACGGCGGCGGTGGCGATGACCACGTCCTGCCGGGCGATCACCTCGCCCAGCAGTTGCCGCTGGCGGAGCAATACTTCATCGGCCTGGGCGGCGGCGTACCCGCCGGTCCCCTTGGCCACTTCGGTTTCCAGCGGCAGCTTTACGAACCGCGCACCCAGGCTTTGCACCTGCTCGGCGGCCTCGGGGCGGATGTCGTAACCCTCGACCACCGCCCCCAGGCGCCGGCCTACGGCTATGGCCGTCAGCCCGGCCACCCCCGCCCCAATCACCAGCATGTGGGCCGGGCTCAGCGTGCCCGCCGCCGTCATCAGCAGCGGGAAGACCCGCGGCAAGTTGTCCGCCGCCAGCAGCACCGCCTTGTACCCGGCGAGGGTGGCCATTGAGGAGAGCACATCCATGCCCTGGGCCCGGGTGATGCGTGGAATCAGTTCCAGGGCCAGCAGCGTTACCCCGCGCTGGGCCAGGGGCAGGACGTCCTGCGGGCGGGAAAGCGGCTCGGCCAGGGCGATCAACGTCTGGCCCGTGCGAAACAACTCCAGGTCGGCCTGAGCGGCCTGGGGGTTCGCCCCGGCCGCGCGGACCTGCACGATCACATCGGCCTGTTGAAACAGTTCCTGGCGGCTGGCGGCGAGGCGCGCCCCCTTTTCAACATAACTTTGGTCGCTAAAGCCGGCCGTCGCCCCCGCCCCGGCCTCGACCACCACCGATATGCCCGCCTTGGCCAGCCCCGCCAGCGAGGCTGGCGCCAAGGCCACTCTCCGCTCCTGGGGATAGGTCTCCTTGGGCAGGCCGACGATCATTCAGCAATCCACCTTTCCTGGATGCTTCACACCACAATAGGGCGCATCTTTGGACGCCGCCACCAGATACATCAACGGCGGTTTGCCGCTCCCATCGCCCGGCGACCTGTGACTGCCGCCGCTGTAGGTCGGCTTGCACCCGGGGGTACGGGTCTATTGGAGCCCCGGATGGGGCGACCGTGGGCAACTAGTATTCTGTAATAGCAAGAACGATGGGTGGGTTCTTTGGTGGCACAGGCTTTCCAGCCTGTGCGCGTACAGCCTAGAAAGGCTGTGCCACCCGGAGAATTACCTGCTACAGACTACTCGTGTGGCGCCGTCGCAGTCTTTCCCGTGCGAACGGAGACCTTCACCGGGTACGCGCGCCCCGACTCCACGTCGGTGATGGTCAGCACTCCCTCGCTCTGCTTATCCGGTTC
>PMYM01000093.1:1017-4370 GCA_003171235.1 Phycisphaerales bacterium | reverse complement strand
GGGCCGCCAGCAGGTCGGCCGGCAGAGCGACCGCCTGGAGCAAGCCCTTGTCGGCCAGTAGCTTGTGGTCGGGCGCCCCGCCGCCGAAATACAGGTCGATGCCGGAGTGGCCGTCGCTGTTGATCAGGAAGGCGGTGTTGGAGGTGGTGCCGCCGACGTCGCGGAACTCGATAGTGACGGCCTGGCCGTGCTTCTGCCTGTAGTAGTCGGCGAACGCCTGCTGGTAGGCCTGGCGTATCTTGCTGGAATGCGGGCTGAGGATGACCAGGTCGGCCTGGATATTCTTGCGGCAGCCCCCCAGAGCGGCCGACAGGGCCAGGCCAAGCAAGGCGAGGACCATCTTTTTCATCAGATATCGCTCCGAAAAACACCTTTAGGAAAGTAGAGAGTAGAAAGTAGACCGCAGGAGAGCATCATGACGCTATGGCATACGAATCCAAGGTGAGGGTTCTTTTTGCTGCTTCTACTTTCTACTATCTACTCTCCTGCTCTAGCAGCGGGCGACCATTCGCCCGCCGCTTAGTATACACCTTTGACAATCCGGGGGTAGTTTCACTACAGTAATCAGGCTCGAAAGCGATACATGGAACCCATAGCCGTCATCAGCGACATTCACAGCAACCTCGAGGCGCTGTCGGAGGTCTTGAAGGACATCGACAGCCGGGGGATAAAACGCATCTACTGCCTGGGCGACGTGGTGGGCTACGGCCCGGAGCCGGGCCGGTGCCTGGACCTGGTCATGCAGCGCTGCCAGTGCACGCTGATGGGCAACCACGATTTCGCCGTCATGTACGAGCCGGACAACTTCAACGTCGGGGCCGAGACCGCCTGCTTCTGGACGCGCCAGGCCCTGGAGGACGAACCCGACAAGGCGGCCCGCGACCGCCGCTGGGAATTCCTGGGGCAACTGCCCGTCAAGCTGGTCCTGCCGGCCGAGCAAAGCCCCGTCGGGCAGGTGATGCTGGTGCACGGCTCGCCCCGCCGCCCGGTCAACGAGTACGTTATCCCTGACGACATCTACAACAGCCCCAACAAGATCCACAGCCTGTTTGAACGCTTTGAAAACCTCTGCCTGGTGGGGCACACGCACGTGCCGGGGGCGTTCATGGAGGCCCCCGACTTCTACAGCCCCGAGGAGCTGGGCGGGGTCTTCGAGATGGGCAAGCGCAAGGCCCTCATCAACGTCGGCTCGGTGGGCCAGCCGCGCGACCGCGACAACCGCGCCAGCTACGTCGTGCTGGAAGACAACAAGGTGCGCTTCGTCCGCCTGGCCTACGAGGTGGAAAAGACCGTCGGCAAGGTCCACGCCATCCGGGAGCTGGACGACTACCTGGGCAACCGCCTGCGGGAAGGGCGGTAACGCCTGCCGGGGCGGACTTGCCTTTTGTCATTGGGCTGCGGACGCCTTTGTCTGTCAACCGTCCGCGCCGGCGCTTAAGATTCGGCATCGGGACTTTTGAAAACTGATCGAACCACAAAGAGCACGCAACAAAAAGATTGAACCACAAAGCACACAGAGAGCACGAAGAAAGCTTCTTATGAAATTGCTTATTTTGAATTCCTTCCTTTGTGCTCTTTGTGTTCTTTGTGGTTCAAATTCCTGTTCGTGTTCTTTGTGGTTAAGTCTTTCCGGTTTCCCCCAAAAGGATAAAACGTGAACGCAAGCCGCTTCACCTGGATCGCCCTGTTCGTCGGCCTGGGGCTGATGGGCACCATGTTCATCCTGAAGAACATCGGCCCTAAGGATCCAACCGCTAATGCCACGACGACGGCCTCGGCCGCCGCGACTTCGCCCGCCAAGCCCGCCACTTCCGCCACTGGGGCCTCCGCCCCTTCCGCCCCCGGCGCCACCACGACAGCCCCGGCCTCGGCGCCGGCAATCTCTTCGGCCCCGGCCCGCCCCTCCTCTGAAGTCACCTGGGAAAACCCCCGCCATCCCTACCAGGAGGCCTACCTGGGCAGCCTGACCAAGGGCGGCGATTACCGCATGCAGGTCCAGGTCGTCGGCAACGGCGCCGCCGTCAAGACCATCAAGCTGGCCGACTACTTCGCCACCGTGGAGGACAAGCGCCGCTGCGAAAAAGACCCCGCCACCTACGACCAGGCCCTCGCCGCCGACAAGTCCGGCAAGCTCCAGGGCCACTTCTGCATCATCCGCCTGGTCGGGCTGGACGACAACCTGACCTATCCCCTCTCCACCTACAAGATCTACTTCCCCGCCGAAAACGTCTCCCTCATCCTCAGCGACCTGCTCAACTACGGCGGCAAGAGCATGACCAACTGGCAGGTCGGCCCGGTCGTCGCCGACCAGGCCGGCACGCAGAGCGTCACCCTCAGCAGCCTCATCCGCCGCGACGGCAGCGATTTCGTCCTGCTGGAGAAGACCTACTCCCTGCCCAAGAACAGCTACAGCCTCAACGTCGCCCTCAAGGTGGTCAACCTGACCGATGGGCCGGTGGAATTCCGCCTGGCCCAATTCGGCCCCATGGGCGTCACGCGCGACGACGTCCAGACCGACCGGCGCAAGGTCGATTACGCCGAGCTGCTCAAGGCCAAGGGCGAAGTCAAGGTCGGCAAAGTCGACTACGCCGCCCTGCCCAACACGGCCCAGGGTTACGCCAGGAGCAAACCCGCCGGCAGCCCCAGCGACGCCCTCAACCCCGCCCTGTGGGTGGGCGTGGGCAACAAGTTCTTCAGTTCCATCCTGTACGCCGTCCCCAATGCCGCCGGCACGCTGGACGCCCCCGAGGACGCGGCCCAGTTCTTCTGGGGATCGCTTCAGGAAACCCCGGTGGCGGGCCTGGGCGGGCAGAATTTCCTGACCGGCGTCAACCTGGGCTACAGCGACAAGTCCACCGACATTAGTTCCAGTCCCGGCGGCAAGAACCTCACGGCCGACCCGATGCCCCCCGAGCTGCGCAAGAAGGCCGTCGAGAGGTTCATGAATCCTCCGGCCTCCGCCAGCCAGCCGGCCGAGAACTTGGACCTGCCTGGCCACCTGGTCAACCTCAACCTCTTTGCCGGGCCCAAGTTGCCCGAACTGTTCGACGACGCCCGCCTGGCCCTGCCCAACGGCGCCACGGACGTTCCCCTGTACGCCCAGTTGAACTATCACGGGTCCATCGACCTGGGCTCCTGCTGCGGGTTCTGCGGCACGGCTTGGTTGAGCATGAAGATGATCTGGCTGCTCAACAAGTTCTACTTGGTGACGCACAATTACGGCGTGGCCATCATGATCCTGGTGGTCCTGGTCCGCCTGGCCCTGCACCCCTTGACCAAGAAGGGCCAGGTCTCCATGAGCAAGATGCAGAAGCTCCAGCCGCAGATGGCCAAGATCAAGGAGCAGTACAAGG
>PMYM01000093.1:0-1004 GCA_003171235.1 Phycisphaerales bacterium | reverse complement strand
TGCCCATGCTGCTGCAGATGCCCATCTGGATAGCCCTGTGGTCGGGGCTGACGGCGGCGGTCCAACTGCGGCATGCGGCCTTCCTGCCCTTCTGGATCACCGACCTGGCCGCCCCGGATGCGCTGGTTCGCTTCGGCGGCCAGCCATACTGGATTCCATTGCTCTCGCAGTTCGGCATGGGCCCGGTCTCCAGCTTCAACCTGCTGCCGATCCTGTTCGGGGTGTCGATGATCCTGCAGCAGAAGTTCATGCCCGGCGCTACCGGCATGGCCGGGGGAACCGGGGCCCCGGCCGACGCCCAGGCCAAGACCCAGCGGCAGATGATGTACTTCATGAACATCTTCTTCCTGGTCCTGTTCTACAACGCCCCCAGCGGGCTGACGCTGTACATGATGACCTCCAACTTTGCCGCCCTGGGCGAGCAGTACTTCATCCGCAAGCACATCCGCCAGCGCGAAGAAGACGAGGCGGCCGGTGCGGTCAAGGTCGAGGTGCCCGGCGGGCACTTCCGCGGCCAAAAACCCAAGAAGCCCAAGGGGCCGTTCCGGTTCTAGAAGATTTGCGATTTGCGATTTTCGATTTGCGATTTGAAGAATGGCCTTTGCGTTGCCTTTGGCTCTGGCTGTTAAATCGAACATCGCAAATCGTAAATCGAAAATCCCGTTTCGGACGGACTTCTGCTCGTAAGACAGTAGGACTTTGCCAGTTGGGAATATGCCGCAGCGCAAGAACATCATGCTGGGCACGGCGGGGCACGTGGATCACGGCAAGACCTCGCTGGTCAAGCTGCTGACCGGCTGCGACACCGACACGCTGGCCGAGGAGAAGCGCCGCGGGCTGACCATCGAGCTGGGCTTCGCCCCCTGCCGGCTGCGGGACGAGCGGATCGTGGGCGTGGTGGACGTGCCGGGCCACGCCGGCTTCATCCGCAACATGGTGGCGGGGGCGGCGGCCATCGACGTGGTCATCCTGGTGGTGGCGGCCGACGACGGCGTCATGCCCCA
>PMYM01000180.1 GCA_003171235.1 Phycisphaerales bacterium | reverse complement strand
TTATTAGGATAGGCTCTTAGAGCTTTTGATAAAGGAACTTCCCGCGGCTTCGCAGCACTTGGCCCAGGCGCCGGGAGAAACGCCTGGCGGCGGCGGGGCTGGCGCCTTCGCCGGCGACGGCTACCAGCAGTTCGACCATGGCGGCAAAATCGTCCAGGTGAATTACCTCGGGGGCAGGCCGGCTGCGCTTGCCCTGGTTGTGGTAGTTGCCCAGAGGCAGGCACAGGCCCGCGGCGCGGTAGCCGCGGGCGGAGTAGGCGCTGGACTCGCACACCCCGCCGGACATCAGCGCCCTCACGTAGCGGAAGCGACGGTCGCGCAGGGCGAGCCTGCCGGCCAGGCTGTCCAGGTGCATCAGCAAGCCGGCGTCCCAGGTCATGGCGCGGTCGCCGGCCCGCAGCACCACCCCCTGGCCCAACTGGGCCTGAGGTCCGGCCTTGGACGTTTCCAGGGCGATGATCAGCGACCGCCGGGGCAGGCTGCCCAGGCGGCAGGCCTCCAGGGCGCCGACCAAACCCGCCTCCTCCGCCCGCGTAAACAGGGCCGCCACCGGCGCGGCGGGATGGCGGCGGGCAATCTCTTCCATCGCGCAGACCGCCGCGGCCACGCCGACCAGGTCGTCGCACCCGCGGGCCCGCACGCGCTTGCCCGTGATCTTGACGGCTGGAAAGTCCCAGCAGCCCAACGTGCCCGGCGGCGCCTGCGGCGGCCATGGCGGACGGCGCCCGCCCTGCCGCCCCTCTTTGATGAGTTCCAGCCGGCAGGCCAGCCAGGGCTTCTTTTCGACGGACCTGGCCGACAACACCCGGGCCGGCACTTCCTTGGGCCCAATCAGCAGACGCACGCGACTGCCGGCGAAGTAGCGTTTCTGCACGCTCCCCAGGAACCTGGCCTGAACGACTTGCCCCTGCTGGGAATCGACCACGAAGCCCGGGTGGTCCATGTGGGCGGCGAAGACCCATCGCGGCCCCCGCCGCCGTCGGCCGGGCAGGCTGACCAGCAGGTTGCCCGCCCGGTCGCGCCGCAGGGTAAAGCCCCGCCGGGCGGCCCAGTCGATCAGGAATGCCCAAACCGCCTGCTCGTGAAACGGGGCGGTCGGCAGCGAAAGCAGCCGGCGGAGCACGCCCAGGTGGCGAGTGTTCATGTTTGATCTTTCGGAGGTTCGGGGGCGAGGGCCAGTTCCTCCAGCCGGCCCATCTGGCGGCGGAGGCCTTCGGCCGCGGCCGTGGCCGGAAAGCGAGCCACCAGGTCTCGGGCCAGTTCCAGGGCCTGGCGGTACTGGCGGTGCTCGAAAAGCCCGCGGATCTGGTCGCGCAATTCCCGCGCCTCTTCCAGGGCGGCGTTCTCGGCCAGCGTCTCCAACTGCCCGCGGACCGATTGCGCCTCGGCGCTGTCGGGAAAGGCGGCGATCAATTCCCGCGCCGCCTGCAGGGCGCCTCGCCAATGGCGGTCGGCCACCTCGCGCTCCACCAGGCGGACCATGCGCGTCCGCTGCTCGCCCAGGTAGAGCTGCCGTTCGCGGCGGACGTGCTCCTGGAGCTGGCGGGCCTCGGGCCAGTCGCTCTGCCTCTCCAGCAGCCGCTGGGACAGCACCTCGGCCTGGGCGAAATCGCCCACGGCCATGACATCGGCCACGCGCCGCCGGGCCTCCTCTAACTGCCGCTGCCGCTCCTGACGGGAAAGCTGCTCCAGCCGCGGGCGCAGGTCGGCCAGGCGGGGCTGGTCAGGACTGATGCCAACCATCTCTTCCAGCAGGGCCTGGGCCTGCGGGAGATCCTGGGCCTGGATGGCGGCCTCCAGCCGAGCCGCCAGGCTGCCGGCCCGGCCCTCCAGCAGGAACTGCCGCTTGAGTTGGCGCTGGGCGGGGTCCAGCAGCAGGTTGACGTTAAGCTCGCGGAGTTGCCGCAGCAACTGCTCGTCGCCGGCCGGAACCGGCGGACCGGCCGGAACGGCCGCCGCCGCGGGCGGCCCAGCCGAACCCAGCGACGCCAACCGATCCAGCAGGTTGCGCTCCTGCAGGGCCTGGAAGTATTGCCGCCGGCACAGCCAGGCCAGGGCCCACAGCGTTCCGGCCAGGCCGCCTCCACCGGCCAGACTGGCCAGGGCCAGCACCACGTCCGTCGCCTGTAGCGATCGCCCAGGCAGGGCCGACAGCACCGCCGCGGCGGCACCCGCCAGCCCCAGCAGGGCGCAGATGATCGCCAGCGCCAGCAGCACCGTCACCAGCACCCTCGGATCGGGCAACGTCCATTTTTGTGGATTCATACGCCTCTTCCGAAAAAAGTAGCCCCTGGCCGGGACTCCCGGCGCGGGCCTGCATTATACCTCTTGACTGCGGCTTCTCCGATAGTGCCCATCTGGGCGCCGGGGCCGCGCCATGCGCCTTGGGTCGCGAGGCCCTGTTTGTTTATACCCCCGCGTTGACCCGCCGGCCTTACAGGCCGTACAATGGGATCAACGCCCAAAGGAGTGAGCCCATGCGCCCGAAAAAGGCCTTTACCCTGGTGGAACTGCTGGTGGTNNTTGGTGGGCATCCTGCTGCCGACTGTCACCCGGGCCAGGGAACTTAGTTATCGCGTGTCCTGCGCCAACAACATTCGCGAGCTGGTCAAGGCTTGCATGCTCTACGCCGTCTCCACCAGCGAGCAAGGAGCCACGCCCAAGGCCTTGCCTATAGTCAGCCCGGCGCCCACGACGGTCAATTGGATGAACTACGACATGAACGGCAATCGCAATTCTCTTTGGCTGCTGATTACGGGCAATTACGTCACCCCTGACACGTTCATCTGCCCCGACGCCGGAACTATCCCGGCAAGAGTCTCTGATGGCTTTTTCGGCAAGAATACTTGTTCATACAGCTACATCTCCATGGTCAATCCGACGAGCAACACTCGCCCTCCCATCGGGATGACCGACCGCAACGCCGTTGCCGGCCTGGTTATCCTGGGGGATCTGAACCCGCGTTTCCAACTTAACACTGCCCCCCCGTTCCTCCTTAACAGTTACAATAACTCGCTAATGCATTCCGGCGGCGAAGGCCAGAACATCGGCTGCGTCGATGGCTCGGCCACATGGAACAGCACCGGAATAGTCACTACCGGCACCAACGTCAACGATTTGATTTATGCACCTGTGGCGGGCGGCGACATTACCAGAGGCACGGCGGGCGCAATCGATGACGTCTTCCTGCTGCCCTAAAT
>PMYM01000091.1 GCA_003171235.1 Phycisphaerales bacterium | reverse complement strand
GTAGGATGGCGGCTCGAAAGGAGTCGGCCATGCCCTGGAAGGAGACCCGTGTGCCTAACGAGCGGATGAAGTTGGTAGTTGAATACGACAAGAACGAGGCAGAGTCGATGGCCCAGTTATGCCGTAAGTACGGCATCAGTCGCAAGACCGGCTACAAGTGGTGGAGCCGATGGCAGGAGGAAGGTCTTGGCGGATTGGCTGACCGAAGCCGGGCGCCGCTGCATCATCCACAGCAAGTGCCTCTCTGGGAGGTCCAGGCGATCCTGGCGGCTCGTGACCGCTGGGGCTGGGGTCCCAAGAAGCTGCGGGTCTTGCTGGCACGAAAGCATCCGGATATAAATTGGCCGGCCATCAGCACCTTCGAGCAGATACTTAAGGACCAGGCCCGGGTCATTCCGCGCAAGAAGCGGCGACGGGTGCCGCCGCAGACCCAGCCGTTGGCCCATTGCGACGGCCCCAACGCCCTTTGGTGCTGTGACTTCAAGGGGCACTTCGCCACGGCCGACGGCCAGCGGTGCTACCCATGTTCCCGGTTGCACAATGGCGCCCCGCCTGGCCGAGGCCGTCATCGCCGGGAGAGCAACCGGCACGCTACGGCTTAGGCTCCTACCGATTAACCGATCAACCGATTAACCAGTTACCAAAGCGACGCGTCGACAAAAAGGGAAAGGACTGAGCAAGCTTACTTCCTTAGCTGCGCGATGAGGATGACCAGGTCGATCACGAACAGCAGCACGATCGTCACCTCCAGCAGCATCATCAGCCGGTTGGTGCGGTCGCTCTTTAGCAGTTGATAGAGTTCGTCCAAGGTGTCGAGCTTGTCGTCGATGGTGCGGTGCCAGTCGGCCAGGTGGAAGCGGGACGAGAGATGCTGGTAGACCCTGGCCAGGTGCCAGTCGCCGAAGAACTTGGTGATGTTGGACAATTCGTCGGACAGCCTGGCCAGGTCGATGCGGATCTCGCGCAGTTGGTCCAGCACGTTGCGCGGGCGCAGGGGGCGGCGCTTCAGGTCGCGGTAGGCGTCCTGCAGGGAGTCGTCCAGGATATGGTCGTAGGCCTCCAGCTCGGCCAGTTGCACGTTGGCCAGTTCCATCACGTGCAGCACTTCCTCGAAGTTGTGGGGGAGGTCCACCACCAGGGCGGCGTCCCAGTCCACCACCACCAGGTCCTGCTCGTAGTAGCTCAGGTACATGGCGCTGGATTCCTGCGCCTCCTGCGTGGAGAGGTGGCTGGTGTCGCTCTCCTGGGTGAGCACGGCCGAAACGCTACGGTGATGCTGCTGCAACCAGGCCTCGGCTGAGGAAAGGTTCTGCCCCGGCAGCGGGGCGTTGACGCAGAAGACGGTGTAGGCCTCCTCCTCGGCCAGCTTGGGCACGGGCTTGATCGAGTAGGGGATCAATTCCTGGCGGAGTTGCTCAGCCAGTTCCCTGGCTTCGTGATGCAGCGGCTGGCCGTCCAGGGCCAGGTCGTGGTAGTCGACCAACTGCTCGAAATGGTTGACGCCGAAGGGCACGCGGAAGGTGATGCTGGCGGCCCCGACGGGGAAAAGCTTCACCGTCCGTTCCACCTCCACCGGCCCGCGCGGGCCCTGGCGCGACTGGCCCGGCAGGCGAACCATCTGCGGGCGGAAGAAAAACATCTGCCGCGGCATGCGCTTGCTGGTGGAGATTTCAAACTGCCGCAGCGGCTGGCCCAGCAGACTCTGGGGCAGGCCCGTGAATTCATAGGCCAGGTCGAAGGCGAAGACATAGACGACCTGCCCGGTGTAACGAAAGGCGTTTTCGGTCATAAGGCTACATTCTATAGGGCGACCGGGCGGCTGTCGCGGGTGTGGGCGGCGGAAAGTCCAGCCAGCCTGCCGCTGGAGAATGCCCACTGCAGATTGTAGCCCCCGCACGGGCCGTCAAGGTCCAGCACCTCGCCGGCGAAAAACAGCCCCCTCAGCAGGCGGCTTTGCAGCGTCCGCGGGTCAACCTGGCGCAGGCTCACCCCGCCGCGCGTGACCATGGCCGAGGCGAAACCCTCCGTGCCGCTGACCTCCAACGACAGTGCCGAGAGCATCTCCGCCAGAGCTTGCGCCTTGTCGGCAGGCGCCTGGGAGGCCAGTGTTCCCAGGCATCCAGCCTGCCGGCAGAACAGTTCCGCCAGCCGGGCGGGCAGGTGCTGGGCCAACAGTATTTCCAGCCGTCGTCGGCCTTCGTGCCGCCGCCAGCCTTCCAAACGCTCTTTCCACTGGGCCTTGCCCACGCCGGCACAGACCTCCAGGCGAAGGGGCACGCTCTCTCGCCCGCCGCGCCCCAGCAGTTCGGACACCTCGCTCGACAGGTCCAGCACCGCCGGGCCGGACAGGCCGCGATGCGTGATCAGCACGTCGCCCGTCTGGCCGCGGCGCGACCGCCCGGGCAGGTCTATCCACACGCGCGATTGCAGGCTGACGCCGGCGCACTGGCAGAGCCACTCTTCCCGCACGCGCAGGGCCACCAGGGCCGCCACCGGCTGGAGGATGGTGTGACCTGCCTGGGCGGCCAGGTCATACCCGCCGCCCGTGCCGCCCAAGTCGGGATAGCTTTGCCCTCCGCAGGCAATTACCACTGCGCTTGCCGAAATCTCCTGATTCTCAACAAGGCTTGGCCGCTGGGCGCTTCTTTCCTTTGTCGAGGTCCGCACGCCGCGCAAACCCGGGGGCAGACTTTCATCGAACAGCAAGGCCTCGGCGCAAACGCCGCAGCGAATTTCCACCCCCAGCTCCCGGCAGCGGCCCAGCAGGGCGTCGCGCACGTCGCCGGCGCGGTCGCCCACGGGATACACCCCGCCGCCCTCGGCGACGTAGCTGGCCAGGCCCAGCCCCGTCAGGAAATCCCGCAGCCCCCGCGGGTCCAGCCCCGCCAGCGCCGGCTGCATAAACCGGCCCTGCCGCCCGAAGCGGGCCATGAACTCCTCGGGCCTCAGCATGTTGGTGAAGTTGCACCGCCCGCCGCCGGTGGCCAGGAGCTTGGCCGCCGGGCGGTCAAGCTGCTCGGTCACGATGGCGTCCGCGCCCGCCTCGGCCGCGGCGATGCCCGCCATCAAACCCGCCGGCCCGGCGCCGATGATCGCCACCCGTGCGCTCATGCCAGTAACCACGTGGCCAGGCCGACGTAGATGGCGGTGGTGATGATGTCGGTGACCATCAGCGCCACCGGGCCGCTGGCCACGCGCGGGTCCAGCCGCAGCAGGTGCAGCAGCACCGGCATGGTCGCCCCTATGGTGGCTGAACCGATTATGGCCAGGCAGATGCTGCCGCCGACGACCAGGGCGGGCTGATGCCCCCCGCCCCACAGCATCGACAGCAGCGTCGCCGCCAGGCCCAGGCACAGGCCCAGCAGCCCGGCCGTCCGCCACTCCAGGCCCCCGCGCCGCAGCACCCGCTTCCAGGGCACGCCGCGGGTATGGAGGAATTGCAGGCTCAGCGACATCGACTGCATCGAGACCGACTCGCTCAGCGTCAGCACCAGCGGGATGAACATGGTCAACAGCAGCAGCCGCTTTCCGGGAATGCCGTTGAGATGGGCGGCGATGGCGGCGCAGACCAAGCCTCCGGCCAGGTTGAAGCCCAGCCAGGGCAGCCGCCAGCGGAAACTCTTCCAGGCCGAGTTGGCCCGGCTTTCCTGGCGCGACAGGCCGATGAGCTGGAAAAGATCCTGCATCCGGTCGCTCTGGGCTAGGTCCACCGCCTCCTCGGCATACAGGCGGACGTCGATCATGCCCAGCAGGCGATTCTGCTCATCCACCACCGGCAGGGCCAGCAGGCGGTAGATGCTGAAGATCTCCATCGCCTCTTCCAGGCTGGCGTTTTGGGGCAGGCTGACGGCCGGCTGCATCTGGTCTTGAACGCGGGCGGCCGGCTCAGCCAGCAGCAGCGCCCGGGTGGGCAATACCCCGCAGAGGGCGCCTTTCTCGTCCAGCACGTAAAAATAGATGATTTGCTGCTCGATCTTCCGCCCACGCAGGTACTCCATGGCCTGGGCGATGGTCCAGTCTTTGCGCAAAGTGCTGTCAACGGGTATTACGAAGTCCCGCACCGGGCGGGCAAGGTCGGTGGATGGCAAGGCCATGAGGGAATTCTACGGGAGAAAGTGGGGAAGTGCGAGAGTGCGAAGTGCGGGAGTACGCGGAAGAAAAAGCTGAAAGCTAAAATCTGAAAACTGAAAAAAGCGGCGAATTCTATCCCGTCGGACGCCCTATGGCTGCTCGCAAGCGCATTTGTCCGTTCCACGCGGCGGCTTGCGCCATCGCTCGCGCAGTTTTCCCGCCGCCGCCCAAAGCAAGAGCATCCCCAGCAGGGCCGAGCACGGCCAGCTCACCCAGGCCGGCAGGAATTCCCCGCCCGCCGCTTGCAGGCGCATCTGCCAATGCCCGCCGAACCAGGCATGGTAAACGCCGTTGAGCGCCAGGCCGGCGATCACCGCCACGCCGGCGATGCTGCCCAGATAGGCCGCCAGGCTCCTCCAGCCAAGCTGCCGGCGGACCACCAGCATGGTGGCCAAGTTGGTGGCCGGGCCGGCCAGCAGGAAGACCAGCGCCGCCCCCGGCGAAAGCCCCTTGGCGATCATGGCCGCGGCGACGGGCGTGCTGGCGGTGGCGCAGACGTACAGCGGCATACCCACCCCCAGCATGACCGCGATGGCGGCAAACTCGCCCCCGAAATTGCGGGCGAAAAAGTCCTCCGGCAGCAGGACGGTGATGACGCCGCTGACCAGAAACCCCGCCAGCAGCGACCAGACCACGTCCCGCATCACGTCGCGGCAGCCGAAGCTCAGCACCCGCCAGTGCCAGCTCCGGCGCAGCTCATTCCCGCCATCGCCGGCGCAGCAAGCGGCGGTGAAGTCGAAATCCGGTTGGCTGTTCTCAACGTGAATCGGGCAGGCGTATCGGCCATTGGGTTGCCGGCCGGCCTTGCGGAGGGCCCCCAGGATGGGCACGTGCTCGATCCAATCCACGATCAGCCCCCCAACCATGGCCGAAACAAACGCCGCCAGCGGGCGAAAGACCGTCATCACCGGGTCCAGCAGGGCGTAGGAAGCGGAGATGCTGTCCAGCCCGGTCTCGGGCGTGGAGATAAGGAAACTGGCGGTGGCGCCCTTGGTCGCCCCGCGCCGGCGCAGGGCCGTGGCCACGGGAATCACGCTGCAACTGCACAGGGGCAGGGGAATGCCTATGACCGACGCCCAGAATACGCCCCGCCAGCCGCACTGGCCCAGCGAGCGCGCCACCCGCCGCCCAGGCAGAAAGACGTGCACGAATCCGGCCAGGATAAAGCCCAACAGCAGGTACGGCGCCGCCTCGGTGAAAATCCCAACTGCCGCCCGCACGAAATTCCATAACAGGCCGCTCACGTAGAATACTACGCCCCAAATACCACTGCAGACTACCGCCCGCCGCCCGGGCCCCTCTGCGTGGAGGGCCAAAGGCCGCCCGGCAAGAGCAGTTCGTAATACCGACTGCGGAAGTAGTAATTGCTCATCCGCACCTGGGCGGCCTGGCGGCGGAGCTGGGCAACCAGTTCGCCCAGGCAATCTTGCACCGGCACGAATTCGCCTTTCAAACGAATGCCGTCGCCGTAGACCACCGGCAAACGGCCCCAGAGCAGCCAACCGGGTTTGGCCTCGGGGTCGTCGTCCTGGCGCTGGCCGACCTGCATGAGCACCCGCTGGCCCGAATCGACGTCCTTGAACAATAGCGGCGGCAGGAGGGGCAGCTCCTCCGGCGCCACCCTGGAGGTCGCGGTCGCGGCGGCGGGGGCCTTTACCAGGTAGCTTTTCTGTTCGATGAAAACCACATACCCGCCCAGGGCCTGGCTGTAGGCCAGCATGGGCTGGGTGTCGGGTTTGGCCTTGGCCAGAGCGGCCGCGGCGGCCAAGGCCTGCTCGGACTGGCCCTGGGCCAGGCCCGCCACCTCGACGCTCGCCTTGACCGGGCAGAAGAGGACGCTCAGGTCTTTGATATTCCCCATCAGCACCGCCCGGGTCGAGGCATACGGCCCGGGCGGACTGACCGATTGCCGGGTCAACCGGCAGACCGCCTGCCAGACGTTCAGGTCAAAACGCCCGTAGGCGGGCTCCATGTTAAACCGGCCGTCGGGGCCCAGTTGCTGTATCCGCGGCGAAAGCGGGGCAAGCGACTGCACGCTGCCATCGAACTTCTCCGCCGCGGCGACATAACTGGCGTTGAACAGTTCCACCCCAAACAGCGGGCGGTAGGGCGCCTCCACCACGACCTGCTGGCCGGGCAGCAGGAACCCCTCATGCGCGATGTTGGTTCCGTCGTGGCTGGCGAAGATCGCTCCGGAAAGGGCGATTTTTTCCTCGGCATTGTTTACCGGCTGGAGGGCCAGCACCAGGATCGCCCGGTCGGAGACGTTTTTCAGAGTCAATTTGGCTTGGGTCACCTGTCCGAACTTGAAGGCCTTGTCCTGGGCGGGGCAGAGTTGGAGTTCCAGCGGGGCAGTGGCCGAAGGGGAGGAGGCGGTCGCCGGCAGACTGGCCGGAGCGGCGCCGGGGCCGGACCCCTGGCCCCAGGCAAGCGCAGCCAGCATCGCCCAAACCAGGGTTGTTCTTTGAATCATGTTCCTATTCTACAAGGCGGCTTACGTTGGGTCCGCGGGGCGCTTGGGAATGTCAGGCGAAGGGGGACGCTCGCACTGGGGAAAAAACTACGGCGCCTGAGCGTTAAGGACCCTCCCTGGAGCCTCAATCGCCCAGGCGCCCGTCCTTGACCCATTAACTCACCCGCTTCCTGCGGGTGATTTGCCGCGGCCTTGGCGGGCGGGCCGCCGACGGCCGCACACTTCAAATCCTCCGAATGCCTCCGGACGGATTCTCCGGGGGCCTCCGTTTTATCCTATGCCAATTGCTCCGACAGCCGCTCCAGCACGCCCCCCAGCGGCATTTCCTTGACCCCGGCGGCTGTCATCCAGCGGCAGGCCTGGTCGCCCTCCAGCATCCGCTCCATCTTCTGCACCGCCAGCACCACGGTGGAGTGGTTCTTGCCGCAGAAGCGCCCGATCTCGGGAAAGCTCATCCGCGTGCGCCGCCGGGCCAGGAACATGGCCGTCATGCGGGCCAGGCTGACGGTGTGCATGCGGCTGGAAGAGTGGATATCGGCCGGCGTGACGCCGAAAAACGCGGCCACCGCCGATTCGATGTCGGTCATAGTCACGGCCGACTGCGTCTGCGAGAGTTGGTCGGCCAGCCCCTGCCGCGCCAACGCCAGCGTCACCGGCGAGCGATTGATCTCGGCCAGGGCCGACAGCTTCACCATCGCCCCTTCCAGTTCGCGCACCGAACCGGTAATGGCCGAGGCCACGAATTCCAGCACCTCGCGCTCCACCTGCAGGTTGGCCCGCTCGGCCCAGCGCCTCAGGATGGCCAGCCGGGTGGCCGGGTCGGGCGGCTGGACCTTCACCACCATGCCCGACACGAAGCGGCTCACCAGTTGCTCGGCCAGTTGCCCGACCATACTGGGGTGGGCGTCGCTGGCCATGACCACCTTTCGCCCGGCGGCGTCGATGGCGTTGAAGGTGTGCAGGAATTCCTCCTGGGTGGCCCTCTTGGCCGCCAGGAAATGCACGTCGTCGATGGCCAGCAGGTCCAGTTGACGATACGAATTCCGGAAGGTCTCCACCCGCTTGGCGCGAATGGCCTCCACGAAGTGGTTGGTGAACTGTTCGGCGGTGATGTACTTGAATCGCGCCCTGGGGGCGGCCGCCTGCACGGCGGCGCAGATGCCCTGCAGCAGGTGGGTCTTGCCCACCCCGCAAGACCCGTGGATGAACAGCCGGTTGCACAGGCCCTTGTCGGCGTGCGTCATGGCCAGGGCGGCCGAATACGCCAGGCGATTGGAGGACCCGGTGACGAAGTCCTCCAGCCGGTGCCGCAGGGCGGGGCAAACCGCCACCGGGGACTTGCCCTGGGCGGTGGCGGTCACCAGCTTGGCCTGGGCGTCGCGCTGGCGGCGGCGAAGCTGCTCGCCCAGGGCGGCGTCCACGCCCACCGTAATCGCCACCGGATGTTTGAGCACTTCCTGGGCGGCCTGGGCCAGTTCCTCGGCGAAGTGCGACTCGATCCAGCCCGCCACGAAGGGATTGGCCGCTCCCACGCGCAGGAGGCCATCCTGCAGCTCCAACTGCGTGCCGTGGCGGAACCACGCATTGTATTTCTGCGGGCCCAGCCGGTGCGCCAGGGCCTGGCGAATGGCCTGGTCAGAGTCGGCAGGCGCACAAATATTCCTGGTCGTCGCGCTCATTGGTTCCCTGCGTCCTAAGGTGCCTTCCGTGGTTCCCGGCGGCGCCCACACAACCGCCGAATCAGCACTGCCTCGGCGGGAATGTAAGGCGGAAATCCAAAATGGTCAACGCGGCACTTGACGGAATTCTTGTGCACATCGACCCAATGATCGCGACCACCGCCAGTTGAGGCGGCGAAAAAAATTGCTTCCACCAGTTCTCAACAATCCGCTCACGCCGGCGGTTGATAACGCCCCTTAGGGGCTCTTGATGTACACCACGCGCCGGTCGTCTTCTCTGAAACCCTCCTGGCGGTACAGCCCGACGGCCGGCGAATTGCCCGCGTCCACCGCCAGCAGCATCTCCCCCCGCCCGCGCTGCCGGGCCTGGGCCATCGCGTGCCGCAACATCTGCCGGGCCAGGCCCCGGCGGCGAAACTCCCGGCAAACGCCCAGGTACACCACCTCGCAGGCGCCGGCCGGCCAGGTCAAATCGTTGACCAGGACGCAGCCGACGGGCTGCCCATCCAGGTGCGGAATCCACCAGCACCCGGGGCGGAACAGCCCGCTGGCCTTGTGGCTGGCCAGCACGTCTTCCATCGCCCGCCAACCCAATAGGCCCGGGCAGTCCTGAGAATCCTCGTACGTCCGGCGGATTATCTCCGCCAACGCCGCATCCTGGCCCCCGTAGGGGCGAAACTCCAGCGAGGTTTGCCCCGCCTGCCAGGGCACAGCCAGGCCGCGGCGCAGGTAGATCAGTTCGGCCAGCCGCCGGTAACCGGCCTGCTCCAGCAGGCCGGCGTCTGGATGCCCAGCGGGGGAAAGCATGGCCTGGACAAGTTGGGCGCCCCGCTGGAACGCCCGCCGGGTCAACTCTTCCAGCAGGCCGACCACGGCGGCGGGGCCGGCCTGCGAGAGGCCGACGTGGCAGAGGAAGATCATGGCGGTGCGGCCGGGATTGCTCACCGCCACGGCGGCGGCCACAGGACCGCCCTCCCCGTCGGCCCACAGAAAAATGCACCGCCCGGGCTGGGCCAGCAGCGGCCCCAAAATGGCGACCATGCCCGGGCGGCAGGACTCCAGAAACTCCATCGCCTGCTGCCGGCTGGATGTGTTGACCTCTTCGATTCGCACGTGTATTCCTTAGCCGCCAGTATTCTACCGGGAAAAACCTCTTCCACCGCCATTGACAGCAGCCGCGCCGGCGCGTAAATTCATGCCACTCAGGCCACTGCCGTTGGCCCCCGGAAGGAGTGCTCGCATGAGGTATTGCGCCGCTGTGCTGGCGTTGGCTGTCGCCGCCCTCTTCGTCGCCGCCCTGCAAGGCGAGCCGGCGCCCACGCCCAGCGTGGTGCCGGTGACTTGGGAACTGGATTTCAAATACCAGGATCCCCAGCCCATCGCCGTCACCCTGCCCGATGGCAGCAAGAAGACCTTCTGGTACATGCTGTACACCGTCGCCAACCGCACCGGCGCCGACCGGACCTTCATTCCCGACTTCACCCTGTACACCGACACCGGAAGAATCTACCGCAGCGGCGTGGCCGTTCCGGCGGTGGTCTTCGACGCCATCCAGAAGAACGTGAACAATCCCCTGCTGGTCGACCAGACCAGCATAACCGGCAAGATTCTCCAGGGCGAGGACAACGCCAAAGACGGCGTGGCCATCTGGCCGGACATCGACCCGGAGGCTCGGGCCTTCGACAGCTTCATCGGCGGGCTTTCCGGCGAAGAGGCGAAAATCGCCTTGCCGGCCAGCCAGCCCGGCGCGGCTTCGACCAAGGTCATCCTGCGGAAGGCCCTGCGGCTGCAGTATGCCATGCCCTCGGAACCGGCCGCCCGCGCCGCCAACCCGCCCAAACTGGTGGACAAGAGCTGGGTCATGCGGTAAGCAATCCAAGGCCTGAACGTTTTTCATTCCAACTGCGTATTGACCCCAGGGGCCAAACGCCCTAAAATCACTGGTCTTGCGGCAGCCCTTGGGCCGCGGTATGGCCCCTGCCGGTTGCGCAAGACGGAGTTGTGTTATGGCACATAAAAAGGGACAAGGTTCCACCAAGAACGGCCGCGATTCCAACGCCCAGCGCCGAGGCCTGAAGGCCTCCGGCGGGCAGGCGGTGACGGCCGGCTGTATTATCGTTCGCCAGTGCGGCACGCCCTTCCGGGCGGGGCGCAATTGCGGCATGGGGCGGGACAACACCCTCTTTGCCCTGACCGACGGCAAGGTGCAGTTCCGCGGGCGCTTCGTGGACATAGTCTGATTCGTCCTTGATGCGTTTGGCCTGTGAGCTCAAGACAGCACAGGCGTCAGGCCTGTTTAGAGCCACTTAGCTAATGGTCACAGGCCCGGCGCCTGTGCTTTTAGAGTGCCTGACAAAATGCCGCGTGAGCCGCGTTGCGGCCAAAATCGACCAGATACAAGGAAGGCCGACGATGACATATCCTCAGCGATATGTCGAGGAGGCCTGACGAAGTAGATGGGCGGTTTTCGCCGCAACCCGGAGGGACGCCGCATCTTTTGCCGCATGCCGTCGTTGCTCGGGCTCGACGACCCATCTTTCAGGGTCGTCCTCGCCCTCGCGCCTAGGCCTGCGCCAAAATCCGCGGCGTCGCGGCCGCGGGGCATTTTGTTAGGCACTCCATGTTTCTGGATGAAGCGGACATCACGGTCAAGGGCGGCGACGGCGGCAACGGCAGCGCCAGCTTCCGCCGCGAAAAGTTCGTTCCCTACGGCGGGCCCGACGGCGGCGACGGCGGCAAGGGGGGGAGCGTTTTCATCCAGGCCGACACCTCCGTCAACACCCTGTATCACCTGACCGGCAAGCACCACTGGAACGCCCCCAACGGCGGCAACGGCACGAGCAAGAAGTGCCACGGCGCCAACGGCCGGGACGTGACCATCCTGGTGCCGCCCGGCACCATCATCCGCGACGCCGACTACGGCACCCTGCTCAAGGACCTGACGGAGCCGGGTGAGTCGGTCTGCGTGGCCAAGGGCGGCAAGGGCGGCAGGGGCAACGTGCATTTCGCCACCCCCAGCCACCAGGCCCCGCGCGAGTTCGAGCCCGGCCGGACAGCCGAGTTCCGCCGCCTGCACCTGGAGCTCAAGCTCATCGCCCAGGTGGGGCTGATCGGCCAGCCCAACGCCGGCAAGAGCACGCTGTTGCGGCGGGTATCTGCCGCCCGGCCCAAGGTGGCCGCCTATCCCTTCACCACGCTGGAGCCGGTGCTGGGTGTGGTCAACCTGGACGGCCAGCGCAACTTCGTCATGGCCGATATTCCCGGGCTGATCGAGGGCGCCCACAGCGGCATCGGCCTGGGCGACGCCTTCCTGCGGCACGTGGAGCGCACGCGGGTGCTGGTGCACATCGTGGACATCTGCCCGCCGGTGGGCGACCCCGTCGAGAACTACCGGATCATCAACGAGGAACTCAAAAAGCACTCCCAGGCGCTGGGCAAGCGCCCGCAGATCATCGTGGCCAACAAAATGGACCTGACCGGCGCCCAGGAGGCCCTGGCCCGCTTCTCCAAGGCCATCCACAAGAAGGTTCTGCCCATCTCCGGCGCCACGGGGGATGGCATCAAGGAATTGGTCAACCGACTTTGGCGCAAGCTGCATCCGGCGGTTAAGCACAAGACTTGAGATCCCGACGTTGCCAGGACTATACGCAGAGGCGCAGAGAACGCAGAGAGAAAGAGAACAGATTCAACCACAAAGAGCACAAAGAACACGAAGAGCATTTACAGAAAACAAAGTTAGGTGATCTTGTGAGCTTTGTGATTCGTTTCTTCTCGAATTCCTTTCTCTGCGTCCTCTGCGCCTCTGCGTAGAATCTTTGGTTAAAGAGAGACTCCCATGCATCACATATTGGCGTGCGACGTCGGCAACACCCACATCGGCCTGGGCGAGGTTTTCGAGGAGCAGGCGAGCAACCTGCACCGGCTGGGCAAGGACCAGTTGGACAAGCTGCCCGGGTTACTGGCCCAGGTGTGGGCGGCCATGCCCGATCCTAAGAAGATCGCGGCCTGCTCGGTCAATCCGGCCAACTTGGACAAACTCAAGTCCGCGGCCGCCGCCCTGGGCGAAGAGGTGCTGGTGGTGGGGGCGGATCTGCCCCTGCCCATCCGCACCGACCTGAGCGAGCCCCAGCGCTGCGGCGCCGACCGGCTGTGCGCAGCGGCCATGGCCTATTACCGTCTCCGGCAGGCCTGCGTGGTGGCCGATTGCGGCACCGCCATCACCGTTGACTGCGTCAGCGACGAAGGCGTATTCCTGGGCGGAGCGATCCTGCCGGGGCTGTCGCTGGGGGCCTCGGCCCTGGCCGGCGGCACGGCCTTGCTGCCCAAGGTGGCCCTGGAGCATCCGACGTGGGCGTTCGGAAAGGACACGCGGCAGGCCATCATCGGCGGGTTGGTGTACGGCGCCCGCGGGGCCATCCAGTTCTTGACCGAGGCCTACGCCACCGAACTGAAAAAGTGGCCGCTGCTTATCCTGACCGGCGGCGACGCCGAGCTCATCCGCGAGAATCAGGGCCTGGAGCAAGCCGTTGTGCCCGAGCTGACACTCCTGGGCGTGGCCCTGGCCTTCCATTTGGCCAAGGGCGAACTCCGCCTGGAGGAAGAAGAGTAGGTACTTTCCTTCCCGGAATCTACGCAGAGGCGCAGAGGACGCAGAGGAACGCAGAGAAGAAGTTGTTACTTGGATTAGCCGTTACCTTTGGACTTTTCGTTTATCCAACCAGCGGTTGCCTTCTTCTCTTTGTTTCTGAGAATAGTCCGCCTCTGCGTCTTGCTCTGCGTTCTCTGCGCCTCTGCGTAAAGTCTTGGATGTCGATTGGCGTTTCATGGCAGTAACCGCACAACTGGTGACCTCGCCCGCCCGTGGTGGCATTGCCGTGATCGTGCTTTCCGGGCCGGAGGCGGCCGGCGTGCTGGGGCGGGTGTTTGTGGCGAAGTTCTCCAGACGCTTATGCGACCAATGCGGCACAGGCGAGACGCCTGTGCTACCAGGGGTGCTGTCGCTGGGCAGGATCGTCGATGGCGAGCAGACCATCGACGAGGCCATCGTCGCCCTGGCCGGGGAGCGGATCGAGATCAACATCCACGGCGGGCCGCAGGCGGCGCGGGCGGTGCTGGCGCTATTGGCCCGGCAGGGGGCGGCGATCAGGCCCGAGGCGGGGGGCGATGCGGCCCTGGCCTTTGCCCATCCGGCGCACGACAACCCGGCCATCGCCGCCGAGGCGGCGGAGGCGCTGCTGGCGGCGGCCACGCCGCTGGCGGCCACGGCCGTGGCGGCGCAGTGGTCGGGCGGGCTGTCGGCCCTGGCGGCGAATGAAGACCCGTCGGCCCAGGCCTTGCGCCAGGCGGCGGCGGCCCTGCCGCAAATGCTCAGGCTTTTGGATGGGGCGGAGGTGGTCGTCGCCGGCGCGCCCAACGTCGGCAAGAGCACGCTGGCCAACGCCCTGGCTGGGCGGCAGGTGGCCATCGTTTCCGATATCCCCGGCACCACCCGCGACTGGGTGCGAAGCCTGGTGGATATCGACGGTCTGCCCGTGCACCTGACCGACACCGCCGGGCTGTGGGATTCCCCCGGCCACCACGTTGACCGCCAGGCGGTCGAGCGGGCCCTGGAACGGATCGAGCGGGCCGATCTGGTGGTGCTGGTGCACTTGCCGCAGGAACCGCCCGTGCCCGGGCAGGAGGCCCTTTTGTCGCGGCTGGCGGGCCTGCCCCATGTGCTGAGCCTGCAAGGCAAGTGCGACCGCTACCCGCCCCAGCCGGGGGTGCTGGGCGTGTCGGGCGTTACGCTGGCGGGCCTGGCCCAACTGCGGGCGGAGATTCGCCGCCGGCTGGGAATGGCGGACTTTGCCCCGGCCTTGGCCATGGCCTTCACTCAAAGGCAGCAGCAGCTTTTGCTGGAGGCGGCGGGGGCCCTGGAGTCGCATCGCATGCAGGATGCCAGGGGAGCCCTGGACCGCCTGCTGGGACGGTAAAGAACATAGAGGATTTGCGCGAAGCAGGTTGAGGGAGTCCGATACTTCAGCCCCGGATGGGGCGAGCGCAATCTAGCCCAATTTAGGATTGCGTANNGCCGTTCCAGCCAGGCCACAAAGCAGGACGCAATCAGGCCCGGAGGGCCGGCGAGAATTTAGCCGGGGGCGAGGCAAGCACGGCAAGGCCGTGCGCAGCGCAGCCCCCGGAAAAGGCGCCGCACAAGGGAGAGCGAACGGCTGGACCTGCACGCGAAGTTGATCGTGCTCGCGATGGTGCGATAAGCTTCTGGGAATTGAGCCAAATGTCGGGCGTGTAACTTTGTTGCACGCGATTCCTCCAGGGTAATCACAGCATCGGCAGGAAGAATCAATGCCTTGGCCGGTCAGGCCACTGCCTCTGGCCCATTGCCCAGGCCGTTACCGGGGCTGCGCGTCCCCCTCGACGTTGCTCGGGATGCTACACCCCCGGCTAAATTCTGGCCGGCCCTATCGGGCCTGGATGAGCCTCTCCCCGCGTCGCTCTGCATTTGCCCAGACCCTCCCATGGCCCTGTAGGAACCGGCCAAGCCTCGCCTGGTGTATTTCCATTTGTGCGTACAGGGCGGAACAGCTTTCGACTCATGATGTTGCCACCCAATCTTAAACCGCTCTGGCTTTCCTAGAGGCCACGCTCGCCCCTGCAGGGGCTTGGGGCCAATAGTTGTTGTAGTTGCTTTCGAGTTATCCGACGGCCCCAACAAGTTGCACGCCCTACTCCTGCGCTGGTGCGAAGGAACGCCCGGGCCGGCCACGAAATCGCCTCCCATGGCCAGAGCCACCGGCGGCTTTTCCACCTTTTCCGGCACGGGAAGCGATCCGGAGCGTCAGGCCTTTAGCCAGGGGCCGTATCGCCGGGGGGGCCAAAACACTATAATCGCCAGTTGAGGATTTTGTGTCGGATCGCTTTATCAAAATCGAACGCCATAGGCCGCTCATGGAGCAGCTTGCCCCAGCCGTGGAGGCCCTGCGGGCGGGCAAGCTGGTGGTGTTTCCCACCGAGACGGTCTATGGCATTGCCGTGGCGGCCACGGACGCTGCCGCGGTGGATCGCCTGCGCGAACTGAAGAGCCGGCCGGCTTCGCCCTTCAGCGTGCATATCGCCGACCGCTCGGAGGTGGGCCGCTACGTTCACCGGACGCCGGTGCGGGCGCGGACGCTGATGGCCAAGGCCTGGCCCGGGCCGCTGACGGTGCTGCTGCCCACCGGCGGGGGCTTTCCCGACGCGGAGTTGGCCGATCCGGCCCTGTATCGGCGCATCGCCCCCCACGACGTGGTGGGCCTGCGCCTGCCCGACGACCTGGCGACCCTGCGATTGCTGCGGGAGGTCCGCCTGAGCGTCCTGGGCACCAGCGCCAACCTGGCCGGGCAAACCCCGGCGGCCTCCGCCCAGGAGGCCGCCGACCAGTTGGGCCAGGGGGTGGACCTGTACCTCGACGCCGGGCCGGTGCGCCTGGCCAAGGCCAGCACCGTCGTCGAATTCGAGGGCGAAAAACTGCGAGTGCTCCGCCAGGGGGCATACGACCAGGGCAGCATTGAACGCATGTGCCGCCGGAGCGTCCTTTTCGTCTGCACCGGCAACACCTGCCGCAGCCCCATGGCCGCCGCCCTGTACAAAAAGATGCTGGCCGAGCGGCTGGGCTGCAAGGTTGACGAACTGCCGGCCCTGGGGCAGGAGGTGCTTTCGGCGGGCAGCTTCGCCTTCGAGGGCGGACCGGCCAGCCCCCAGGCGGCCGAGGCGGTCGCCCAGATGGGCGCCGACCTGGCCGGCCACCGCTCCAGGAAACTAACTGGCGCGTTGATTCAGGCGGTGGATTTGATATTCTGCATGTCCAGGCAGCACCGCCAGGAAGTGCTGGCCGCGATCCCTGCCGCGGCCGGCAAGACTCTGCTGCTGGAGGAGGCAGGGGACATCGCCGACCCGATCGGCCAGGACGCGTCGGCCTATCGGGAAACGGCCCAGCGCATTGCCCGGTCCCTGGACCGGTTGATGAAAGAGAACGTGCTATGAAAATCGCCGTCGGGGCAGATCATCGCGGCAAGGCCCTCAAGGAGAAGGTTGCTGCCATGTTGGCGTCGCAGGGCCACGAGGTCATCGACATGGGCACCAACTCCTCCCGCAGTTGCGACTACCCCGACGTGGGCTTTTCCGCGGCCAAGGCGGTGGCCGACGGCAAGGTGGACCGCGGCATACTGGTGTGTGGCACGGGCATCGGCATGAGCATCGTGGCCAACAAGGTGATCGGGGTACGGGCGGCCCTGTGCACCGACGAGCTGACCGCCCAGGTCAGCCGCCGCTACAACAACGCCAACGTGCTGTGCCTGGCGGCCGACGTGCTGCGCGAGGAATCCATGCGCCGCATCGTCGAGAGCTGGCTGGAGACCCAGTTTGAAAGCGGCGGCAGGCACCTGCGGCGAATCCGCAAGATCGAGCTGATCGAGAGCGGCGGCGACCCCAGGGACCTCGACAACGGTGAAGAGAAGGCCAAACCGCAGTAGGGGAAGGCTGCAGGCAAAGAATCAAAAGCTGAAAGCTAAAAGCTGAAAGCTGAAATTCCTATCCGGGTGGCATGGTCACGCTTCTTTTCGCGTGACCATGTGATAAGTTTTGGTGGGAGACCGGCCGCAGCCGATTCCTCCCACCCTATTACACTTCATGCTCCGGATTGTGCGTGCAACAAGTTGCACGCCCTACACCCCGCAAGGCTAAACATGGTCACGCGAAAAGAAGCGTGACCATGCCACCNNGTCCACCAGCAGGCCAGCAGCACCGGCAGCAGCCTTCCCACCAGCATGCCCACGGCCAGCGTGTACTTGCTATAGACGGTCAGGCCGGGCGTCACGCCCGTGCTCAGCCCGCAGTTGCCCAC
>PMYM01000189.1:258-3799 GCA_003171235.1 Phycisphaerales bacterium | reverse complement strand
GGTTTCCGGCTCGCACCGATGAAAGGACAATCGCATGGCAACGTGGCAGCAGGTGTTCGATCTGGTCATAGGGGGTTTTGATTCCCACCAGATACAGGCCAAGCTCAAGATTCCCCCCTCGCGGCTCAAAGAGCTCGTGAACTCGCGCCGGTTCAACCAGCAGTTGGAATGCCGGGAACTGGTGGCCCGGAAGCTGGGCGAGCACCACATGGCCATGGGCATCGACGACATCCTGAGGCAACTGGCCAACCTGGCCATTGCCAGCAATCACGACGAAACCGCGCGCAGGGCCGGCATGGCCATGCTGGGCAGGATCGACGCCCACTGGCAAGAGCGGCAGTCCGCCCAGCAGCGGGAGGCGCGGGGGGGGCGCGAGCAGGCGGCCGGGCACAACGATTCGGCCGCCCAAAGCCCGCGTGGCGCCACTGCCGCCGCCAGAAACGCCCCTGTCCGTGACTTCGAAGGCAAGCGTATTGCTCACCCCCGGCCAGGATGCAGCCTGGATCACCGCCTGGCCGTCATCCAGCTACGTGAGCAAGCGTTGAGAAGCGTTGAGAATCGTGGAGTTTTGTTGAGGCCCAACGACTGGCGCAAGCTGGTGCAGATACTGAACTTGCGACATGAAATGTCGCCTGGGGAGGCCCCCCAATCCGCTGCTTTGATTCCCAGCGAAACACCCCTTAGGGGAATTGCGCGTGCGGCCCAACAGCCGCAGGCCCTACGGGAATCTGAAGTTCCCTCAGGTGCGTTGGGCGGCGGCGGAGGTGGGCAGGGCGACCATGTTGGCCAGGGCGACGTCGGCGTCGGTGAAGGGCTGCTCGCCGCGGCGGTAGAGCACCACCAGGCCGATGAGCTTGCCCTCCCCCGCCATCAGCGGCACGACCATGAAGTTCACCCCCACCAACCGGCGGTGCAACTCCGGCGAGAAAAGCTCCAGGTGCTCGTAGGCGTCCAGGCGCGTCACTTGCGGACGCTCGAGGATGCCCGGCAGCAGGCACTTGACCAGTTCTCGGCAGAAGCCAACGCCGTCGGGGGAGGGCACGCCGAAGCGGCCGACCATCTCCAGCTCGGCCTGCTCGTCGCAGAGCAGCGCCGCGCCAAAGAGCGAGCCGGAGTGCTCCACGAACAGGCGGAAGAAGCCGCGGAAGATGTCGTCCTCGCTCAGGCAGCCGATCAGTTGGTTCTGGTATCGCATCAGCCGCTCCTGC
The DNA here is from genome assembly GCA_003171235.1 of Phycisphaerales bacterium. GTDB lineage: Bacteria > Planctomycetota > Phycisphaerae > SM23-33 > SM23-33 > FEN-1344. Next base: position 2,591 of record PMYM01000189.1, on the reverse strand, counting down.
AAGATCAGCTTGGAGCGGTACTGGCGGCAGGTGACGGCCATGCGGGCGCAGGCCCGGTAGAGGCGGTCGACCTGCCGGCGGCGCCGCTGCCCGGAGCGGCGGGCCAGGTCGCGCAGGCGGCGATGGCGGTGCTGGAGGCGCAGGGCGTCCCGGCCTCGCGAAAGCTCGCCCTGAATGACCCCCAGCAGTTGGTCCAGGTTGACCGGCTTGCGGATGAGTTCGACGGAGGGGAACTGTCGGGCCAGGGAGAGGTTGGCGGCGTCGCCCTGGCCGGTGATGATCACGGCCGGCAGTTGCCCCAGGCGGCGGCGCAGGCGGTCGATGACGTCCAGGCCGCTGCCATCGCCCAGGAACAGGTCGGCCACCACCAGGTCGAGGCTCTGCTGGCGGGCGATGTCCAGGGCGGCCTCGACCCCGCCGGCCAGCAGGGGTTGCAGCCCGGCGGCGCGCAAGGCCAGCCCCAGCGACTGGCAAACGGCCTCGTCGTCGTCCACAACCAGCACTACGGCTTGGTGGAGGGCGGTGGTCATGACGTCTCCGCGCCGGCGGCAGGCAGTTCCAGAAAAACGGTCGTGCCCTTTTGCGGCTGGCTTTGCAGGTAAATCCTGCCGCCGTTGGCTTCGACATATCGCCGTGCCCGGGAGAGGCCCAGGCCTCGTCCGCGACCGGCCGGTCGGGCCGAAAAGAACGGCATGAAGGCCGAGGCCAGCGTGGCCTGGTCCATGCCGGGCCCATTGTCCGAAACGCTTAGCAGCAGGCCCTGCAGCCGCGGTTGGGCGGCCAGGCGAACCGTTACTGCCTTGCCGGCCGCCTGGGCGGCGTTGCCCACCAGCTCCAGCAGCACGTCCTTGAGCTGGGCGGGGTCGGCCCACAACGGCGGGCATCCCGGCTGAAGCTGTATATCGACCCGGGCGCCGGCCGTCTTTGGCAAGTTCTTGTTTTCCACCGCCAGCCTTACCTGGTCGAACAATGCCGCCACCTCCAGGCGGGCCGGGGCTGGCACGGGAGGACGGGCGAAATTCAGCAGCTCGGTGGCGATGTCGCTGATTTCCTGGGCCTTGCGGGCGATGAGCTCAGCCGATTCCTTGTCCTGGGCGGAGGACGCCTTGGCGGCCAGGAGCTGGGCCCGCCCGGAAATGACGGCCAGCGGATTGTTGATCTCGTGGGCGGCGCCGGCGGCCATTTCCGCCACTGCCGCCAGCGACTCCCGCGAAACCTGCGCCTCGCGCTGGCGATGAAACTGGCAGGAGCCGGCCGCCAGCCCCTCGGCCTGCCGGCCTCGCCGCGACAACTCAAGACACAGGGCCAGTATCTTTTGGGCGACGTCGCGAAGCATCGGCCAGGCGGGCGCCTGGCGGGCCGGCAGCAGCACTCCGGCGGCGGCCTGGCCGGGCGCCTCCAGCAGCGTGGCGCTGTAGTATTCAAGATCGAGTTGGGTTTCAAAGAACTGCGGCGGGGAGAGCTTCTGCATGACGGCCGCCGCCGAATCGCCCGCCTGGAGCGCCGCCGGCTGGGCCTGCCAGGCGCGCAGGGAATCGTCCCCCCCCGGGCGGCACAAGGCCAGCATGACCTGCCCGTCGGCGACGACAAAGGCGGCCACGGGCAGGCCCGGGGCGGGCGAAATGCCCGCGGGCGAGGCAAAGGCCCTGGCCAGGGCCAAGGTCAAGTTCGCAAGCGAGCCGTCCTCGGGCAGGTTCGTCAGCAGGTATTCCATGGCGGCCAGTTCGGCCGAGCGATCCTCCAGGCGCGTCAGCCGGCCCTGCAGGTCCTGCGTCTGCTGCTGAAGACTCTGGGCCGTGCCCACCAGCACCTGCTGAAGATCCTGCCCCGCCCCGCCCATAGCGGCCTGGCGGAAGAGTTCTTCCATCCGCGCGGGGATCTCGGACCGCACCTGCTGGATTTGCTGGGCGGTCAGGCCCAAGGCGGCAGCCAGGGCGGCGGCGTCGGCCGATGAATTCGGCTGGTCGTCCGGCAAGGCGGCCAGGTGTCCAGCCAATTGCACCAGCAGGACCAGGGGGCGGTGAGGCAGTTGATCGAGAGTTTCGCCCGGCAGGTGATGCAGCCAGACGACCTGTTCCAGCCAGTCGGGCAGGCGCCAACGCCTGGCCAGGCGGGCGCCGGCGGCGCAGTGGTCCAGGCCCATCAGGCGGCGCTGGATTTCCAGCAGGTCGGCGTCGCCGGCGGCGGCCTGGGCGGCGGCGCGGCGGGAGGTTTTTGGCAGGCACAGGTGCAGGACCAACTGGCCCATGTCGGCCAGCAGGCCGGCCAGGGCGGCTTGATCGGGGTCGATTTGCGGCACCAGGCCCGCCAGCAGCCGGGCGACCGTGGCGGCG
>PMYM01000189.1:0-139 GCA_003171235.1 Phycisphaerales bacterium | reverse complement strand
CGGGGGCGCCGGCGGCGATTTTGTTGAGCAATGCGGCAGCCACCGCCCTCTGAAGGGGCAGATACTCCACCCGCCCCAGCAGAACTTCCAGTTGGGCGGTGGCCGGCGAGGGCGCGTCAATTTCGGCGGGCCCTTTGGC
>PMYM01000101.1:40713-41037 GCA_003171235.1 Phycisphaerales bacterium | reverse complement strand
CATTTTTCGCCATTTTTCGTTTCGTAACTACAGTGAATCGCGATTAAGCCACGTATCAACAAGGAGATAGGAAAGAATTGGCAGTAAGGTGTTGCATGTATATCGCTATTTGTCGCCGTGAAGGGGCATGGATGGCAGGTCGGCAGGTTCCCGGCGGCCGGCATCGCCCTTGCTCCCCTACCGGCCGAGCGCCAGGTCATATGGAGGAATCATCCGATGGCCTGGGTGCCGGGACCGCGGCTATTGCGTTTGCAGTTGACCCGTCCGGCCGGGCGGGGTACACCTACTGTGATTAAGAGTGCCTAACAGAATGCCCCGTGGCCG
>PMYM01000101.1:39088-40618 GCA_003171235.1 Phycisphaerales bacterium | reverse complement strand
GCAACGCGGCTCACGCGGCATTCTGTTAGGCACTCTAAGGACCACGGGTTCGCCAGACGAGAAAGACACCCATGATAGACGTCAAGTTACTCCGTGCCGACCCGCAGGTCTTCATAAAGGCCGCCGCCGACAAGAACATCAAGGTGGACTTCGAGGCCCTGCTCGAGGCCGACCGCCGGCTGCTCTCTGCCCAGCAGGAATTGCAGGAGATCAAGACCCGCCAGAACCGCCAGGGCGAGATGATCGCCAAGATAAAAGGGCCGGAAAGACAGGCCGCCATCGCCGAGATGGCCCAGCTCAAGGAGCGGGCCAAGGAGCTTGCGGGCCTGATAGACGAGCTGGAGCCCAAACTTAACGAGCAACTCCTGCTGGTTCCCCAGCCGGCCGACCCCGAGGTGCCCTACGGCAAGGACGACACCCAGAATGTCGAACTTCGCCGCTGGGGCCAGGTCCGCCAGTTCGACTTTGAGCCCAAAGACCACATTCAGCTTGGCGCCGATTTGGACATCATCGACGTCGATCGTGGCGTAAAGCTTGCAGGCAGCCGCAATTACATTCTCAAGGGCGCCGGCAGCATGCTCCACCAGGCCGTGCTCCGCCTGGCCATGGACCAGATGCTCGCCAAGGGCTACCTGCCCATGACCGTGCCGGTGCTGGTCCGCGAGGAGGTGATGTACGGCACCGGCTACTTCCCCGTCGGGCGCGACCAGGCATACCTGGCCGAGCGCGACGGGCTCAGTCTGGTGGGCACGGCCGAGGTGCCCGTCACCGCCTATCACTCCGGCGAGATACTTTCCCAGGCCGAGTTGCCCAAGAAGTACGTGGCCATGTCCACCTGCTTCCGCCGCGAGGCCGGGGCCGCCGGCAAGGACACCTACGGCCTGTATCGCATCCACCTGTTCGACAAGGTCGAGCAGGTGATCATCGGCCCCAACGACAAGGAGCAGTCCAGGTCACTCCACCAGGAGATCTTGAGGAACGCCGAGGACGTGCTGCAGGCACTGGAGCTGCCCTACCGGGTGGTCAACGTCTGCACCGGCGACCTGGGCCAGGGTCAGGCGCAGAAGTTCGACATCGAGACCTGGATGCCCAGCCGCAAGGGCTACGGCGAGACGCACTCCGCCAGCCGGTTCTACGAGTTCCAGGCTCGCCGGCTCAACCTGCGCTACCGCGACAAGGAAGGCCAAGTGCGCTACTGCCACACCCTCAACAATACCGTCATCGCCAGTCCGCGAGTGCTGATCGCCCTGCTGGAGCTATACCAGAACGCCGACGGCACCGTCACGGTTCCAAAGCCCCTCCGGCCGTACATGCAGGGCATGGAAAAGATAGAGAAACGGCAGCCCTAGGTTTCGAGTTGCGGGTTGTGGGTTGCAGGTGAGTTGTGGGTCAGGGGTTGTGAGTTGCCAGACATGATCTTGATTCGCTTCGAATCAGCAAGGGACGCCGCCCCAGTCGCTGCGCAAAAAAAGGCGCGGCTGCGATTCTCCGCAGCCGCGCCATGCATTGCCTGCGGACCTTTGCCTTGAG